>CALJIQ010000332.1 GCA_937973995.1 uncultured Saprospiraceae bacterium
GCTTTTTAAATCGCTGCCGCTAAAGAAACCCTATTGCGAGGCGACTTTAGTCGCCGAGCAAACTTTTGCCAAATTTGCGCAAAACTTAGGTCTCTATGTGCCTATGTGTTTACCAAATTGTGTTTTTAGAGTGGACTCAACAACTCTTCAATAACCCAGCGTTACAAAAAAGAATATCATGGTAAAACAAAGCCAACCCATCCTCAAAAAAGTAGAATTACCTCCCATCAAACAAATCAAACCGAGGCATAGCGAAGAAGTAAATGAGATATTGACTAGAATGCCCAACTGGCTCATTCGTTGGGGAATTACGGTATTCTTTTTTGCGACCATTGGCATCTTCATCATGAGTTGGTTCATTAAATATCCAGACGTTGTAAAAACGAGATTGCAATTAACTACGACAGAAATGCCCGTAAGTGTATTGTCTCGAACCACTGGGGCTTTGTCCTTACAGGTAAACGAAAAGGAGTGGGTAGAGGAGGGGGCTTTGATTGGGTATTTGAAAAATGCAGCCAACTTTCAGGATATACAAGAACTAAAGAAGGTGTTGCGAGATTCCCCTAATCTGACTGCCTATAAAGCGTATTGGCAATTGGGTGAGTTACAGCCTTACTTCAATGCCCTGATTAGTAGCCTGAAACAATCTAATAATATTGCCCAAGGCGTATTGAATGACCAAAGCAGAAAGACCCTGATTCAGCAACAAATAGCGGAAGTCATTACGGCGGAAAAGAATGCCAAAAAACAGGTAGAGTTAGCTAGACAAGACTATGCTTTTGCAAAAAAAATGTTGAAAGATCGCTATCAAGTATTGCTGTTGAAAGAAGTGATTTCTAGAGAAGAGTATGAACAACACGCCAGATCTGTCTTGCTTTTAAAAGGGCAAATAGAACAAAAACAAGCTGCTTTTACGGATATTAAGAATCGGCTAATCCTTTTGAAAAAAGAGCAGCAAAATCTAGACTTTGATCGGGGAAGAGAAACCATTACTTCCAAAAACCAAATTGAAGATACCCATAGTCGCTTAAAAAGTCAGTTAGCCTTATGGGAACAAAAATATTTGTTGACCGCTCCTATCGCTGGGAAAATAGAATTTGTTGGATTTGCAAAAAACAATATGTTCTTGCAACCCGACCAAGAATTTGCCCGCATTATACCTGATGTACAAGGAGAATTATATGGAGAATTATTTATCCCTTCTAGTGGCTTCGGGAAAGTGGATACGGGACAAGTCGTGCTCATAGAATTGGATCATTATCCCAAAAAGGAATTTGGTATCGTAGAAGGAACCCTGCAAGAAATGGCTTCTATAAAAGCGGAACAAGGGTATAAAGCAAAAGTACAATTGTCCAAAGGATTGACGAGTACCTTTCATGAAGACTTAACCTTTCAACATGGAATGGAAGGAACGGCTCAGATTGTTACGGAGGACGTTCGGTTATTCTCTCGTTTTGTCTATCAGTTACGGGCTTTGTTTATGTGAGAAATAAGTAACACCTACTTTCCTTGTGTCATAGCTCCAATTTCAAATTCCAACTGATATTGACGCTTCACCATTTTACCAAAAAAAGGCTGCATCGTTTTTGACTTAGCGGATTGATATTGAACTTGAAGGACGTTGGTTTGAGTAGGGAAGAGTTCCATTAAAAAATCAGCTTTAAGGGTAAGGGTCTCCCATTTTTTCGGAGTAGAAAGGGTATAGCTTAAGATATACACCTCTGTATTATTTGTACAGTCTTGAAGTGTGATAGAGATGGGTTCCTTATTGATGGAGATCGTAAGATGATTTTGAAAGTACTGTTCGATAGCGTTGGTATGGGCGTCACATGCTACTGATACTTTAGGTAATTGCTTCCAATCAAATTCATTTTTTAAGGCATTTTGGAGATCATCTGAAAAGACCTTGATATCCATAGTGGAAAGGGCAGTATCTTCTTGGTGTTCTATTTGGATGACCCCTATGTATAATGCATGATCAGACCATTGAGCGGATAAAAAAAGGAATCCTAATAGTATTAGTGCCATTAAAGGATAGCCGAACAGTCGATTTTTAAAATGAATCATTAATTCCTATTAATCACTCGAATAATCGTTTCCTCCCGATGTTCTCCCTTGGCCACTTTCAATTTATGAAAAGAGGCAGCTCGTTCTTCTGCTTCTGCTTTCGTAGCAAAAATATCATCGAGATAAATAATATAGCCGGTATGATTTTTATACAAGCAACTGAGGGATATAGCATTGGTCTTAAATCCCCTTTGAGTATAAATTTTTACATTCGATAGTGCTAGATCATAGGTCTTTGCTAAGGTAATTTGAACCACATAGAAGGTTCCTTTTAAATGAGCTATGCGATTACAGGAATACGCTATATGCTCGTTGAGTCCTGTGCTAATGATGATTCCTTTCTCCGTAAATTCTTTGGCAGGACTTTTCTTGACAGGTTGTTTTCTGATGGTTGTCTTGGGTGTTTTTATAACCTTATCTACAAATTCTGTACTAGTGGGAATAGCCGTATTTCGTGGATCAACGATCCGTTTCCGATCTCCCGTCTCTAAGTCCAAAAAGGTGACATTGGGTTCCTTTTTGTTATCTTTTGTTTGTTCGATTACCGTTTGCTCATATTCTGGTCCGTCTAAGTAAACGATATTTGGATTTTTTAACTCCTCTCTATAGATTTCACCCATTACTAACATAGAAAAGCCAATCAATAAAGCTTGTTTCCAATAAGATCGGGTATATCTCATATAATCCCCTGTATTCTCCAAGGGAACGGTAATGGTACGATTCCATTTGACATTGGGTAGTCTTTTTTGTAGCCAATTTGGTAGCTTCAACCAGCCAAACCGTTTTTTGGTAATCGTAGCAGAAGAGGAGAAGAACTCTTTCACTCGTTTCCTTGCGCCACCAACTTCCTCTCTTTTAGGCGTCATTACTAGCGTTGGGTAGAGTTGTTGATTAACTGATATTAATCCATAGCCTTTTTTCATGCACTGCTTTTTCAACTCCACCAAGTATTTATTTTCGGGATGTTCGAAGACATCTTCTCCATAAGCAATCCATTGTTCATCTGCATGGTATCGATTGAATTGCTCTATGGCAAAAATGTATCTATAACGAGGAAAGTATCGAAAAATAAAAAAATAGCCAATCAACGAAGCGACTAGCACGCCAAAAAAGCCCGCCCAAAAGGGAACAAATCCCAATTCATTTAGGGTAAATTGATCTCTTAGATAATTGAATCCATAAGAACCTGCAGCTATCATAAAGGCCACAGCCAAGGCATCAAAAAATAATAAGGAATTTTGAACTTTATACTGAATTTCATCAGCCGTATCCTGAGAAGTCGCCTCGAAGGTAGCGAGAAAGGTGGTGATAGTAGGTTTAGCTTTGGGTTTGGCTTTTAAGTCTTTATCATCCTCCAACAGTTCATTCCAATTAAAGGCATCTCCCCCTTCTGACTTCGTAAATTTTAAATAGCCATCCGCTACCACTCCATCGGCTGTTACCATATCTAGTTTAGCCTCGGATTCGCCAAAACCTCTAGAACTGTTGTTCTTATAATAGGTTTTTAAATAACCTATTGTACAGTGTTTGATATTTTCTTCTGTAAGTAAGTATGCCATTACAGGTTTTTATTTTCTCATAGTGTTGGAGGCAAGAGGTACAATCAAATAATCATACCATTTATCCTTGCAACAACTTAAACAACGTTATGGTTTCGATTGCTTCTTTAACATCGTGTACCCTTAGTATTGAAGCGCCCTGTTGTAAGGCTGCCAAATGCAAAACAGAGGTTCCATTCAATGCTTCCTCTGGTCCGATTTCAAGGGGTTTATAGATCATGGACTTTCTAGATAAACCTACCATTATAGGAACATCTAGCATTTTAAAGATATGTAAATTTCTTAGAATTTGAAAGTTATGAGCAATACTTTTACCAAACCCAAAACCGGGATCAATAATGATGTCTTTCACTCCTAGTGCTCGCAGTTTTCCAATTTCCTGTATGAAGAAATCCAATATGTCCAAATTCACATCGGCATAGTCTGGCTGCACTTGCATATTGGACGGTTTCCCCTGCATATGCATTAAGACGTAGGGAACATCATATTGTGCTACTGTTTCATATAATTGTGGGTCGATCTGTCCTGCTGAAATGTCATTAATTAGCACTGCGCCTAATTGTATGGCCTCTTTCGCGACTACGGATTGTATCGTATCCAACGAAATTAAAGCTTTGGGGTGTCGATTGCGTATTAACTCAATAGCAGGCAATACTCGTTTCAACTCCTCTTCTGCCGAAATAATAGCAGCCCCTGGTCTGGAAGACATTCCTCCAACATCAATAACACGTGCCCCATCTTGCAGCATTTGATCCACTTTTTTCAGGATCGCATCCTTTTGTTGGTACTTACCTCCATCGAAAAAAGAATCTGGAGTAATATTTAAAATACCCATGACAATTGGGGTGGAAAGATCCACTAAAGTGCCATTGCAATTGAGGGTGGTCTGCGGTTCTAACATGGTTTGAAATTCCAAATCTCAAATTCCAAATTCCAATCTATACTGCGAACAGGATAAAATTGTGATTGATTGTTCCATTTTTTATGTCCAAGAACATAGTTAGACAGAGTAAATAAAACAGTTGATAAATTCGTCGGATGGCTAACGCCGTCCGATGAGCCTTCCCATCCGACCACGTTAGCCATCGGACGGGAATAGATCATTGTTTCGTTCTTTCTTTCTTGGATAAACAATTCAACAATTCAACATATAAACAAGATTGACAAATCACTTTTTACCCCTTTTCGAGTCTAGTATTGGAATTTGGAATTTAGAATTTGGTGCTTAAAAATTAGTGCTTGGAATTTATTAAATTATAAAACAAAATATGTTTTTATCGAATTGTTTTTTAAAACATTTTGTTTTATTTTTGCTTTGAAAGATTCGATAATATATTAGTTTAGTGTGTGCTTCTATCCTAGGAAAACCAGCCTTTCCGTTTCCTACCTTAGAAAAGTAACTAGCTAATGCAAAAACAAGGTTATGAAAATTAATGCCGACATTGCTAAAATGCTCGAGTATGCCCAACAGCATTGGTTTAAATTGTTGCTATTGGCGATTGCCCTCTACCTCTTTACCCAGAAAGAATTTAGTTTTAGTATCAATCTGAGTGATCCAGAAGAATCACAAGAGATGCCGTTGAACCAAGGCAGCAGACCTCAAGCAGCACAAAAAAAGCAATATTTTACGGAAAAGGTGGCGACTAAGAAAGGAATTTTAGATCGTTTTGATTTATCTCCTTTTGGATCCACTTCCGCTACCCCCTCTGCCTTAGACCAATTAGAAAACATTCAAGAAACGAAAAAACAAGAATATTTGAAGCGCTTTGCAAAAGTGGTAGTCGAAGAACGACGAAAATATGGTATCCCTTCGTCCGTTATTTTAGGCACAGCCTATTTGCATAGTCTAGCGGGTGGCCAAAAAGTGTCCTCTATTGCTAACAATCATTTTGCGATCCCTTGCTCTGTGGATTGGAGAGGGGCTTCTGTTCAAAGTAAGGGGCAATGTTATCGTAAGTATGAAAATGCTTGGACGAGCTTCCGTGATAATAGTTTGTACCTAAGCTCTGGCAAATTTGCCAACTTACAGTCCTTAGGCAGTACGAATTATAAGGATTGGGCACAGCAGTTAGAAAAAATGAATTATTCTCATTTGAATAACTTCTCTGACCAATTGATTCAAGTGATTGAGCATTATGGATTGAATGCCCTAGATAGTAAGTAAGTGAGGAGTGAAGAGTGTGGAGTGTGGAGTATGGAATTCACTCCACACTCCACGCTCTTAACTCTTCACTTTACAGTTTTCTCCGATTATCACTACTCTGCGTATCGATCAATTTATTATAAGGATCAATTCCCACCTCCTTTGGTTCTTCATTAACAATGATTTCTACTCGATCAAAGATTTTGTTCACCTTGTGTTTTTGTAAATACAATTCTTTATCATCTTCACCGAATACACCAATATCTATGTAATCATTCAAGGGAAAGGATTTAATGGAATCTTGTTTTTCATTGACTTGATAAAAAGGAGTTCCTCCCTCATCGTGGTAGATTCGCTTTCCTTTTTCGTTGGCTTTGTACTTTCTTACTTCATAATCTAAAGTAACTTTATAGGTTCCATCTGCTTGTTTTGCTGAAATGGATTTCTTGACTCGATTGCTATACAGCGTAATGGTTTCAAACATATCTTTTATCAAATATTTCAATGAGTCAGGAGTTGCTTCATCGATCATGCCTACAAATTCTAAGGAAGTGGTATAGGGTGGTTCTTGGAAAGCTACACTATCCCTATATCGTCTGATAACAGCATTGAACTTGTCTTCTCCTAGATAGTCGCTCATAGCATATAAAACCAAAGAACCTTTATAATAATGGATATAAGGTTGGTTTTCATTGTACATCAGCGGTTTCTCTTTTTTACGTTCTGTCGTTCGTTGTAAGAGATATTTGTCTAAGGCATCTTTCAAAAAGATTCTCATTTTTCCTTTTCCATACTCTTTCTCTAATACTTTTAAAGAACTGTACTCTGATAAACTTTCTGACATTAAAGTAGCTCCTTGTACATTGGCGCCTATTACTTGGTGTGCCCACCACTGATGGGCTAATTCATGTGCGGTTCCTGAGAAGGGATAGTCCACTCCGCCTTCTTCGCTATCATCAATTTTTGCAATAAAACCCGATCCTTCTGAAAAAGGAATCGTATTGGCAAAGGCTTGCGCAAAAGAACCATAATGAGAAGGAAACTCTATAATACGAGCTTGCCGATGCTGGTAAGGACCAAAATTTTCTGTGTAATAGGTAAGACTTTTTTTCAAGGAGTTCATCATGCGCTCCAAATTAAAATCATGGTCTTTATGATAATAAATTTCTAGATTGACATCCTTCCATTTATCTTTTAATACCTCGTATTTTCCAGAGACAAACGAGTAAAATAGGAGCATCTTAGAATCCATTTTGTAATGGAAATACTTTCGACCATTTTCTTCCCATTCTCTTTGTAAATACCCCGGTGCAATAGCAATTTGGTCAGGAGCGGTACTTACCGTAGCTTCAAAATCAATCCAATCTGCATCGAATGAAATGTAGTTATTACCTCTTGCCGTTAGATCGGTAGGCTCTGCCATTCTTTCTTTGGGTTCCAGTCCATATTTTTTTCGCACACTATCATCTGTTAAGTCAAATCTACCATTATACCCAATAGAAGGAAAAATGAGCCAATGTTGGAGAAAAGTGCCATTGTAGAGAACCCCTGAATGATTTCTGAAAAAAGTATTGGACTTGTTTTCAATATCAAAACTCAAGGTCATTTTTTCGCCAGCTTGGAGCGGAGTTTTGAAACTATAAATAGACACATTATGGTCTTCATCCTCTTTTACTAGGTCTAAATCTTTATCAAAATCAAAGGTATAATTGTGTTTAGTGTAGTCTAAAACTAAGGTGTCAATTGGACTAGTGGTTTTATTTTCTAGAATAAATCGACCCTTAGCGGTAAAGGTTCGATCTTCAGGAACTAGGTCTAAATTCACTTTGACATCCGTTATTCTAGGTTGTTTCAGTTGTTCATACCGTTTGTATAATTTTTCAAATTCGGCACTAGATTCTTCTCGTTTTTTGGAAGACATATATCGGTCATTCACATTATTCTCTCGGTACATCCAAAACCCCATTCCTATAAATGCTATAAGGGATAATAACAAGGGCATAGCCAATCCCGATTTAAATCTTCGTCCAGCTTTTGCCAAGCGATCTTTGGCAGAAAAGACATAGCCTCGTCTCCAAAACAACTGACTCAAAAACAATAAAACTAAGCTGGCGAGCATCCAATAAAATCGATAGGTGTAAAAGGGTTTTAATCGGTGTCCAAAACCATCGAGGGCAGAAAAACTTGGGCTAGGTCCTCCGCTTCCATTATTGAAAATAAACTGCGATTGCTCAATACCGATTCTTCTCATTTGAGGAATGGCAAAGAATAAGATCATTAGCACAATTAGACCTGCATATTTATTGGGAATGAATTTATGTATGAGAAATGAAAAAGCCACCCAAGGAATGAAATACAACCAAGTAGTTCCTAGTAAGGCAAATAGATAATGACCGATTTCAAACTGGTAAAATCCTTTGTACGTTTGGTAGGCGATACCGCCGACCATCACTAGCAAGAGGGTCAATCCTTGCATTAAAACAACCGCTAAAAACTTAGACCATAAATGCGTACTCGTACTTTCCCAAGTGGCATCTACTAGCTGATCCATGTTGCTATCCTTCTCCCGATGAAGTAGAAATCCACTGTACAAAATGGTTAATATGAATAAGAATAATTGGAAGGTGACACCATATTCAAGCATTTTGGAAGTGAGCGGTAAGGTTTCCGTTTGCAAGATCATGCCACTGAATTCTGCAATCAGAATCATAAAGAGGATACCCAATACTGCAAATATGGTAAATGCTATACTTTTTAAAATAAATCGCAAGTGCATCATGGCAAAGGACCAAATATCACTTAGCTGACTTCCTAGTGAGTTCGTGAGATGTAAACTTGGAATATCCACTTTTATGGGTCTTCCAAATTTACCCGTTGCAGCAATATCTGCAGGTTGATGTTTCTTTTTAAATAGACTAACAGGAGATTGGGATAATCGGAAAAATCGATAAAATACACTTAATAACCCCATCGCTAAAACCAACCAAAATAATCGGTTGAACCAAATAAATTTTCCAGTAGGAGAGGGGTTGTTATTTTGCTCATCTACGGTCCAATATTCCGTATAATAAATATTTGCTTGAGCACCCGATGGATCGAATATGGCAGGGATTGACTTATCGTCTATGTCTTGGACGATAAACTGTATAATGTCTCCTTGAAAGATCAAAACCACCACCAATAAGTATCCGAGCATCATATTTCTAGTAGCACTTACTATGGCGAAAATGAGTCCTCCATAAATGATTAAATTCGGAATGAGATAAATCCCATAAGCTTTGAGGTAGGGTAAGAACCTGGTTGGTCCGAGCATTTCTGGATTCATGCCCGGATATAAAGTGCCTGCAAAAACGCCTAGCCCTACAAAGAGATACACCATAATGGCGATCAGTAAGGCACTCAGGAATTTACCTGAAAAATACTGGAATTTAGAAAAGGGATAAGAGTATAATACTTGGTGGGTTTCACTTTCAAAATCCTTATTGATGGAACTGCCAAATATCGCTGGTAAAAAGAAATAGAGTAGGGTAGAAAATCCCAATACTAATCCTATAATTGCATTTGGAGAATTCAGCCAAGTTAGAGAACTTACCGTTGCAGTAGTACTGTCAAATGCACCTCCACTTACCAACATGGTCAAAAAGCCTAGCCCAAAAGCGATGGCAATGTATAAGTACAATTGCCATTTTTTGAACCAATAATTTAACTCAAAAGAAATGATATGACCAATCATATTGTTTGTAAGCTGTTTAGTTGAGTGAAATAAACATCGTCTAAAGCAGATGCGACTTGCTCAAAATTATTGTCCGATAAATCTTGATCGCTTAAGACTCGAATGAATAGCTGATTATTCGCTCCAAAACCAGAAGAAATAATGTTGTACTGGCTTTCATGTGCGGGTAATTCTTCTTCTGCAATATTCTTTTTCCATATCTTCCCTTGTAAAGCACCAACAGCAGATTGTGGCGTTTCATTCAATAACAATTCTCCTTTATTCAAGATCGCCATGTCTATGCATAGTTCCTTTACATCATCCACGATATGCGTAGAAAAAATAACAATTCGATCTTCCCCAAGCGAGCGCAGGATATTGAGAAAACGATGCCGTTCCGCAGGGTCTAATCCAGCCGTAGGCTCATCCACAATGATTAATTTAGGATCATTCAACAGTAATTGGGCAATGCCAAAACGCTGCCGCATCCCACCCGAAAAGGCGGACACATTCCGATTTCTAAATTGCGTAAGATTGGTTAGCTCTAACACATAATCCACCATTTTAGCCCGATCCGCTTTTCCACTTAAGCCTTTTAAGCGAGCAAAGTAATTTAGTAAGTGGTCAGCTGATAAGTTGGGATATACCCCAAAGGATTGAGGTAAATACCCTAATACTTTTCGCAGTTGCATCGGTTCAGCTAACACATCAATATCGTCTAATTGAATCGACCCTGTATCGGGTTCTTGCAAAGTAGCGATGGTTCGCATTAAGGTGGATTTACCTGCACCGTTTGGTCCTAATAATCCAAACATTCCATCCTTAATCGTTAAGTTGATATTGGAAAGGGCCTTTGTGCCGTTCGGGTAGGTTTTGCTTAGGTTTTGTATGTTTAATTCCATGACTGATCTATTGAGTTTTTGTTTCCCGCTAAGTTTCGCTAAGGTTTCGCAAAGTTCCGCTAAGTACGACTTAGACTTACTTAGTGAGACTTTGCGAAACCTTGGCGTTCCTTTGCGGGAGAAAAAAAAAAGGAAGTTGATTTTCCCGTTCCCTATTCTGTCTTTGGTGAAGATAAAAAAGTATTGTTTAATTACTAATTGAATAGTTGTAAAATTTTTCAATACCCCAATACCCCAATAATAAGTTAATAAACTGCCAAAATGGCACACACAGAATGTAAAAGTCTTACCTTTGTGTCCGCATTTTTTATAGGAGGAGTTAGGCTTCAGAAGTCAGTTTTTAGGTGAATTACACCTTGACCCTTGACTCCTGACTCCTTACCCCTTAAACTTCAGGTATGTATAATGACAATCCGACACTAAAAGATCTTCCCAAGAAGATAGACGAAACCAAGCAAGGGGAAGTCTATTTTACAGAAGGAACGAAAGGAGGCAAGAAGTTCTATATTGAGAGCTATGGTTGCCAGATGAATTTTAGCGACAGTGAGATCGTTGCCTCTATATTGGCGGAAACGGGCTATAGCCCTACTCGCAATTTGGAAGAATCAGACTTGATTTTAATCAATACATGTTCCATTAGAGAGAAAGCGGAAGACACCGTTAGAAAGCGTCTTCGAATTTTTGATAAGGTTAAAACTAAGAAACCAGGCACTATTGTAGGGGTTTTGGGCTGTATGGCGGAGCGTTTAAAAGCCAAGTTTTTGGACCAAGAGAAATTGGTGGATTTGGTGGTTGGTCCTGATGCTTATCGCGATTTGCCGAAATTGATCGCTACGGCTGATGAAGGGGAGAAAGGGGTAAATGTCTTTTTATCCAGAGAAGAAACCTATGCGGACATCAGCCCTTTGCGACTAGGGAGTAATGGTGTCAGTGCTTTTATTTCTATCACTAGAGGATGTGATAATATGTGTTCCTTTTGTGTAGTTCCTTTTACGCGAGGTCGAGAGCGCAGTAGAAATGCTTTTAGTATAGTAGCGGAGGCTACAGATTTGTATGCAAGAGGGTATAGAGAGGTGACTTTGTTAGGGCAAAATGTGGACTCCTATAAGTGGGAAAATCCTGAGACAAAAGAAAAGGTGAGTTTTGCGACTTTATTAAAAATGGTGGCAGCAGTTCATCCTGATTTGCGGGTACGCTTTTCCACTTCACATCCGAAGGATATTACAGATGAGGTGTTATTTGCGATACGAGATTATGAGAATATTTGTAAGTATATCCATTTACCCGTTCAATCCGGAAATAGCAGAATTTTGGAATTGATGAATCGGACCTATGACCGAGAATGGTATAAAGCAAAAATTGATCGTATTTACGAATTGATTCCAGATTGTGCCATCTCTTCTGATATTATCGCAGGCTTTTGCTCTGAGACCGAAGAGGAACATCAAGACACGCTTAGCATGATTACTTATGCGAACTATAGCACGTCTTATATGTTCTATTATTCTGAGCGACCTGGAACGCTAGCAGCCAAAAAATATGAAGACGATATCCCCTTAGCTACTAAGAAAAAACGCCTACAAGAAATTATCTATTTACAAAATGACGTATCCCGAAAGGTCAACCAACAAGATATTGGCAAGACCTTTAAAGTATTGATAGAAGGCGATTCAAAAAAATCCGACCAAGATTTTAAAGGTCGGAATACCCAAAATAAAATGATCATCTTCCCAAAAGTAGCAGGTCACCAACCAGGGGATTATGTTCAAGTGAAGGTAAAGGAAGCAACTAGTGCGACTTTAAAAGGAGAAATGGTTTAAGTCATTTGTCATCGGTTGACTAATGACTATTGACCAATGACCTATAAACAAATTATGAACTTACAATCCATTAAACAACGATTCGGTATTATCGGCAATTCAGAAGGGTTGGAGCGTGCGTTAAGTACGGCTGTGCGAGTTGCCCCTACTGATTTAACCGTTCTGATACAAGGAGCAAGTGGAGTAGGGAAGGAGGTCTTTTCGAAGATCATCCATAATTTAAGCCCAAGAAAACACGAAAAGTTTATAGCAATCAACTGTGGTGCTATCCCTGAAGGAACGATTAATTCAGAGTTATTTGGTCATGAAAAAGGAGCCTTTACAGGGGCAGCGACTGAGCGTAAGGGGTATTTTGAATCCTATGATAAAGGCACTATTTTCTTAGATGAGATTGGGGAAATGCCCTTGGAAACACAAGCCTATCTTTTAAGGATATTGGAATCTGGAGAATTTATTCGAGTGGGGTCATCGAAGACCTTACGAACAGATGTGCGGGTACTCGCTGCCACTAATGTAAATCTAGAAGAGCGCATCAGAAGTGGGCGTTTCAGAGAAGATTTGTATTACCGATTGAATACGGTTCCGATTAGGGTACCTGCTCTAAAAGAAAGGCGGGAAGATATTTACTTATTGTTTAGAAAGTTTTCGTCCGATTTTTCAGAAAAATATAGATCCACCCCTGTCAGATTAGATGATCGCGCTAGATTGGTGATAGAGAATTATGATTGGCCTGGAAATATTCGAGAACTTAAAAATGTAGTGGAGCAACTCTCTGTCTTAACAGAAGAAAAGGAAATTTCAGCAGAATATTTAGTCGATTTTATGCCCCATTTGTTGAAACGCAATCTTCCAGCTTTAAGAACTGGTAGTCCTTCTAATGGGGATTTTAGTGAGAGAGAAATTCTGTACAAGATATTATTTGAAATGCGAAAAGAAGTGGGAGACCTAAAGAAATTGGTAGTAGAATTAGTTAAATCAAATAATCTATTGATGCCAGATGTTCCGTCAGGAATTCCTTCTTATCCAACGGTTTTTCAAAATGAGAACCAACCAAGTAAAGAACGAAATTTAGAGGACTACTTCATCGGTCAACAAGAAACCATCCCTGCTGATAATAATGGATTGATCCGTCCTGTAATAGTAGGCTCCAATCAAGAAGGATCATTATATGACAATATGGAGGTAGTAGAAGAAACGCTGAGCTTAGCCGCAAACGAAAAAGAGCTAATCAAAAAAGCATTAAAAAAACACAAGGGACGCCGAAAAGATGCGGCTAGTGAATTGGAGATTTCTGAACGGACGCTCTACCGTAAAATTAAGGAATATGATTTGTAGAAAGGAGTCAGGCGTCGGGAGTCAGGGGTCAGGGGTGCATAAGCTTTGTAGTAGGAAATATTATATCCTGCTTAGCCCTTTTTTTATTTTTTATGTACTGACTAGCTGCTATACTTTTAAGAGCACAGGGATACCGCCAAATGTCAATACCTTTTATGTGGCAGAATTTGATAATAATGCCTCTAATGTAGTTCCTACCTTAAGTTATGACTTCTCACAGGCATTACTCGATAAAGTATTACGAGAGTCTCGATTGACTTTTACCGAGACGGATCCAGATATAGAATTTAGCGGGTATATTTCACGCTACCAAGTGACTTCTGTAGCTCCTACGGAAAGAGATGGGTTACCTACCACTGCCTTTAATAGGCTAGATATTGCCGTTCAAGTAGAATATTTAAATAACAGAGAAGAGGATGCTAAAAAACAAGAATGGTCCCAACAATTTTCCTTTTATGTGGACTATGAAAGTACCACCAACCTGCTAGATATTCAGGATGATTTGATCACACAAATCAATGACCAATTAGTGGAGGATATATTTAATCGAGCTTTTTCTGATTGGTAGGACATGGCGTTGTGGTTTTTTGGTATTGTGGTGTTGTGGCGAGGATTTGTGGTGAGTGCAAGGGGTTAAAAAAACTAAAGCGGCATCGGTCAGCTAAACCAATACCGCTTTATTTCCCAAAAGCTGAATATATATTTCTTGCAATACTAAACGATCTTTTGAATTATTGGTTACTTTTTTTGTAAGATTTTGTCAAATTTAATTTTTTCTTAATTGTAGATAGGGTTATTATGACCAAAGTCAGACATCACAGGTCATTACCCCATGTTTTAAAGCCGCCATTTTATCATCCCAAGTAGGAATAAATTCTTGCCCTAAATAGCCTTTGTATCCAGTATCTACTATTGCTTTAATGATAGCAGGATAGTATAATTCTTGCGTTTCGTCTATTTCATTTCTTCCTGGTACTCCTCCTGTATGATAATGAGCTATATAGTCTTTGTACTTTTGGATAGTGGCAATGACATCTCCTTCCATAATCTGCATATGGTAAATATCGTATAACAACTTAAAGTTAGGAGACCCTATTTTATCCACCAATTGTGCCCCCCAAGGAGTTTTGTCGCACATATAATCTTTGTGGTTAACCTTACTATTCAAAAGTTCCATGACTAAGGTAACTCCTAGTTTTTCTGCATGTTTAACTATTGAATCTAAGCCGACCGCACAATTTTCCATGCCCACTAAATCATCCATGCCATTGCGATTACCTGAAAAAACAATGACATTCGGTAAACCTGCATCTGCCGCTTGTTCAATTAGCTTCAAATAGGGGGCAGTCATTTTTTTATGATTCTTAGGATCATTCCACCCTTCCGGAATACTAGCTGGGGCACCTGTTCCTACGGCAGCAGTAAGACCATTTTTTATTAAAATCGGCCATTCATCTGGGCCTGTAATTTCAACAGAGGTGATCCCCCCAATTTCCTTAACTCCTTCAATAAATTGCTCCGTGGGAATATCCCGATAGCACCAACGACATACCGAGTGTTTGATATTTCCTTTAAAGGTAATTGGAGGTTCTTTTACCATTTCTTTTTCATTGGAGACTAGGTCTTTAGCTGCCTCAATAGGCGTGGAACAAGCTTGACTACCTACTGCAATTCCGCTCGCTCCTAAAGCTAAATTTCTAAGTGCTTTTCGTCTTTTCATGTTTTGTTTTTTATTGATTCATTGTTCTATTGTTCTATTGACACATTGTCCTATTGCTGCATTGTCAGTTCTTGGACATAAAAAAAGAAACAATCAATCAGATCACTTAGAGTGATCTGATTGCACCAAGACGTCTGATCTGATCACTCCAAAGTGATCTGATCAGTTCTTCACTGTTTCATTAATTCTGTCTAAGAATTTCTCATTTTCAATAGAACTATGAGACAATAGAACAATAGAACAATAGAACAATAGAACAATAGAACAATAGAACAATAGAACAATAGAACAATAGAACAATAGAACCTCAACGCATCCCACTAAAATCCGTCACTTCCGACAAAGGCATACAAGCTACATACTCACCTGGTATAGGCTCATATCCCAGAGCTTCCATGCCGACTTTTGAAGTAAAATAGGTTTCATATACCTGTTCCTTCATATTCATTAATATAGAAGGTTCTTCACTGTCCATAGCTGCTTTTTCAGCCTGTTGTAAAAAGGATAATTGTTCCTCAGGAGAGCAGTCCAAGAAGCTTTTCCCCATAGCAGAGGTACACTGATCTAGGAAACCGCTAAAGCCTGCCTTGATTTGCTGTTGGGTGGATTCATCCAAGTTGCCTTTTATCCATTGATCTATAAACTCGGGGACTCCTGCGGACAAGGCGCCAGGCGTGTCCGTTTCAGGGATTAAAATATCAGCTACTCTACTCAATACTTGAGCATGATCTGTTGATAAAAAGGAAGGTGTCCAAGAAAGTGCTTCCGTAGCAGCACTGCTTTGACAACTTGCTAATTGGGCGATACTAATTGCAGAGAAAGCTGCTCCGCCTAATAAAAATCCACTGGTTTTAATTGCTTTTCTTCTATCCATGATTAATGATGAATTTTGAATAATGAATGTTGAATGAAGCGCGACTCTTCGCTCTCTAATCGTCTACCGATCTTAAAGATTCTGCTTATTCAATTCTTTTACTGCATAGTCAGCTGCTCGTGCGGTTAGCGCCATATACGTTAAGGACGGATTGACACAGGCGGCAGAGGTCATACAGGCGCCATCCGTTACAAAAACATTTTTGGCATCCCATACTTGATTCCAGCCATTCAAAACAGAAGTTTTCGGATTGCGTCCCATTCTTGCTGTTCCCATTTCATGAATCCCTAATCCAGGGAAACTTTTTGCATCATAGGTATTCACATCTTTGAAGCCTGCTGCTTCCAAAATTTCAGCTGCTTGTACCGTCATATCCTTTCTCATTTCCCATTCGTTTTCTTTCCATTCTGCATCAAAGGTGATGGTTGGTTGACCATATATATCTGTCACCTCTCGATTTAGCATCATCTTATTTTCATGATAAGGGAGGCATTCCCCAAAACCGGTCATACCCATTGTCCACGGTCCTGGTTCTTGAGCTAATTCTTTGATAGGTTGTCCTACGCTTAACTCTCGGACAAATCTTCGCCAATTGGATCGACTAGCACCTCCTTGATAGCCATAGCCTCTTAAATATTTTTTCTTGGTGTCTGGTCGGCCAGTTAGATTTTGAAAACGGGGAACGTAAATACCATTTGGACGGCGTCCTTTGTAGTACATATCATTGAATCCATCATACCTACCTCTAGCGCCCAATCTAAAATGATGGTCCATAATATTATGTCCCAATTCTCCACTAGAACTGCCCAATCCGCCTTCCCAAATATCATTAGCAGACTGCATTAATATTTGCGTACTAGGGATACAAGAAGCACAAACGAAAACTATTTTTGCGTGGAAATCTATGATCTCTCTAGTTTCTGTATCTTGAACCCGAACACCACTAGCTTTTTTGGTGTCCTTATCGTAAATAAGTTCCGTTACATTAGAAAATGGTCTTAGGGTCATATTGCCAGTCGCCTCCGCTGCTGGTAGGGTAGAAGCATTACTACTAAAATAACCCCCATACGGGCATCCTCTCATACACCTATTTCGGAATTGGCATTTCCCTCTTCCTTTATGATTGACCGTTAGATTCGCAGAACGACCAATCGTAAGGATACGGTCATTAAACTTTTCGGCAACTCGCTCACGCACATGCTGCTCTACACAATTAAGGTCCATAGGTGGTAAAAAATTACCATCTGGCAATTGTTCCAATCCTTCTTTTCGACCATTGATTCCTGCAAATCCTTCTACGTAAGAGTACCAGTCTTGAATATCCGAATATCGGATGGGCCAATCTACAGCAACGCCTTCTTTTTTATTGGCTTCAAAGTCTAAATCGCTCCAACGATAGCTTTGTCTCCCCCAAAGAAGCGAACGACCTCCTACATGATAGCCTCTAATCCAATCAAACCGTTTTACCTCAGAGTATGGGTGTTCGGTATCCTTTACCCACCAATGTTTCGAATGCTCTTTGATGGTATATCCGGTTCGCATTTGTTTCTCATAATCTTTTCTTTCTGCTAGTGGCAGCACATCTCGATTAGGGAAATCATACGCATTCATGTGCATAGTCGGATAATCCTGAACATGCCTTACGTTTCGCCCTTTTTCTAACACTAAGGTTTTTAACCCCTTTTCGGTTAATTCTTTTGCAGCCCAGCCGCCAGAAATTCCAGAACCAATAACTATGGCATCATAGGTATTTTGGTCAGTTGCTTTAAGATTTAGATTCATACAGTTATTTATTTTTCGTAAGCGTATTGATAATTGGTAAGGAAGGTTAATTATTATTGAACCATTCCTAATATTTAAGTGAGCTATTGTTAACTAAGATATTATTTTCATTTACTCATTTATTGTTTTCTTTTAATACTAATTGTAAATAGTACAAAAGCGAAACAGGTACAGAATAACTAAGAGTATGTCTAAATTTCTATCGGCTGAAAACCAATATTTTATGAACCTGACTTTGAAAAAATGAGCTTGCTTAGCCCGCTAAACGCACTAATTTTTTCTTTGCCAGAACCACAAACTATTGATTTTTAACTCGAAATAAATTTTAGACATACTCTAAACGCAAAGACGCGAAGTCGCAAAGGATGGGACTTTGTGTCTCTGCGCCTTTGCGTTTAAAATATAATTTCGCCAGAAATTTCTGGGTTCCGACGAAATCACACTAAATATAGTGCAATTTTTTCGATTAGGGTAGTTTAAAATCTACAAACTCCCTCTAGTAGAACCAGAAGGAGTTTTGTTGGTTGATTTTCGTTGAATAGTGAGAATTTTCAATTTTCTCAAAGAGAAGAAAAATGCTTTTCGTTTTGCATGAAATTGAATTCAAAAGGAGGTTGGGGTAGGAAAAATTTCTTTAGTATTGAGGTTGGTTTAAGTAATTTTTAAGTGTTTATTAATTCTTGATAGGTCAAAAGAAGTAAAAATAATCGAGAACAAAAAATAGTTGGACAAAAAATTTTATTTTCTGTATTGATTTTTTTGTAGAAGGATGATTGGAATAGCGGTGAGGGTATCTTTTTCGTAAAGGATCTTTGAGTAAAAAAATAAAGGGGAAAAGTGTAAATAGGCTGTATGTTTTGGAAAATTATTCCTTTTGATATGAGTGCATGACAAATCGGGTGCAGATAAAACAACTCATCAGCTCACTTTGAGTGAGCTGATTGATAATTTTACTGATTACTTTTTATAATATCATCATTGAAGAATTACTATTTCATCAACATTTTATTGCTAAATACTTGGTTGGAGGTTTTTAGTTCATAAAATAGTAAGCCAGCTGTATTTAGCATTTCTCTGCTTAAAAGGATTTGATTTTGCCCTTTCTGTCCACTGTGTGTCTTGCTAAGAACTAATTTTCCTTCTGTATTAAATACCTGTAAGCTAACCAATTGAGATTCCTCTAGTTCATATACAATGGTAGTTTGATCGTGGAAGGGATTTGGACTATTGTAGATCGTTTGATGGTTGGCTTTAAATGATAAAGAAACAGGGATACTATTATTAGAATAATCAACGGCTATTGGATTGAGGGTAGTTGGATGGATACTTAGGAAAGTAGTTGTTTTCCCTGCCTTGTTTGCTTTCACTTTTAAGGTCAATAAGTGCTCATTTCCATGATTGTTAGCACTAAAATCATCCCACAGTACTTTAAGTTCTCTGTTTCCTATTTGAAAGAACTGTTCTTTGGAAACGCTTCCTTCTTTAATCGCTAGTACTTCTACATTTTCTAATTGTAAGCTAAACTGCAATCCACTAACGGCTGTAATGTTAGGAAGCACTAATGGAATATCTACTATTTGACCTGCTGATAAAGTTAGATCGGGTAGCTGTATCGTCAATGGCTGTTTTTGATTTCTAGCGTCTGCCTGATGTAAGCCTGTGCTCGAACCACTAACGTCTCCCATTTTAATGGCCTGAAAATTTAACCCTACGGCTGCATTTTCAAAATAAGAAATCTGTAAATAATCTTCCATCGCATGGAAAGGAATGTCTTCGTTCTCCATCGCTTGAGCGGGGATGAATCGCCAAGTAGGATAGTCAAACTCTACTTCATTTAAGAGTAGCTTTCTCATATTGACAACATCCATCGTAGTTACCGTACCAGATTGATTCAAATCTGCTGCAATCATTTCTTTAGTATTAGTAAATGGTTGATTACCCACTAAGTGTCTCAGGGTTGCAATAATATCTAGGATAGAAACCCCCATTGTTTTTTCTGTAGCTTTTGTAGCAGTTATCTGGTAGTCGAT
>CALJIQ010000333.1 GCA_937973995.1 uncultured Saprospiraceae bacterium
GAGATGGATGCTAGATATAACCTTTTGAAGAAAGCGCATGCTCGGAACATCAAAGAATACAACGATAAGTTTGTAAAACGAACGTTAAATCCTGAAAAAGGACATCGTTTTTTACCGTTTATCGTTTTAGTAATTGATGAATTTGCAGATTTAATTATGACGGCTGGTAAAGAGGTGGAGTTGCCTATTGGTCGTTTGGCTCAGTTAGCAAGAGCAGTAGGTATTCACTTGATTATAGCAACTCAGCGACCTTCTGTAAATATTATTACGGGGGTTATCAAAGCCAACTTCCCTGCTCGATTAGCTTTTAAAGTAACCTCTAAAATTGACTCTAGGACAATTATAGACGGCAGTGGGGCAGAGCAATTGGTTGGTCGAGGAGATATGTTATTAAAAGTTGGAGCGGATACCATTCGCCTCCAATGTGCTTTTGTAGATACCCCTGAAGTAGAAAAAGTGATTGATTACATAGGTGCGCAGCAAGGTTATCCTGAGCCTCATTTCTTACCAGAATATCACGGAGATGACGAAGAACATGCGGTGGTTGGGCAAATCAAATTATCCGAATTGGATGATTTATTTCAAGATGCAGCCCGTTTAGTAGTTTCCAATCAACATGGTTCTACATCTATGATTCAACGTCGTTTAAAATTGGGCTATAATCGAGCTGGAAGAATAATGGATCAAATGGAAGCCTTTGGTATTGTGGGGCCAAGTGAAGGAAGTAAACCGAGGGAAGTATTGTTTTATGATGAAATGGAGTTAGATCGGTTTTTGAAAGATTTGAAGGCTAAGAAGCAGCAAGGATAATTATTTTTTCTTTCTGATCCCTCGTTTAATCTTAGATAGAGGTAATTCTAATCCAGGCATTACCTCTTCTCCGCTCAATATTTTGCCTTTAAATCCTTTGATTAATTCTGGTGCTTCTTCATTTCTATATATCCAAACTTTTTCAGAATAGGGATCTATCAACCAGCCAAGTTTGACTCCATTCGCCATCCAAATATCTTTCATTTTAGCTTTTACTTTTTTTAGGCTGTCTGTAGAAGAGCGAATTTCTACGATGAAATCAGGAACTACTTTTAAGAAATCTTCATCCGCTTCCTCATCCAATTTTGCCAATCTTTCATCAGACACCCAAGCACAATCTGGACTTTTTACAGCTCCATCTGGTAGTAAGATGCCCGTTGAAGGGCTAAAGGCTTCTCCTTTTTTAGTGTTTACTGCCCACATAGTCACAAAGCCATTGACTATATTCTCTCTGCCACCTGATCCTTTTTTTACGGGAGACATAAGCGTTACTTTTCCGTTTTTTTCTCGCTCCATTTGAACATTGGGGAAATGTTCAGCTAATTGGGCGAATTCTTTAATAGACAATGCTCTATCAAAAGTGAGTGGACTGAGTTTTACCAATTCCAACAAAGAAGCCTGAGCATTTGAGTAATCCAGCATATTTCTAATAGATTAGATAAGCAATCTAGTAACTTTTTTCATTAAAACAAAATTTGTACTATCCCTGTTCCTAGAAGAAATTTATCTTTGTAAAAAAATCAATTATGCTTTATAATAAAGATAAAGGAAGCACTCGTAAAAAACTAGGTAGCTTTTTCGGCAGCATTGCAGATCGTTTTTCAATGGATGTGATGGATTTGATTTGGGCCGTAGATAAAAACGATACCGAAAAGGTAAGAAGAGCGATGCAAGCAGGCCTAGATCCCAATCGTACAGATGGCATAGAAAGAAGAGCCTTGCCTATGGCAGTAGATCAGCTAAACGAAGAAATGATTGGCTATCTATTGCAAGGGGGAGCGGATCCTAATTTGCTGGGGATGGATGGAGAATCTGCACTTTATAAGGCGGTTACTTGGGGACATGAACCTATTGTGAAAATGTTGTTAGAGGCTGGCGGAAACCCGAATTTGCCCATAGCGGAAGGGATTACTCCGATGCAAGCTGCCAAGAAAATGGGTAGCAAAAGCATGGTGAATTTATTAACCAATCCGACCACTGCTACAACTAAACCAGAGAAGAAACCTAAATCCCTTCCAAAACCAAAAAAGACCTATACTTCACCTGAAACAGAAAGTGCTAAAACCACGGCAGCCAAAAATATTGCCTTAGCTAAAAAAGCAGAAGAGGCTGCTAAAAAGATGAAAGGGGCAGCACAAAAAGCTAAAGAGATTATTGAGCGGAAAGCAAAAGAAGCAGCAGCTAAAAAGCCCGCAGCAAAAGCGCCTATCACTAAGAAAACATCGCCTGCTAAAGCAACCTCAACAAAGACAACCAAAACCCCTAAGCCAATTGCTAAACCCACGACTACTAAAAAAATAACCACGCCTAAAAAGAAAGCATCTACTAAAAAAGCGGCAGATGCCATTCCGTATGTAAAGGAAGCAGGTAGTGTGGCAGGTGCTTTGGTAATGGCGATTCAAAAAGATAATGAAGCGGCTATTGCTGCTTTATTGACGCAAATCAAACCTACAGAAATTAATAAGGCAGATAAAAATGGCATCACGCCTTTACTAGCAGCAATAGAACACAAACATGCCAATGCTACGGGAGCGCTGATTGATAAGGGGGCGGATGTATTAGCTGTTTCTCCTAAAAAAGAGCATTCTCCTTTGTCCTTAGCAGTCAGCATGAAGTCCTTGAATTTAGTGAAGTTCATAATACAAAAGAGCGATCCAGAGGCACTCAAAAAAGCTTTAAATAATAAGAAGCAATTACTGAGTGCGCAGTTCTTAGCTTATAACCAACCTAAGATATTGGACGTCTTACTAGCGGCAGGTGCTGATCCGAATTTTGGTGGTAAAGAAGGCACTTCTCCCTTGTTAAAAGGTATGGAAAAAGGGTCTATTGGTTTATTACCACTATATGCCAAACATGAAATAGATTTGAATCAAGTGGTAGAAGGCAAGTCCCTAATAGAATGGGCGATTAAATATAATCGTCAAGATTGGATGAATGGATTAATGATGGAAGGGGCAGATATAGCTTCTAAAAATAAGAATGGGCAAACGCCTTTGGAGTATGCGGAGTCTTTTGGCGATGGTCGAAAAGAGATTGTGGATATTTTGAAAAAAAATTAGA
>CALJIQ010000334.1 GCA_937973995.1 uncultured Saprospiraceae bacterium
CTCCTCCCAATTTTGACCTTTGGAAGTAGTCATATGCACATACTGACTACCTACATATACCTTGTTGTGATCGTGTGGAGAAATGTTCAGAGGGAAGTTCCAGTGCCACCGATATTTCATATCCTTGGGTGCCCAGCCATAACCTGCTTCTGGGAACACGCGCACATCTCTTATCTGTTTACTTTTCTCATCATATATCTGTAATCCCCCATCGTAACAACCAGACCAAATGATATTATTATCTACGGGGTCAGGTTGGGCAAAGCCACATTCACAGCCTCCCACATATTGCCAAGCACCTAGCGGAATGCCTCTACTTCGACTATTGGAAGGGCCTCGGTAGGAGTAGCCATCTTGGCGATTGCCATAGACATTATAAGGAATTTGGTTATCCACAGCGACATGATACATTTGTGCAATCGGTAAGGTAACTCGTTTGAACGTTTTTCCTCTATTCAAAGTAAAAGTCGCCCCAGCATCATCCGCTACCATAAAACGATCTGGATTTTTTGGGTCCATCCAAATATCATGGGTGTCGCCGCCACCTCTAGGTGGGCGGGCAAGTAACGTCTTTCCACCATCTTTGGACATGGCAAATCGCACACTTAAAAAATAAATCCAATCTGGCTTTTCGATGTCCACCCCAATACGAGTATAGTAAGGCGCACGTTCTGCCATGGTATGATTGGTGCTTTGCTTCTTCCAAGTTTTACCACTATCATCACTTCGATAAAGAGAAGTGTGGTCTTGTTCCATCAAGGCATAAAAAATATTGGTATGACTTGGGGAAATGGCGATGGCTACTTTGCCAACATTGGGATTTTCTTTGCCTCCAGGTAATCCATTTTCATACATGGGTTTCCAAGTCTTGCCGCCATCTGTAGAATGAAATACTCCACTGCCAGGACCCCCACTATTCAATCCCCAAGTATTAATATGCAACTGCCAAGTAGCAGCTAATAATTCATCTGGATTTTCTGGATTAATAGCTATATCTGCCCCTCCCGTATGTTCATCTATAAACAATATCTGCTTCCAAGTCTTGCCTCCATCTACTGTTTTATAAATGCCTCTTTCCTTCTGTGGACCAAAAGAATGTCCCATCGCTGCTACATAAACAATATCCTGATTATAGGGATGTACCACAATTCTGGCAATTCGATAAGTATCTCCTAATCCCATATTTTTCCAAGTCTTTCCGGCATCGGTTGATTTATAAATGCCATCCCCAATGGCATGGGCGGGACGGATTAAAAAGGTCTCTCCCGTTCCTGCCCAAATTTGCTTAGGATTACTCGGCGACATCGCCAAGGCACTGACAGAAGACACGTCTTGCTTATCAAAAATAGGCTTCCAATTCGTACCTCCATCTTCGGTTTTAAATAGCCCTCCCGATGCAGCACCTACATACATCACTAAGGGATTGCCCGGTTCTCCGACTACCGAAATGGCTCTATTTCCAGCTGGACCTATAAAGCGATATTTTAGGTTTTGGTAAGTGTTGGATTGGGCGATTATTCCTAGTGTTAATAGGAGATAAATAAAAGTGGGTATTGCTTTTTTCATAGTTGTGCTTTTTATACTTTCAATCCTAAATGTACTAAATAAGCACTTAATAATTCAAATGAAATGGATAAACATTGGGTGGGCTTTATTCGGTTGACGGTAGACGGTCGTTTCACTTGACGGTAGACGGTAGGTGTTGATACAAAATATTTGGTTGCGAAGAGTGTAGGTTTAAGTTGTATACTTGTTGGCTTTCGCCGCATATGCAGAATGAAAAATTTAACTCATATGTAAGAGGCTAAATCTCTTCAAATAATGAACTCCCCCCAACCCCCTCTTACGAAGAGGGGGAGTATCCCCTCGATAAAAGGATTCCTTTTTCGAGGAGGAATTCCCCTCCATTTTAAGATTAGCGTTTGCTTTTACCTAGAGGTAAAAAGAGCTTAGCAAAAGGGTTAGGGGAGGGTTATTTTTCGAAGAGGTAGTAGTTTGTCAATTAGGTAATTACACTTTAGTTAAATTTTAAATGCGCGTTCAATATTTAATTTCGTCAGAAATTTATTCGAGGCAAAAAAACACACTAAACAACTTCTTTCTTTTTAGAGGTTTTAGAAGGAGTAGGCATCGGAAGCGGTAGGTCCGCGGTCCCTTTCAACTCCAAGTGGGTATTATCACAAAATGGACCCGTCTTGGTATGTTTGCAATTACATAACTTCACTTTCCGTTTTTTCTTCACCTCAAAGGCAAGGGGTTTTATTTTTGTGCCATGATGCGATCCGTCGCAAAAGGGCGCATTTTTACTGAACCCACATTGACACCATAGATGCGTGCCTGCTTCCAACTCGACGGTCATCGCCTCTAAAGTAGCAGTAGATTCTTTTTTATAGCCTTTAGAAATTTCACTTCCTGCTTTATTAGATTTTATGAATGGATAAAATAGATGAGAAGACCAACTATCTTTTGGATCGTCCATTAAACCTAATTCCGTTGGGAATTTTCGAGTAAAAGTTGCCGTACCAAATAACTGATCCCAAATGGTAAAGGCATTACCAAAATTGCCATTTGGATCACTAATATTATCCGCTTTGGATTTTCCATGGTGCGCGTAGTGGAACGCAGGAGTCACGAATATCCGTTCAATTACCCACATGACTGGACTTAAAAATTTTATTTTATAAATATACTCATCCCACTTAAACGTACTATGGGAACTAGCTACGACTAGTTGTTTTACAATTAGTCCAATCACCGTAGCAGGGATCATTCCTAGAAAGGTAAAAACAGCAGCGATCCATACATTCGGTAACATTAGAAAATAAAGGAAGGAATTTCTGAAAGCAACCATGACGCCCATTTCTTCAGCGGCATGATGCGGTCGATGATGCTTCCATAAAAAATCGTATTCGTGAGCCGAACGATGGTACCAATATTGGCAGATATCGTCGGTGAACATATACAAAGGCACTGCTAACCACAGCGACAATCCTGCTAGTGAATAATAGGCATCCGGTAATAACAATTTACCTAAGTAGATGACACTGAATAAACCAAATGCACTACATAGGCCTAGTACCACAAAACCACCAAATTCTAGTAGCCAATCGTGTACCGTCCGTTTGGTACCTTTGAAATGTCCGCCAAAGGTTTCAATTGCGCCAAAAAAGAGTAAGGTGATTAAGACGGCATACTTGCCAGTGTTCGGATCATTGATTAATTCTGATAACATGAGTTCTATTTTCTTTTTGATTGAAAGAATGATCAATTATCAGTTGTAATTTATGCTTTTATTCTGTTGTTCTGATAATAAATATATAGAATTTGTTTATACAGGTTGGAATAATCTACTTATGTATAGTTATTATTTGTGACCGAGACTAGTACCTTTGTCAAAAATCATTTTCAATGAATGCGGTACTAAAATCTTTCAATAAGGCAAAGGGGTATCCTTTCGGTAAGCGACTGTTTTCAATGATGGTGGCTAGACAAGCTCGATACTTCACGACGATTAAACCCATAATTGAAGATATACAACCCGGGTTTAGTCAAGTCTTTATGCCTAAACGAAAAGCTATTTTAAACCACATAGGGACGGTTCATGCGATTGCGCTTTGTAATATTTGTGAATTGGCAATGGGAATGGCGGTAGAAAGTTGCATCCCTTCTCATAGACGTTGGATTCCTATGGGTATGCAAGTCAATTACCTAAAAAAAGCAACGACGGATATGACTGCTACTTGCCAAATGGCAAATACCAATTGGGAAGAAAGTGAAGTACCTTGCTTTATATCTGTTAAAAATACGGATGGGGTAGAAGTGATGACTGCTACGATTACTTTGAAGGTGACGGATAAACCGAGGAAATGAATGATGAATGATGAATGATGAATCACGCAATTTATCATTCATCATTCATCATTTCTTCACCACATCAATCAAAATGACCAAATCATCTCGCCAAGGTGGGTTAGGCGGACGTTTGCTGAACCGATTCTTGGCTTTTAAGATACCAAAAAGAACGGGCGTAGAATATAGTTTTTGCGGATACGGTGTAAATCCATCGGTTAAGACCAGAATGCTATCAGGTTTGGGTTTTAGCTGAAGAGCGGCTTCTATACCGAGT
>CALJIQ010000335.1 GCA_937973995.1 uncultured Saprospiraceae bacterium
GAACAATGAGCCTACTCTAAAAAGTCATTTTGAGCGAGATATGCCAAATTTTTAAAATTTGGCATATCTATACTTTGCTAAAAATCAAAACTTTACAAAAAAATATTTAATGTAATTATTTCGATTTTTCATTAAAACAGACTTTTTAGAGTGAACTCAACAATAGGTCAATGGAACAATAGGTCAATGGAGCAATAGGTCAATGGAACAATAGGTCAATGGAGCAATAGGTCAATGGAACAATAGGTCAATGGAACAATAGGTCAATGGAGCAATAGGTCAATGGAACAATAGGTCAATGGAGCAATGGAGCAATGAAGCAATGGAACAATATCAAGAACTCTCCGTCTTTTCTCTAAATAACGCCTCGAATTCAGGACTCTCCGTCTCCATCCATTTATCCCAAAAGGTGAAGTATAATCCATAATTCTCCATGAATTTTGCATGATGTAGACTATGGTGGGTGGCCCCAATGATCCATTTTCCTAGCCAATGTCGCTCAAAATGTTGGGGATAGATTTCAATATCCAAGTGATTTATCGTTGCAGAAATAGTCATAATGATTAAAAGTAGAAGAACCGCTCCAATATGGAGGGGAATCAGTAGAACAATAATGGGAACTACAATCGCTTGTAAAATAGATTCCAAGGGGTGAAAAGAAAAAGAAGTCCACGGAGAGGTGACAATACTATCATGGTGAATTTTATGAATCCATCTATAAATGTTAGGACGGTGCATCCACCGATGCAACCAATAGTAGTAAGTCTCATGGATAAACAATGCTAAGAACAAACCTATAATCGACACCCACCAACTGTAGGTATCATCCATATAAATTTGGGTATAGCCTGCTTGCCACAAAGCCACCAATCCTACACCAGAAAGTGCAAAAATAATAGCCGTAATCCCCGACCATTTAATCTCTCTCCAATGCTGTCCTGGTGTTCTCAGTTTAGTACTAATCTTTCGATGCCAATATTGTTTTCTAAAAAACACATAAAACAAAACATAGAAAAGTCCTGAGACCAAGACATATCTTAGAAAAACGATGATGCAAAGGGAAAGCGTAAAATAGAGAATATCTGTTGTATTGGAGAAGTCAATTAGTTGCATGTTGATTAGGCGTTATGGTGCTTTGGCGTTGTTGCGTTATGGCACTTTGGCGTTTTTGGATAGCAATTGTATCGTTTCTAGGCTATGAGCCTTAATGCCAAAACACCAAGAAGCCACCATCCTAGAAAATTCAGTTGACTATATATATTTTTTTATTTATATTTGTTTGAGAACATTATATCCTATTATCCAAACCCACTTACGGCATGAGAAAGACGATTGAAGAATTAAAAGTAGAACTTTCCCAAAATCCTCTTAATAACTCCTTCCAACTTTTATCCATTCAAGAACAAGACGCTTGTAAAGGAAAAAGTAATTATGTTTTCAAAACCATCTGCCAAAAGGGCAAATTTACTCCTCGCAAAACTAGTATTCCTTCTTGGGCTATAAAATACAAACTCAAACAGGCCTGACTACACGCTTATAGCTCAGTCAATATTGCCACCAAAGATGCTATTTTATTAACAAATCAAACTTTATTAATTATACAACTTCCGCTACTTTGTCCAAATAAATAATCTATTTTTGCGTTATATATTTGGATCAAAACTAGGGACTTCTCTTTGGAAGTATCCGAATGGAAGTCCAAATTAGCAGAAGGTTTGCACCTTCTACAACTGCATTTTAACAACAACATATGACGCAAACTGACATTAAGCGTGAGGTAACTGCTGTGCTCATAAAAATGGGCATACCTACCAAAGCAATTACAGATAAAGCTTCCTTCCAAAAGGATTTGGGCTTAGATTCCCTCGATTTTGCAGAAATGGTAATGGAATTTGAAATGAGATTTCATCTAGATATTCCCTTCACGGAGGCAGAAGATATACATACCGTTAAAGAAGCTGTGCAGTATTTATCTATCGCTTTAACAAAAAAAAACAATAACACTCCAGTTCCTGCTAAATCATCTTCTTAATCTTCCTTTCCAACTAGAAAACCAATTAAATAATTTAGAGTCTCTCCTTTGAATAAGAAAATAGGGTACTTGCTGCGCTCCAAATTGACGCCTCACCCGTTCAATACCTTGTATCATGCTTCCTTGAAAATCAAACTCTTTCAATCCTAGTTCGTGCCGTACAAACTGGATGATTTCCCATACCAATAATATACTCGCCCCACTACCTCTTAAATCTGGGTTGTCTCCTGCCATTAAATAATAAGCTCGTTGATTATCCCATATCACATAAGCTACTGAATGGATTTGTTCCTGTTTGTCCACCGCAAAAAAGATTGTCCTAGATTGGTGCTCTTGTAGTACTTTATCCAATTGCTTTACGAATGCTAGGGAGTAAGGAACTGCTATGTTTTGTCTATCAAAGCTCAATTTATTGACCCTATAAAAGGCTTCTAGCGGCAAGTCTCTTACTATCTTCACCGTTGCTTTTGCCTTTTTCATCTTGTTGTTTCGGTAGTTGCTAGCAAATCCTGCATATACTTTTTCCAAATCTTCTAGATCGAGTAAAAAAGAGTACCGAGTAGTTTGCTGGAAGGCATTCCAATAAAACGGCAACCAATTTGTGATTTCATAAGCACAGGTTTGCTCAAAATAATCTACCGCTGGCAATTGTTTAATGAGGTCTTTACAAATATTCGTAAACTTGGGCTCTTTACGAAAGGAGGCCGTTACAAATGGACCCATCATTTTGGTCAATGGAGGCATTGTAATATATTGAAATGGACCTTTCTTTTTTAAATAATAGGGTAAGACGCCTGCTGGTTGGTGCCCTTTTTCGACAATTGCTACGTCCCAGGTTCCTTCTATGCAGGTCGCATCTAAGTACCAATCTTGGAAAAAGATGGGCAAATCTTTATTTTGCTGACAAAATTTGTGGTAGCGCTCTTTCAATAAGAGGGAATTAGAATTTAAATAATGGTTATTGGTATTTTGGTTTTGCGGTATTATGGTAGAGCCTACTTTTACAAAAATCTTATTGGCTTTTAACCTATTCTTGATAATAAAAACTCAACCATACTACCGAAGCACCATCAAATCACAATACCTTTTCAATGATAAATAAGGTAATGACTATACCAATAAAAACGATTGCAAGACTAGTAAACGGTACGATTGAAGGCAATAAAAAAATTCCTATACTAGCCCCCAGTAATATTGATACTGCTAAAAAAGGGGATATTACCTTCTTAGCGAATTCCAAATATGAGAAATATGTGTACTCCACCAAAGCCTCTGCGATATTAGTAGCTCATTCCTTTACGCCCAAACAATCTTGTGCGGCTACGTTGATTCGGGTAGCCGATGCGTATAGCAGCTTTGCAAAGGTATTAGGATTATTTGAGCAAACCTTTCCTCCTCAAAAAGGAGTGGGTCATCATACTTCTATTCACCCCACCGCAAAGATTGGAAAAAATTGCCAAATTGGTGATTTGGTATATATCCATGAAGGAGCAAAGATTGGCAAAAACTGCATTATTTATCCACAGGTCTATATTGGAGCGCATGTTAAGATTGGGAATAATAGCATTCTATATCCCGGCGTTAAAATTTATCACTATTGCCAAGTAGGGAAGCGTTGTATAATACACGCGAATGCGGTGATTGGTAGCGATGGTTTCGGTTTCGCCCCTATGCCTGATGGCACTTATAGCAAAATACCACAAGTAGGAACGGTTATTATAGAGAAAGACGTAGAAATTGGTGCGAATACGGTAATTGATCGGGCTACTACCAATACCACGCTCATTAAAGAGGGGTCCAAGCTAGATAATCTAATACAGGTTGCACATAATGTGGAAGTAGGCAGCCAATGCGTGATTGCTGCGCAAGCAGGCATTGCAGGCAGTGCTAAGATTGGTAATTATTGCCAAATTGGAGGGCAAGCAGGCTTCGTAGGGCATGTCCAAATTGCAGACGGCGTAAAGGTGCAAGCGCAAAGTGGCGTGGCAGGATCTATATTGGAGAAAGGCACTTCTGTATTTGGTTATCCTGCGATAGGTTATCGAGATTACTTAAAAGCCTACACCGTTTTCAAGCAATTACCAAAATTAGAGCAACGAATTAGGGTATTAGAGAAACAAATTAATGAAAATTCCTAATAATAAAACGAGTCATTGGTCATTTGCTAATACCCATTGATGACTAATGACGATTACTACAATTTTTCCCTTGTCCTAAACGAGAAATGAAAGAACCTGGGCCATTCAATCAGTTATTGGCAGAAATAACCGCAGCCACTGAGCATATTCCTCCTCCCTCTTTGTTTCAAGGTGGTGCGCTTCCTCCTGCAAATGGTTCTAAAACTATTAACCGACAGCCTTCTAATTCTTATATCTTATTGGAAGATTGGTGCGGCATCAAGAAAAAGCAACTTCCCTCAGAATCCTCTCTTTCAGATGAACAAATACATAGCCTAGTCAAAAGCCTCAAAAATTTACTAGCAGCTTACCAGTGTCAAGTGGTGTTTCAGCGAATTCTTCCTGAAAGAATACAATATAAAGTTATTCGAGAACGATTTAATCAGAAAGTACCTACCTACAAAAATGGGTTTTCCACCTTTTCCCTATGCGAACACTCTGCGCCTATTGATAATTGTATCATGGGAAAGGAACACTGTCATTGTAGTCTTTTAGGCCGTTTTTTTGAAAAATATAATGCCTTAGAAGAGGATAATTCCGCCTTAAAAGAAATAGAAAACCATAGTCTTTATATTTTGAAAAAACGGTATGGTGCTGATTGGCAATCATTTCTAGGACTAGAGGACGACCCTTTCAAAGTTGATTAAGCTTCAAAAATGAATCAAAACACCGCCAAACTAATCATTATAGCTGGTCTAGCGACCGTCGCCATAGGTATATTTTTCTATTTATTTGGAGATAAATTGAAATGGATTGGGAACCTGCCAGGAGATATAAAAATTGAAAAGGAAAATACAAGGGTTTACTTTCCCATTACTACCATGATTGTCCTTAGTATTGTAGGATCTATCCTACTAAATTTGATACGAAGGATTCTATAATACTATCTAAGTTCAAATTGCAATTCCGCTAACTTTCTTCTACTTATACTTTTTGTGATTTTTGCGGCATCTTGCGAGGGTAATTTAAAGGAAACTTCTACGCCGTTATCGACAGGTAAGACCCATAAGATTTTAGGCAGATTAATCAATCCAAATGCCTTTGTCAATTTGGCTAAAAAGTCCACTTCATCTATCTGAACGCCTGGTGCAGGAACGAATAAGGTGAGCATATGGGTATTTGCGGTGGTATTTGTTTCTCCGCCAAATAGCCCCGTTAACATATCAACAATGCGATTTAAATAGACCTCGATAATATTGACAGAGGTTCGCATTCCCATTAACTGATTTTGCACATTGGATTTAATGCCGACTGGCAGGGGGTGGTCATCTAGGGTCTTTTCCTCTAATTCTTTAAAACCATTCATAGTAGTTAATTTGTGTGCCCTATAATAACCTATTTGGGGAAAATAAGTTGCTTACATTAGGTTAAATTTAATATTCAAAAATTCAATTTCTTAGCTTTGCAATCATTTAGACTTTAGGGAGGTAAGATAGTAACTTATACAAGTGTAAAATGTTGGTCTAACATGGCTTCCAAGAACTTCTGATCTATTTCGTCAAAAGAATTTTTCAAAGTACTATCCACGTCAAAAACAGCGATCAATTGTCCCTGCGGCCCAAAAACTGGTACCACAATCTCCGACTGAGAATTAGGATCACAAGCAATATGTTCTGCGCCTTGCACCAAAGCATGGCAATCGGGTACTATCTGCGTTTTTTCTTCTCTAGCTGCTCGCCCACAAACCCCTCTTGAAAAATCAATATGTAAACAACCTAAAGTCCCCTGATAAGGCCCCACCTCCAATCGTTCGTTTTGTACCATATAGAAGCCCACCCAATAGTAATAGGGCAAAAAGGTTTTCAGAATACAATTGATCGTCGCCATCTTTAGGATGTTATTCGTTTCACTCTCCAAATTGGCATTAATGGCAACTACTGCTTCCTCATAAGCTGCTTGCTTGTCGGCTGCTTCTAAATTAACAGATGGTTTAATAAAATAGGGCATTACTGCGGATGCACTCATAATTGTTGATTAGGGGATTAAATATTACTTTTGGTTTTTATAAGGTCAATACACTGTAACAAAAGTTTTATTTGGTTTTGCTCGGCGGCTAAAACCCCTCTGTCGAGCTGCCGTAGGCAGCGAGACAAAACATCAACTAATTTCTGTTACAGTGTAGTCAACTATATAAGGATTGAAATACTATGCCAATTAAAAGCACCCAATACCTGATCTTTTTATGGATGATAGCGCTATTTTCATTGAGCTGTCAACAAGAGAACAAATCCATTAAACATACGGTTGCCGCAGAGGATGTTAAAAATGAAAAAGCTTTTCTAACGACCATTCAGCAACCTGCTGGTGCTTCCTCTGTTCATTCTTTTCTCCCCTACCCTGCTAATTACGGAAGGACTCAAAATCCATCTGGTGTAGAGGTTGTAATCCTTGCTCCTAGGCTTTCTTTGGAAGACCAGATTGCCGTACAACCCATCGCTACTTTAGTCCTTTCGGAACAAGGCACTACGAGACCCATCATTTTAGCCACCCCTATAGACACCTCCTTACGACTCATCCAAAGCACCAACTATCAACAATTTTTAGTGCAGCACACGGGCATGAGACAAATCTTACAAGATTGGTTTTTATATGAAAAAGGATTGGGAAAAGTGGAATTGGTAGATTGGCGAGATGAACGATACGCTTGGAAGTTAATTAAGAATTGAGCGTGGAAAATTGAGAATTCTAGCATGATGCATGTAATTCTCAATTCTCCATTTTCAATTCTCAATTAATTAAACGACTTTCCCTCCATCCAACACATCTTGCCATTTCTTCAACTGATCCCATTTGCCTTCAGCAGCCATTTGGGCTTGCTCTGGCCAAGTGGTTGGATCGTGTGAACCTATTCCAGCCGCTGCTAAAATATCTTTGACTTTCGCTGCATCAGAGGCGGCTAGTTGACCGTAATTTTTAATACCAGCCGCATTTAATGCTTCTTCAATTTTAGGTCCTACTCCTTCAATCTTTTTTAAATCTTGTGCTTCTACCATTCGCTCTGCTTCCATTCTGCGTAATTCTTTTTTCAAGATTTTACCAGTGGCACTCATCGGTAAGGCATCCAAAAATTCTATTTGTCTAGGGTATTTATAGGCGGCAATATTTTCTTTTGTCCATGCCATGATCTCTTCCGTAGTAGCCGATTTCCCATCTGCTAAAACCACATAGGCTTTGATTTCTTCTCCCATTTTATCATCTGGAATACCTGTTACCGCTACTAGGGATATAGCATCGTGCTTTATCATAGTTTCTTCTACCTCTCTTGGATAGACATTTAGTCCTCCTCTGATAATCATATCCTTGGTTCTATCTACAATGTAAAAGAATCCTTCCTCATCTTTGATCGCCACATCGCCTGAATGTAACCAACCGCCTTTCAATACTTCTTTATTTACTTCTGGTCGTTTGTAATAACCTTTCATTACATTATGACCTCTATATAAAATTTGTCCTTTTTCTCCTACGGGTACTTCGTTATCATTCTCGTCAGCTACCATTACTTCTACTCCCCATACAGGTTTACCAATACTTCCTGGGATTCGCTTATCATTCAGGTGATTAAATGTAACGACTGGCGAACCTTCTGACATCCCATAACCTTCCATGATCGGTACATTAAATCTAGCTTCAAAATCCTTTAATACTTGAACAGGTAAAGCTGCCCCACCTGACATGGCTATTCTTAGATTCTTAGAAATTAAATCATAATCAAATTTCGGATCTTTATAATTCACCAAGCCCCAATACATAGTTGGTACGCCTGCAAAAATCGTAAGACTGTGTTTTTGCATTAATCCAAAAACAGCTTCTGCATCAAATCTTGGTAATAGCACACTACTAGCACCTCTATATATGCCTGCATTCATCAAGCAGGTCATCGCAAAAATGTGGAATAATGGTAAGACAATTAACGTCTTATCGTCTGAGGTTACCGTCCCTAAATCTGCTGCTAAAACAGCATTCAACATCAAATTAGAGTGCGTTAATTCTGCCCCTTTAGGTCGTCCTGTTGTACCAGAAGTATAAATGATAACGGCTGTATCTTCTGCACTCGTCCGTACGGTCTCGCAGACAGGCGATTGCCCTGCCATCAGGCTACCCATTGTCGCTACTCCTTCCATAGGGGCAGGCATTTCGGGCTTCGGCATAATCATATAAAATTGCTCACAAAGTGGTGCTTGCTGGAAACCTGCTAGTCCCATCTTCCCCATCGGCAATTCATCCGAACCGATAAAACAGAAATAAGCTTTGGCATCACTATCCTGCAAATGATACGCAATTTCTTCTGTTTTTAATAATACACTCAATGGCACAACGGTTGCTCCTGCTTTTAAAATACCGAAATAAATAATCGGGAAATAAGGTAAGTTAAAACAACTCAAGGCCACTTTATCGCCAGGCTGAATGCCTTTGGCTTTTAGGCCATTTGCTATTTGATTGGCAGCTCCATTTATTTGAGCATAATTGAGTGTGGTATCCATGAAAGTGAAAGCGTCTTTAGTAGGATACCGTCTTGCACTATCTTCTAAAATTACGGAAAGGTTTAACATTTTTGTTTTTTTGAAGGAGTCAAGAGTCAGGGGTCAGGAGTCAGAGGGGGTTCGTATATCCAAGATTTAATCTTAAATAACGAAATATTTTGACTCCTGACTAATGACACTTACCCCTCATTTCAAGGAATCTATAGGAAACAAAAATAGTGAAATAATGCTTACAAACCATTTCATATTACTATTTTTACACTATAAAACACACTATATGACCAAAGCGGAAATCAAAGCGGAAATCCAAAGAATAAAACGAACAATTCGATTTCTTATAAACAACCAAGCTAATATCATTAGATTAGGAGGAGAAGAAACTTATGAAGCCCAGCTTAATTATGCTCTTGATAAGATTAGAGAATTGAAAGAAAAGTTGGAAAGTCTTGATAAAAACGAGTAAATTAGTATAAAATTCAAAAAATTATGGAAAATAGTAATATTGAAGAAAGTCAAGCTATACTCAAATCTTCATTTGAAAAATTAGGTGACATAGACTTTTCTGAATTTAGTAAAGAGGATAGAAAAGAAATAAAGCAAGAGTTAGAAGAAGTTGAAAAGCTCATACTTGCTGCTAAATCCTCAATGAAACAATTATCATAAGCCTTTACTTAACGATCTACCTTACTTGAGGGTACCTCATGCTGAACATTTTCCACTTTCGGATTTCCAACAACTATCACCTGCCCTCTCCGTCCACCATCTGATAACACCTCAATCCCTTCCCACTCTTCTCCACAATCATTATGCAATCTGGCAGTACTATTCAATTTCAACTGACCATTCGGATAGACCGTTATTTTAGCTCCTTTAGGTAGAGAAATGCGATTATCTATTTCTAGTACACCACCATCCATAATAACAATATGACTTATCAAATCTTTTGCACCTTGCCAATGGGTAGCGTTACGTATATAGATCGTTTTTCGTTCATCCAATTCACACCAATTACGAATCAATAATTTGCGTTGGCGAGAGCGTAGGTTTGCAAAATTTCGATGAACCGTTCCTATCTGGCAGGGTGTCCAAGAATTTTGTTGGGCGTTATAAGACATCACATTGTTAGAGGCTTTTGTATCACAAGGTGGCTTCTTGGATTTATTCCAGCAATTGGGGTGAATAGGTGTATCATCGCAGCCATCATGGGTCCAAGAATGACTGAGTCCTAGCACATGCCCAATCTCATGATTCAACACCCCCGCAAAAGACCAGGGTTTGGCTTTATCTTTATTGAAAACACCTGAAATTTTTATATCCGATCCTAAAGCAATACCCGCTTGATGCGGTTTGTAGGTTTTAGATTTTACACTATCAGGATGGTGGGGCATCAAAAAAATATTCAATACCGTATCTTTTAAAAGACCATATCTCTTAATCACTGATCTACTGGCTAAATTTCTATTGCGGCCTTTATTGACATAGGCATATTGTTCCTCATCGTAGTGGCAATACACACCAATATCATTGGGGTCAGCACTACAAGGTGTTAAAATGTATTTATATCTTTTTGGAAGTCCTGGCAAATCATCCCCTAACCAGGGTTTTACTTTTCGGGGCAATTTATCATTCGCTGTTTTCACAAATACTTTTGCAAAAGTTATGGCTTCCTTGCCATTAAAATTCTTACTACTATCTGCACTATTCACAAAATGGACATTCACCCGAATATGCCGAACAGGAAACGCTTCTAATTGGTTGGTATCTGGTACATAGGCTAGTGGGTCTCGGTGATTACTTTTCTTATCAAATGATTGGGGTCTTGCTTCTTGGTAGGAAATATCTGAATTGGAGAGAAAAGAAGATGTAAGCGTTGGATTACAACTATAAAAAAGAAATAAAAAAACAATTATAAACAAAAATAATCTTTCCATTATGTGATTTTTATAACCACATAAGGGCACATAAGTTTATTCACATAAGTTCACATTAGCTGAATCAACTCGGTTACTGTATGTGTACTGATGTGAATAAACTAATGTGTGCTAGTGTGGTTAACCCTACCCAAAATGCTGCCAAGCCAAAGCCGCTGCCCCCAACACCCCATCATACTTCGACCCTGTCCCAGAAATCACTACTTTCATTTTTCCTTTGTAGGCTTTGAACAGTCGTTTATTCATGCTTTTGACGGTAGGTTTTAGTAATAAGTCTCCTGCTTTGGCTAAGCCTCCTCCTAAAATAAACGCTTCGGGGCTAAAATAAGCGGCGGCATCTGCTATTTTTGTACCCAATATTTCGCCTGTATATTCAAAGGCACGACAAGCAATCGGGTCGCCTTCCAAAGCCGCTTCCGCAATCATCAAACCCGTTAAATCTTGATAGCTATATTCTCTCAAAGAACTAGCTATCTGCAAATCTGCCATCAGTTTAAAAACCGTTCGCTTGATACCAGTAACAGAGGCATAGGTTTCCAAACAACCTTTCAAGCCACAATTACACAAGCGTCCATTCGGATTCACATTCACATGCCCCATCTCTCCTGCCATGCCATCATGCCCAAACACCAATTTTCCATCTACTACTATCCCACTCCCAAAACCTGTCCCCAAGGTCATAACGATAAAATTCTTCATTCCTTTTGCCATACCGTATTCCATCTCCCCTAATGCGAATAAGTTAGCATCATTGGTGATTAAACTTTTGTAACCCAATGCCTTTTCTACAGAAGCTACCAATGGAACCGTATCTCCCCAATCGAAGTTAACCGGGTTTTCCATGTTACCAGAATAATAATTGGCGTTCGGTGCCCCCACTCCAATTCCTAAGATTTGAAATTCCTCCTCAATTTCTTTACACATCGCCTTAAACTTCCGCTTTAATTGCTTGACAAAATTTGGGAAGGGCTTTTCTCCCAAAGAGGAAAAACTATCGAATCCAATGACTTTACCCTCGCGGTTAATGATCCCTATTTTGGTCTTCGTTCCGCCTATATCCATTCCCATGACCGTCTCTGTGGCTGTCTTCTTTTTACTTAGTGGCATGTTGGCTTGTTGTATGTTTTACACTAAGTAGTAAAGGTA
>CALJIQ010000336.1 GCA_937973995.1 uncultured Saprospiraceae bacterium
TGAACACGGGATAAATATCCGATTTTCCAATACTGTTTATTTGTTGAATTGTTGAACTGTTTATCCAAGTATAGTTTGTAAACGAATAAACAGTTAAACAAATAAACGATTCAAGCATTTTCGGTAATTTATCCCGTCCGCAGTATAGTAAGTGTAATCTGAAAAAATCATTTTCATCAAATTCATCTCATCTGCGAAATCCTAAATTAATCTGTGAAATCTGCGATTCAAACCCCAGCAAATAATGTCCTAAAAATAACTATTTATTGAAGAACGTGTCGGATACACCTTCGAGGTGTTTGACACGTATGGTAAGCATGCTTGCCGAGTTGATATTCCCTACCTTCATCGCCAGAAAACTCGCCTGATTTTCGGAATGAGCGACCCCTAAATCATCTGCATGAATGATTAAAAGTTTCGCATCTGGTGAATAACCTAGTTTTTGTGCCAGCGTTTTTTGGGCTACTGAGCAAGAATTAATCAAGCTACACAAAAACAATATCCCGATTATTTGTTTTATATACTTCGTAAGGGTAGGGATTGAAGAAGTTATAGATTAAAAAACACCCTATTCTATCACTTTGAAGCTAAAGGTAATAAATAAAAGTTTCTACTTAGAAAAAGTTATTTTCAAGTCTTTATTTTTGATGTTTATTTTATAAAATTTTAAACCTTCTATTATGTCTATTCCAGATGTATTGCAAAGATTAAAAGCAGGAAACGAACGCTTTGTAGCGGATAAATTAGATGGTCAACTACAAGATAGTAGCAGAAGAGACTCATTGACTGGCGGTCAGGAACCCTATGCGATTATTTTAAGTTGTGCCGATAGTCGAGTTGTACCAGAATTAGCATTCGATGCAGGATTAGGAGAATTATTCGTGGTAAGAGTAGCGGGTAATGTGGCTAATAGCTCTTCTATCGGAAGTATCGAATATGCCGTTGCTCACTGTGGTTCTAATGTAATTGTGGTAATGGGTCACCAAAGTTGTGGTGCGGTAACCGCAGCCGTTAGTGGTGGAGATAATGGTTATAATATTAACCACTTATTGGCTCATATCACTCCAGCTATCGCTGCTAGTGGCGATGGTGCTTCTATTGCCGATATCGTAAAGAAAAATGCAGAATTAACGGTTTCTGAGTTAAAAGCTCGCTCCTCGATTATTCGAGATGCGGTAGAATCGGGTAAAGTAAAGATTGTCTCTGCTTACTATAACTTGGATAGTGGACGAGTTGATATGTGGGGATAACAATAGCCGTAGAAATTAAAATTTGCTGATAATAACGAATTGCGTACCTATCATCCAAATAGGATAGGATGGGAACACGGATCAAACGAATTCGACGGATCAAAACGGATTTCAAACTAGGACTTGTTCTATTTTATCTGTACACGACCTGTTTAGCATCCGTTCTTATCCGTTAGATCTGTTCTATCCGTGTTCCCATCCTATCTAGGTACGCAAAGTGTTACAATCAGAAAAATTGAATGTGGAGACGCAGGGATGCCAAGTACTGGTTTTCTCTGCGTCTTTGTATTTATTGGTTGCCATCCTTTTAATAGTAGAGGAACTAACCTTCCTACCAACACACCACAATACCAAAACACTATACCACCTGTTCCATGGCGCAACAAAAGAAATTTGATTATCAACTTTTTGGAAGAGTATTGGCATTGGCCAAGCCTTACCGCAAGATATTTATCACGGCAGGGGTATTGGCAGTGGTGCTTGCTCCTGTTGCTACCTTGCGGCCTTATTTGATAAAGGTGATGGTTGATGATTACATTTTTCAATACGATGTGCCAGGTATGACCCGAATTGCTATGCTCATTGGGGCGGTTTTGATTTTAAATGTGATTCTTCAGTATGCCTTTATTTACGCTACCAATTGGTTAGGACAATCAGTGATTCGAGATTTAAGAGTAAATGTTTTTAAACATATTACCAGCCTCAAATTAAGCTACTTCGACAAAACGCCTATTGGTACTTCTACTACTCGTACCATCAATGATATTGAAACCATCAATACGGTTTTTTCACAGGGCGTAATTACCATCATTGCAGACTTGCTAACCCTCTTCGCCGTATTGGGCATTATGTTGTTTACCAGTTGGAAGTTGACGCTAGTCTGCTTAACGGTCATGCCCTTATTGATTGTCGCTACTTATATCTTCAAAGAAAAAGTAAAAGCATCTTATCAAGTGGTCCGTACTCAAATTTCTCGCATGAATGCTTTTTTGCAAGAGCGAATTTCGGGGATGCGTATCGTGCAGATTTTTAATGCGGAGGAACAAGAGATGGATAAGTTTAAAGTAATCAACCGAGAATATACCCAAGCCAACTTAAATGCCATTCTGTATTATGCTATCTTTTTTCCTGTGGTAGAAATAATATCCGCAGCAGCATTGGGCTTGATGGTTTGGTATGGAGCGAGAGGGGTAATAGGAGGCGATGTTACTTTGGGCGCATTGGTCGCTTTTCCTATTTTCTTGTCTATGTTGTTCCGTCCGATGCGGATGTTGGCAGATAAATTCAATACCCTACAAATGGGTTTGGTGGCAGCAGATCGAGTGTTTGATGTATTAGACAGTGATCGGCATATCGAAAATAAAGGAACGTTGGAGCCCACTAAATTGGAGGGTGTGTTAGAGTTTCAGTCGGTTGACTTCGCCTATATTGCCAGAGAATATGTGTTAAAAGATTTGAGTTTTAAAGTAGCCGCAGGAGATACCCTAGCTATTGTGGGTAGTACGGGGTCAGGTAAAACAACCATTATCAATATCCTCAATCGCTTCTATGAAATTAATAGCGGGAAAATTTTAATTGATGGGGTAGATATTCGAGACTACGATTTACATGCCCTGCGTCATCGAATGGCAATCGTATTACAAGATGTCTTTTTATTTTCAGGTTCTGTTTTGGAAAACATTACCCTTCGAGATAGTGCTATTAGAAAAGAAGAAGTAATCAACGCTGCCAAAATGATTGGCGCACATGCCTTCATTATGAAATTGCCTGGCGGCTATGATTATGAAGTAATGGAACGAGGGGCGACTTTGTCTATGGGACAGCGACAACTCATCTCCTTTGTCCGTGCCCTAGTGTTTGATCCCGATATTTTAATTTTGGATGAAGCCACTTCTTCCATTGATCCAGAAACAGAATCGGTTATTCAACATGCTATTGAAACCTTAATTAAAAAACGTACTTCTATCATTATTGCTCACCGCCTCTCCACTATTCGACATGCAGATAATATTATGGTCTTACAAAAAGGAGAAATTTTAGAATTGGGTCCTCATCAGGAATTATTGCAAATTGAAGATGGGCATTATCGGGAGTTGTATGAGATGCAGTTTGTGGAGGGGGAGTCAGAATCTAAATCGCAGATTTCGCGGATTTCTAATTGATTTCGCTGATTAGATTTTTATTGATTCAAATGATTTTTGGCAGATTATACGTGGACGGCACTTATATCATCTGAAATAGTGTTTGCAATTAAAGACACCTTTCTCTAAATACCCATAAGTAGAATAGTACTCGTATAATCTGGAATAATCCTTATAATCAAAATCATCTAATCTGCGAAATCCATTCAAAATCAACGAAATCTGCGATTCAATTACCCTCCCGCAATCGTTCCTCCTGCAACTTCCGTGTAATCAAAATAGAATCCACCGCTTTTTGGATAATACTATCTCGACGTAAATCACAAAGACTATCCTGTAAATGTCGTTCTAGTTTTAGCTGATTCGTTGTTAAGGTGTCCACGGCTTTTTTATCTTCTCTGGTTAGTTTTACTTCGGTGGGTTGGCAGGCGTAGGAGGAAAGTAGGAGTGTGCATAAGAGTATGGACAATTGCATTTTTTTCATGAGGTCTGGTAGTAAGCGCAAAGCCGCCAAGGCTTTGTATTGCAAACTTACTTCTCTTGCTGGATAGCCAAAGTAGGTAGTGTCTGCTTTTAAATTTTTAGATACACCTGACTTAGCTAAAATCACAACTTTATCTGCTACTTGTAATCGTGGGGCAATTCCTACTTGCCCATAAATCGTCACCTCATTGCCAATACTAGTTTTGCCACCAATCCCTACTTGCGCTGCTAGTAAGCAATTTTTGCCAATCACTACCCCATGTCCAATATGTACCTGTCCATCCAATTTACTACCTGTTCCGATAATAGTACTTCCAGAAACCCCTTTGCAAATTGTGCAATTGGGTCCTATCTCTACTCGATCTTCGATAATCACTTCTCCACCCGATGTCCACTTCTGAAAACCGTCTTCTTTTCTTTGAAAATAAAAAGCATCTGAACCAATTACGGTTCCTGATTGGATGGTAACAGCGTCGCCTATTTTAGTATATTCCCGAATCACTACTTGACTTTGGATATAACTATTCTTGCCAATTCGCACATTTGGACCAATCGTAACATTCGGTTCTATAATTGCAGAGGGATGAATGTAGGCAGAAGCATGAATAACACTATCCAAAGGGCGGAAGGGTCTATTTTTTTTGATAATTCGATTGTACACCTCAAAAGGATTTTCACAAACCAGCAAAACTTTATCCTTGGGTGCTTCTACTTCTCGGTTAATCAAAATGATACTAGCGGCAGAAGAGAGGGCTTTTTGAAAATACTTTTCCACATCTACAAAGGTAATATCTCCTTTTTCTACCTTATGTATTTCATTGATGCCAGTTGCTTGGATCGTTCGATCTCCTATAATCTTTGAGGCATTTGCCCAAGAAGCTAGCGTATCAACAGCAATCGCTTTAGAAAATTTCATGCAAAAAATTGTTAGATAAACTGGTAAGAGACACTCAAAAATATAGTAATTTTCAGCATTCTATCCAGTGACTTTCCGTCACTGGATAGTTTTAAAGATAAAGACTCTTTGACAAAATCCGTGAAATGGTAAAATCGCTGGAAGGGACTCGATGTCCCTTCCAGCGAAAATATCACGGAATATATAAAAGAGCTAAGGTCAATTGAATTTATCCAGTGTCAGAAAGTCACTGAATAACAGTGGTTTGACATCTAAAATAAAATTATGGTATTTCCAATCGGAGACGATCAAGTAAAAGGGGGAGCATTCCCCTTTATTAGTTATGCATTTATTGCTTTCAATGTACTAGTATTTTTTTACGAAGTGTCTTTAGGACCTGAACTAGAAAGATTCATTTTTGAATATGGTTCGATTCCTCAAGAAACGATGAATGGACAGGATCTTTTTTCCTTATTTACTAGTATGTTCCTACATGGCGGTTGGATGCACCTGATTGGTAATATGCTCTTTCTTTGGGTATTTGCGGATAATATTGAGCAGATAATTGGGAATGTTCCTTTCGTTATTTTTTATATTTTGGGAGGATTAGCGGCACATGCTGCCCATATCATGGCGGACATGGATAGTACAATTCCAACAGTGGGGGCTAGTGGAGCGATCTCTGCGGTCTTGGGCGCGTATTTAGTGATGTTTCCTTCTTCTAAAATCAAGATATTGGTGGTGATGTTTTTCCGTTCTTTTAGAGTCCCTGCCTTATTATTTTTAGGCTTTTGGATCGTGCAACAACTAATAAGTGGTTTTGCTACGCTAGGACCTGATACTGCAGAGACAGGAGGTGTTGCTTGGTGGGCGCATATCGGTGGATTTGTATTTGGAGTAGCTGTTGGCTTTCTGTTTAAAAGTACTTACAGAGATAAAATTGATCGCTATTTTCATTTTAATGAGCGACCTGAGTTGGTGTGATGTTATCCAGTGACTTTCCGTCACTGGATAATTTAAACGCTAAACGGGAGATAATTATCCAGTGACGGAAAGTCACTGGATAGCTACCGAATAATAGCCACAGGCATTTCGGTATCATAATTTCCCGTCAACACAGGCGTTTGTACATTACCCGTATATTGTCGAACCTCTCGTTTTACAAAATCAAATAACTCGCTAATAGTTACAATTTTATTTCGATTGGCATCAGCCTCTCCATGTAGCCCACGTATTAAAAAGTGGGTGTAGATACCTTGACGTAGTCCTCCATCTTCCAACGATACTTCTTCGCTTTTAGAAGAGGTTAAAAAAGCGAGCCCTCCTTGCGTATTTTCAAACGACTGATAGTAGCGTTGCATCATTTGATTCAGAGGCGTTTTCATGGCTAATAAACTGCCAGAATAGCAAGCATCTGAAAAGATCACTTTATGTTTTGCTCGACTATCTTCAAAGATTCGTTTGATTTCTTGGTTCATGATGCGATTATTAAAACCATCATAATCTGAAGGAATAATAGATCCTTCTAAGCCATGCCCTGAGTAGTAAAAAATAATCACATCATTTTCATCTGCTTTCAATAAGGTATTTCTAAGTGCTCCCAAAATATTATTTCTAGTAGCATCTTCATCTATCAGAATATTGATTTGTTTATCTGGAATAGCGCCACCTTCAGGGCTTCGCAAAAAGGCGTAAAAGCGATAAGCATCATCATCCGTATAGCGCAAAGCGGGCATGTGGTCATAGGTAGAAACCCCGACTACTACTGACCAAATTTTTACAGCGTCACTATTTTCAATAGCCACTTCGGTGGTGCCACTAGGCTCATAGATCGCGTCTAGTCTTCTCTTGGGTTGACCATTTTTCCATAAGGCGGCAATTACTCTTCCGCTTGTATAGGTATAAATCCCTTCTCCATTAGGAGCATGATCTCTCCAACTTCCCTCGTACTTGTCACCATTGGCATAATAGCAAATTCCTTCTCCCTGTGGTTGTCCTTTTTTAAAATCACCAATATATTTAGAGCCGTCGGGATAGCGATAAATACCTCTGCCCGAATTACAATAGTTTTTATTACAATCTTGTAAGGTCTTTTCAGAATAGGTTTCTTCTACTGTTAGTGGTGTTTCTTCCTGTTGATAGTTTCCATTTGCCCAAGTGCCTTCTTGTTGCGCTCCATGTTGGTCTTTGTATTTTCCTTTTCCATGCCGTTGGCCATTTTTCCAAAGTCCTTCATATACGCTGCCATCCGCATATTGCATGGTTCCTTGTCCTTGTATCTGTCCATCTATAAAAGAACCTTGATATTGGTCGCCATTATAGAAAGAATAGACCCCTGTTCCTTCTGGTAGATTATTGTTCCATTGTCCTTGATAGCTATCTCCATTCTTATAATTCATAATTCCCTTCTCTTGGAAATGGTTTCTTTTAAACGTACCTGTATAGCTATTTCCATTGGCGAAAATGAATTTTCCTTTTCCTTCTCTGTAGTGATTTTTCCACTGTCCAATGTATTTGTCTCCATTTGAAAAGTTCAAAATACCTTGCCCTTCAATGATTCCGTTTTTGAAATCGCCCATATACTTCGCTCCACTTTTAAAGACAAGTGTTCCATATCCATTTTGGCAATTACCTTGTAGACATTGTGCCACGAGGTAGGAGTGGAGGAATGTTAGTAAACATCCAAGCAGCAATAACTTTCTCATAATTCCCAGTTTTTTTGCGAAAGAGTCTTTTTGGGGAAATTCCAATTTTCAAGCACCAAATCCCAAATAGCGAAGCGCAAGAAATGCTAGATTGGATGTTGGAATTTCATTCAAGTTGTTCACAGCTTGAATAAATGAATCGCAGTCCATAAGGCCTCTTTCAAAGCATTAAAAAATCAGAATTGGATTGTTTGTTTTTGAAAAACTACAGGTGGGACATAGCCGAAGCGGTGATGAGATTTACTTCTTTTCTATGAACTGGTCCTGTTCAGTTTAATTGTAGTGGTGTGGCTATAAGGAATGATTTTGTTAAAAAAGTGAGTGAATTAATGGGGAAGAAACGTAGCGTTTTCAAGACTTATTTTGCAAATCCTAAAACCTTAACATTTTGAATTCAAGATAGATATGTTAGCCGTCATTTTGCTAGTCTCAATATTGATGCTACCTTTAGGTTTTATCTGTGATATTTAAACAAAACGAAAAGTATGTCTCTCTTATCAAGATGTTTTATTTTTCTTAGCATCGTAGGAGTAATAGGATGCGCTGATACCACGAATTCAGACAACCCAAATTCCAGTTCTAACACGACTCCCCAATCAACAGAGAGAACAATCGCTTATAGCCCTTCTAACAATGCCTACTTTGGTGATTTACACATTCACACCAGTTGGTCTTTTGATGCTTTTATTTATAATACTAGAACCACTCCTGATGATGCATATCGTTATGGGAAGGGAGAAAAAATTGCACACTCTGCAACTGATGGTATTCAATTAAGACGACCACTAGACTTTATGGCAGTAACGGACCACGCAGAGTATATGGGGGTTATGAAAAAGATGATAGAGCCAGAACATCCTTTTTTTAAATTGGACATCGCACAACAAATTAGAAGTGAAGACCCACAAGTTTCTTTAAATGCTTTTACTAATATTGGGCGTTCCATAGCAGGCAATCTTCCTTATAAAGAAATAAATCAAGAGGACATAAGAATGAGCACTTGGGAGGAAGTAGTTAAAATAGCAGATGCCCATTATGAACCTGGTAAGTTTACTACCTTTCCTGCCTATGAATGGACTTCTTCACCGGGCGACACCATGGAGATAGAGGGAAGAAAGATTCCAATGGCTCGTAACATGCACCGAAACGTAATTTTTAAAGGCAATAAAGTTCCTGCAGAACCTTTCTCTTCTTTTAATTCACAAAACCCAGAGAGATTATGGGATTGGTTGGATATGCAACGTAAAAATGGGGTAGAAGTAATGGCAATACCGCATAACGCCAATATGAGCGACGGTATGATGTATGCTAGTTCTCAATTTGATGGTTCCCCGATGACTTTGCAATACATTCGCCAACGCATGCGAAATGAGCCGATTAATGAAGTGGTGCAAATTAAAGGGCAATCTATGTCTCACCCAATACTAGCGCCTAATGATGAGTTCGCTGATTTTGAATTATTTGCCTATACTTTTACGACTTCCTCGCCAACCCCAAGTAAACCGCAAGGTTCCTATGTAAGAGAAGCTTACCAGAAAGGCTTGGCAATAGAAAAACAAACGGGGGGAAATCCTTTTAAGTTTGGGCTGATTGGTAGTTCTGATGGGCACAACTCGGCGGGGGCATTAGAGGAAGATAACTACTTTGGAAAATTCGGTGTAAGGGATGGTACGCCAAGTCAACGACTAGATAATCAACAAACCAGATTTTTATCCAATAAATACATGAGTGCAGCAGGTATGGCAGGTGTATGGGCAAGTGAAAATACCAGAGAAGCGATCTTCTCAGCGATGGAGCGCAAAGAAACATTCGCTACTTCGGGGCCAAGAATTAAATTACGCATTTTTGGTGGTTGGGCTTACAGCAAAGAAGATTTAGAAAAAGACAATTGGACCGTATCTGCTTATGATAAAGGAGTGCCAATGGGAGGAGATTTGAAGAGTCAGGAGTCGGGTGTCAGGGGTCAGAAGAGTCCGTCTTTTCTAATATGGGCGATTAAAGATTCAGAAGGAGCCAACTTGGATAGAATTCAAGTGATTAAGGCATGGGTAAGTGGAGACGGACAAGCACAAGAAAAAATATTTGATGTGGCATGGTCAGGTGACCGCACTATTGGGGCAGGTGGCAAACTGCCAGCCGTTGGTAATACGGTAAATACCGCCGAAGCCACCTATGATAATTCTATCGGTGCGGTGTCCTTACAAACCGTATGGGAAGACCCTGAATTTGATGCTACTCAATCTGCTATGTACTATCTTCGAGTATTGGAAATTCCTACTCCCCGATGGAGTACCTACGATGCAAAGGCCCTTGGTATATCGATTCCCGATGATTTGAATGCAACGATTCAAGAGCGAGCTTGGTCTTCGCCTATTTGGTATACTACTAATTTTGAATGATAAATTTTGAATTTTGAATGAGCATCTGTGCTAATTCATAGGGCGGTTGTTTTATTGTGCCACGCTTTATTCAAAATTCAATCATTCAAAATTCATCATTCAAAAATGAACAAACTTCTAAGAGAACCATTAATTCATTTTCTGCTATTAGGCGGCTTGTTATTTGCACTTTATAGTTTTTTAAATAAAGACGAAATAAATCCAGAAGACTATACGATTCATATTACTAAAGGGGATGTAGATCGACTGGTGAAAGCCTATCAAAAAAATTGGAATAGTTTGCCAGATAGTATTACCCTAGCCGCTATTATTGACGACGAAGTAAAAACGGAAATCCTATACCGAGAGGCACTGCGAATGAATCTCGACCATAATGATGAAATCATTCGGCGGCGTTTAAAACAGAAATATGAATTTTTGGTAAAAGATTTAGTAAGTTTGGGTCAAATATCAGAAGAGGACTTACAAGTTTTTTATCGCAAACACCCCAAACTATATCAATATCCTCGAACCATCAGTTTTTCCCAAATTTACTTTAGTCCCGATAAACGCAACACGCCCCAACAAGATGCGATGGCCTTGTACACTCAACTTCAACAAGGAGGACAAGCCGTCTCGTTAGAACAAAAGGGAGATGATTTCCATTTACCCACTCAATTTATTAAGAAAGACAAAGATCAGATTCGACAAGAATTTGGAAAACAATTTGCGGACGCACTTTTTCAACTATCAAAGCAAGGTTGGGGGACTCCTATTGAATCTGGTTATGGTTACCACTTAATTCGAATAGACACCATACTACCTTCCCAGCCAATTGCGTTTGAACAAATAAAAGAAAAAGTCACCCAAGATTGGCAACAGCAACAACAAGTACGCTATAATGAACGCTTACTTGAGAATTTAAAAAGTCAATATTCTGTAAGGATTGAAGAGATTAGGGATTGAAGGATTGAGGGGGTCCTAAATTAAAAAATAAACCATGCCTTCCCGAATACTCAGTATTCCATTTGTATTACTATTAGCCTTCTTTGGGTATATGACGTGGCGGGTGGATGAAAGCTATCTGAATTACGTCATTCCCTTAGTAGTTATCCTGGTGTTGATTTATGTGCTAGGACCGCAAATTGACTGGTGGTGGTACGAACGTTATCCGCCAGATGTAGATGCTCCTGTCCGAAAAATGCTAGAAAAAACCAACCCTTTTTACAACCGCCTAAGTGAAGTTGAAAAGCAAAAATTCCGACAGCGATTACAGCTATTCGTTACGGGGACGAATTACATGCCCAAAGGTTGGGAGAAAATACCTGAAGATGCGAAATATGCAATTGCTGCTAATGCGGTGCAATTGAATTTTCATAAAAAAGATTTTTTGTTCCCCAAGTATGAGAATGTAGTGGTGTATCCGACCCCGTTTCCTTCTCCTCAATATCCAGAGCAGTTTCACCCTTCAGAGGTCTTTAAAGAAGACGGGGTTTTATTATTTTCAGCAGAGCAAATTATGTGGGGCTTGCTCAATCCTACCCAATATTATAATGTAGGCATGCACGAATACGTCAAGGTCTTTATGGATGATAATCCCAATATTGATTTTCCAGATTTTACAGAAGAAGATTGGGAGGGCTTGAGTAAAGCGGGGCCTTTTACGAAAGAGCATATCTACAATCTATTGAATGTACCAGACATTCATCCAAAAGTAGTTGCCATTACTTTGTTTCAACTATTTCCCCAACGGTTTGTTAAGGTATTTCCTCAACAAGGAAGGAAGCTGATAGAGATATTTAGTTGAAGATATAAAAATAAAAAATGGTTGTAAGAATAATTATTTTCCTTCTCCTCAATTTTGCCGCCTTAGGTCTTGGTAGTTTATTTACGACGGATGGGGTGGTTTCAGATTGGTATCTAAATTTAAACAAAGCACCGTGGACGCCACCAGGTTGGGTATTTGGAGCGGCTTGGACGACGATTATGATTTGCTTTTCAATTTATATGGCATTTGCTTGGGATAGCGTGAAGAATCGCAATACACTGATCGCATTATATGTTGTACAATGGATACTAAATGTGGGCTGGAATCCTATTTTTTTTAATCTTCGCAATCTATCTTTTGGTTTGGTAGTGATTACGGCATTAACCATTTTAATGATTTATTTCCTATTCCGATACTGGTCGGTTTTAAAAACTAAATCACTCTTAGTAGTGCCTTATTGTATTTGGTTAGTGATTGCTACTTCTTTGAATGGGTATGCGTTGTTCAATAATTAGGGAGGATTGTTAGATGGCTAGATTGTATTTACTATTTTTGCCCCTCAATCCTAAATCGCCATCCAATCAAGTATATTTCAATGAAAATCAAATATACACACTTCATCCTGTTCTTTGTAGCTTACCTTTTAGTACAGTGCATGCCTCCTTCCGCAGAACCGGTATTAACAGAGATTAATCGTAGCTTGGATGATCCATCATTAAAAAAAATAATTTATTTCCAAGATTATCAATTAAGCGATAGTCTGATAAAGTATTTTAATCATAAAGATCCAACCTATCGGTATGCGGCGGCATTAGCTTTTGGCTCTTTCAAAGAAGAAGGGGCGATTGACAGTTTAGCTACTTTATTGAAAGACCCCATTATAGAAGTGCGCACGGCGGCAGCTTATGCCATTGGACAGCAAGGAGAATTAAGAGGAGAGCGATTACTCACTAGCAATTTTGAGCAGTTCGATAGTGCAGGGATTTACCAACCTTTTAATAGTGCTATTTTGGAGGCAGTCGGAAAATGTGCTTCTGAAGATTTTTTAAAAGCACTGAGTAGCATCTCTACTTATCAGCACACAGATACGCTTTTACTAGAAGGACAATCAAAAGGCATTTATCGGTATGCGCTGAGGAATATGGTAGTTCCAGAAGGGACTTCTAAGATGCTGGAATTTGTTAATAGTAGCAAATTCCCAACTAGTGTGCGTTTTGTAGCAGCTAACTATTTAGCTAGAGCTAAGGATATTGATATAACGGATAATGCAACCACTTTAATTCAGACATTTGAAGCAGAAGACACCCCTAACATCCGAATGGCACTTGCCCTTGCATTGGGTAAAATTAACCAACCTGAAGTTTTACAATCTTTATTACAACGGATAAAAACAGAGAAAGACTATCGAGTAAAATGTAATATTATTCGAGCCTTAAAATCATTTGATTATAGTGAAGTAAAAGAATCAATAGAACTATTAGTAGAAGATGAGAATCCTCATGTAGCGCAAATGGCAGCTCAATACTTCGTCTCCAATGGGATCCCCAAAGAAGCCAGATTCTATAGAGATAAAGCAAAACAAGAGGACTATCCGTGGTCTATCCAAATAGCATTCTATGAAGCAGCTAATCGGCATTTACCCTCCTATATGCTCAACACCAAAGGAGCCGTCAATGCAGAATTGAAAAAAAGATTTGAATCCAGTACGAATCCTTATGAAAGAGCCAGTGCTTTAAAGGCCATTGCAGAATATGGTTGGAATTATAAATATCTGTCAAGGCTATTCCCATTTTTACAAACCAGCATTGAACGGACTGCTTTAGTGGAGGCCTTAGCTAAAATCAGTAGCAATGTTGATTTTTATAAAACCTTTTCAGGCGGTTCTCGGAAAGTAAGTCGGGAGATTGGAATTCAATTTATAAAGGCAATTCGAAGCAAAGATGTAGGCATGATGGCAATGGCGGCTGAAGCTTTGAGAAATGAAAATATAGATTTCAAAACGCTGTTATTAGATAGTCTTCCAGTTATCAAAGAAGCCCAACAATTATTAGACTTACCCCGCTCTATTGAAACCTATAATGAGCTACAAAAAACCATAGATTATTTTGAAAATAAAACAACCTCTGCTCCTCAAAAAGTAGGCATCAATCACTTTTTAGATACCCTTTCCCTGTCTCGTATAAAAAATAATCCTGCGGCGATTATTACAACCAATAAAGGTAATATCAACCTCCAACTGATGCCGTTAGCTGCGCCAGGGACCGTTCTTAATTTTATAAGTTTAGTGGACAAAGGATTTTATGCAGGCAAAAAATTCCATCGGGTAGTCCCCAATTTTGTGATACAAGGAGGATGTCCAAGAGGCGATGGCTATGGTAGTTTAGATTATACCATTCGTTCCGAGTTACCCCCCTTGTCTTACGATGAACAAGGCTATGTGGGCATGGCATCCGCTGGTCGCCATACTGAAGGTACTCAGTTTTTTATTACCCATTCTCCCACACTTCATTTGGATGGCAATTATACTATTTTCGGGAAAGTGACAGAAGGAATGGATGTAGTGCATGAAATTATGGTAGGCGATTCTATTCAACAGGTTTCGGTTAGTTATTTTTAGATGCACGTAAGTAATCGTCGTTGTGTTAGCTCTAAATTCTTTCTTATTCAAAATTGATGAATTTTGAATAAGAAAGAATTTGAGATAACATAACTTTTTTTAATGAATGTGGAATTATGTTATCTCGAATTTGATTCAACTAGACTTTCGATGAAAATCTAGTTGAATCAAATTCATAGCTAACACAATGAGTCAACTTTTTGAGAACTTACAGATGTACGTTTTAGAGACTGGATTTGCAAGCACTTAGATATGCCAAATTTTGAAAATTTGGCATATCTAGGCGATTGTCGGTCAGCCTGTAACGCCAGCTCGGTAAGTAGGTTTTAGGAGGCAGGGATTTCAAAATGGACTTTTAAAAGCCCATTTTGAAATCCCTGCCTCCTAAGAACCCTATTTGCGAGACGCCGAAGGCGGCGAGCAAATACTATTCAATGCTTAGGAAACGTAGCATTAGATGTTAATGGAAAAACAAACAATAACATTAATTTGCGAATATTTTAAAAAATATTCATATATTGCGAACAAATTAAATATATTACTGACTGAGACCTAACTATGTATTTGACAATCTACTTTGGTTTAGAATTAGAGGATAAAGTAATTCCAAACAACCAAACTACACAAGGAGGTATTCACTATCATGGACCAAAAGGTCTATTATTATTATTGGAATCTCACCTTGGGCAAATTGGTTATTCAGAAAACACCAACTATTTGCGGATAGCCCAATACCGCCAAGCCCTACAAGTTTATTTAAAAAGAAATGATACCGCCTTTTTCAAAGCCGTTTATGAGGCCGATCAATTAGCAACCGCAGAAGAGTTATTAGCCAAACGAGATGAATTGCTATTGGCGGGTTGGGATTTTGAAGTAGAAGCGGATGGACCTAGTCGGTTGCGAACTTTAGCCGAAATAGAAACCCTGTTACAAGAGGAAGACGATATTAGTTTTATCCGAGGATTTGCAGATCGCTTTATTAACGTTTTAGCCAAATGTAAGGAGCGTCCAACGCCTATTCAGACCATTTACCTAAATGAGCCTTTGGAACTATTACCCTATCATTGGCAACATTTAATGAAGGCGCTACAAGATAATGGTACACAAATCAAACAACTGCCACCGCCTAATATTGAAGGAAATACAGACCTACATATTTTTCAAAAAGCGGTATCGGGCAATCGCCAACCCCAATCCCTTCAACAAGATGGTTCATTAATCATCTTGAAAGCCAAACGAGATACAGATGCCGCCGCTTTTCTGGCAAAGTTATTACAGCTCAATTCCGATTTTCGCCCCGCTTGCCTAATACCTGAAAAAACGAGAGTCTTAGACAATGCACTCATTCAAGAAGGCTTACCTAGTTTGGGTATTTTATCCGCTTCTTTGGCGCGCCCTACTTTGCAAATTCTCAAATTGGCAACCGTATTTTTATGGCGACCGATTGACCCTTATAAAGTATTGGAGTTTGTCACCTTATCCGTCAAGCCCTTAGAGCATGATTTAGCGGCGATCATTGCCCGTTTAATTGCTCAGCGTCCAGGTATGAATAGTGATGCGTGGTATGCGGCGATCAATGAGTATTTTGAAAATCTAGAAGAAGAAGCTAAATCCGATGCGTTATTGGATGTGGATAAAATTAGAAAGCAATACCAATTTTGGTTTGAAAGAAAACGCTATAATAGCACTCGATCTGTTCCAAAAGAAGAAGTGATTGAAATCTATGAATACGTAGCGGAATGGGCAAGTCAAACTTTTGAAACAGAAGGCAGTACGAATCAATCCTTATTGGTATTAAGCGAACAGTCCAAGCGCATCAAAGAATTATTAGAAGCCTTACCCGATTCTTATAATTTTATTTCCAACTTGGAATTAGAGCGGATCGTCAGAACGATTTATTCACCATCTCCTATTCAATTTAAGGAGGTGGAAGTAAATCATCTACCATACGTTTATCACCCTAGTGCGATTATCCAAGCTATTCCAGATTTATTATGGTGGAATTTTTCACAGTCCGAGCGTCCTGCTTTTTTTTCAAAATGGTACCAACCCGAAATTAAGTTCTTGGAAGCGCTAGGTATCCAATTAGAAAATCCACAACGAGAAAATGCGAGATTAATCTGGCACCGTACTAGACCTGTCTTACAAACGCAAGATCGATTAGTCTTGGTCATTCCAGAAAGAGTAGAAGGTTCGGAGGTATTATCTCATCCACTACTTGGAGATTTAGAAGCTATTTTTGGAGAATTAAATGCCATTATCTATAACATTGACAGACCGCATAATCGAGCCATTTTGGAGACTTATTTTCAACTGCCTCAGCAAGTTGTTTTGGAGCGACAAACCATACAAGCCCCTTCTCCCATTTTACAATTAGTAAACACCGATTTTTTGGATGATAGAGAACATGAAACGTTTACTAGTTTGAGTTCTTTGTTGTATTATCCTTATCAATGGTTTTTTAGGAATAAAGTCCGTTTACATAAATCTTCCCTGTTGAGTGTCGTCAAGGAAAACACCTTGAAAGGAAATCTATCCCATCGCTTTATTGAGCTATTATTAAAAGACAATAAGGAGCAAATCCAATCCATTAGTAGAAAAGAAATCAACGCTTATATTGAAGAAAAATCTGGTCAATTATTTGCCAGAGAAGGAGCTACTTTATTGATGTATGGTAAAGAACCGGAACGGTTGGCTTTTTTAAATAAAGTCAAATATGCCGCTTGGAGTTTAGTAAAAACCATTCAAGATAATTGTTGGGAAGTGCGTGCTACGGAAATGGATTTGGAAGGCCATTTCTTAAATGTCCCCATCAAAGCTAAAGCAGATTTGGTGTTAGAAAGAGAGGGAGAAGCTGCTGTATTAGATTTAAAATGGTCGGGTGGAAATTACCGCAGGCGGATGATAAAAAATGAAGAAGACCTACAATTAGTCCTCTATTCCAAATTATTAGATAAAGACCATACTTGGTCACATACGGGTTATTTCATTCTAGACAAGGGCGAAGTATTAGCCCGAAATAATCAAGCTTTTTCCAACTGTGAAGCCCTTCAAGTAGATGCCGATCATATAGCGATCAACGAACGCATTCTTTCCAAAATGGAAGCCACCTATGCTTGGCGAAAAGCCCAATTAGACAAAGGGCAAATAGAAATCCGTACCGAACAAACCCAACAAGATTTAGAAGAATTGTATGCGGGAGAACTGATGGATTTATTGGAACTGAGAGATGGAGATGCTCCTTTTGATGATTATCGGGTGTTGATTGGCTAGGGCGGGTGAGCGAGTTGCGGGTTTTCTGCAAAATAAAAAAGTATCTTATATTGTGCGTAATTGGAGTATTCAGAAAAGTGTATCAAACTCTTTCTCCCGCAGAGTCTCGCTAAGGAACGCAAAGCAAGACCCAACCTAACTTAGCGATACTTTGCGAAACCTTAGCGATACTTTGCGGGAATCCCAATAGTAGATCGTTTATTATCAACCCTTTCATTAAAATTCCTACTGTGCCTATGTGTTTTAAACCCACGCCTAATTCAATTATAATAAAGAGTAATAAGACTACTGAATAATCCGCAAAAATCAATTAATCAAAAAAAATCTAATCTGCGAAATCAATTCCAAATCTGCGAAATCTGCGATTCACTTAGCCAACCGCCACCGCTTCAATAACTTCCGAGTATATTCAGGTTTAGCATTAATAAAAAACACCCCAGTTAGCATAATAGAAGCGGCCAATAAAGATTGATTAGTGATTAACTCATCTCGAAAAAACCAACCTAAAAATAGCGCCACTACAGGATTGACATAGGTACTAGTAGCTACTTTTTCTGGAGAGACTTTGGTCAATAAAAAATTAAAAGCAGAGAAAGCGATAATAGAACCGAAGATGATTAGATAGGTCAGAGAAAGATAGGTAATAGATTCTAATTCCAATATATTAATTTGGGTGGGTTGTTCAAAAGTAAAACTAGCCAACAATAATAGTCCGCCTCCAACCATCATTTGAATCGAGCTATTTGCCATTTGTGGTTTGGGCATATCTGCTTTCGCAATAAATAGAGTACCATAGCCCCAAGCTAGCATACTCGTAAAAATTGCCAATACCCCTTTCCATTGGTCAGGACCTGTAATCAGCGTTTTTTGGCTGATGAGTAAATACATACCTACCATGCCCAAAACAATTCCTAGATAGGCTTGATTGCTAGGTTTTTGACCTTGCAATAGCCACATCAACAACAGCACTAATAACGGTTGTCCAGAAATCACTAAGGCAGTAAACCCAGTATCAACGTATAGTAATGCCCAGAATACAAAGCCCCCTCCAAATCCCAACATCAAGAGCCCTGCAAACAAAGCATTGGACCATTGTTTTTTACTGATCGATTGAAGCCGACCCGTCACCGCAGTCAAAATAAAAAGTAATACACCTGCTGTAAAATATCTAGACCCTGCCATATAAAAGGGAGGCAACTCATCCATTGCAAAAGCAGAAAATAAATAGGTGGAACCCCATATCACGTAAATCGCAAAGAAGGCAGCAATGATGAGCAGGGTAGAATTATTTAACGTTGGCATAGTTGTTTTGTCAATTAACATTTAGCAATGTACCATTAAGCAATGTGTTAATGGTACATTGCTAATTGCTAAGTGAATTTTAAGGTTCTCTGACATATCCCGTGATTCCTTTCCTGAAATG
>CALJIQ010000337.1 GCA_937973995.1 uncultured Saprospiraceae bacterium
GGCAGAAAATCTATATTTCGCCACAGCGAAATATAGATTTTCTGCCCCCAAAAAACCCTTTCCCGTCACGTAGCGTAGCGAAGTGACGGGTTTTACAAAAGGTGTACAGTAGTTTGATCAGAGAACTATAATTAAAAATAATCATGCTAAACATATCACCCAATTCGACAAAAGATCAAGTAGATGTCTCTTCTTTTGAGGCCTACCAAAAAATAGAACTTCCGTCATCCAATATCCTTTTTAGGTATTGGCTGTTAGGAGCGTTTATTGTACTAATAGCCATGCAATTTTTGCCGTGGACACAGAACATCCAGACGGATGGAAAGATTACTACTTTGAGTCCAGACCAACGACCTCAAAATATAGAATCCACCATTGCAGGACGGATTGATAAATGGTATATCCGAGAGGGGCAGTTCGTCTCTAAGGGAGATACCATTGCCTATATCACAGAAATAAAAACGGATTATTTTGATAAAGACTTAGTCAATCGAACCAAGCTGCAAGTAGAAGCCAAACAAGCAGCGGGTCAGGCTTATGCCTTGAAAGCAAAAGCCTTAGATAACCAAGTAACTGCGATGCAGCAAGAGTTGGAATTAAAGAAACAACAGTTGAAGAATAAAGTCATTCAGACAGAACTCAAAATCAAAAGCCTGCAAGCAGACCTAGAACAAGTCAAGGTAGATAAACAAATTGCAGCTTATCAACTCAACCGAACCGATACGCTCTTCCAAAAAGGAATTAAGTCTTTATCGGATTTAGAAGGTAAAAGATTAAAGGTACAGGAAACAACGGCTAAGGTCATCTCAGCAGAAAATAAATGGCAAGAAGCACAAAATGAATTAGCCATCAATCAATTGGATTTTGAAAGAATTGAGAATGAGTATGCGAATAAAATTGCTAAATCAAGAAGTGATAAATATACCGCCTTATCTTCTCAGTATGATGCAAAGGGAAGTATTAATAAGCTAGAAAATCAATACCAAAATTATTTAGAGCGTTCCAGCTTCTATTACATCACTGCCCCCCAAGATTGTTTTATCAATCAAGTACTCAAAAAGGGAATTGGGGAAACAGTGAAAGAAGGAGAAGCATTAGTCAGCACTACTCCTGCTGATATGAAATTGGCAGTGGAATTATTTATACGACCCATGGATTTGCCTTTAATAAAAATTGGACAAGAAATAAGATTTATTTTTGATGGATGGCCTGCCTTTATTTTTAGTGGATGGCCAGGACTATCCTTTGGCACATACAATGGAGAGGTCGTAGCTATTGATAATAATATTAGCCAGAATGGAAAGTACCGAATCTTAGTCAATGCCAATCAAGAAAAAGAATGGCCCAAAGCACTGCGGGTTGGTTCTGGCGCACAAGGTGTAGCCTTATTAAACACGGTTCCTGTATGGTACGAATTGTGGCGACAAGTCAATGGCTTTCCGCCAGATTTTTATGAAGAGAAATCAAATAAAGCTCCTAAGATGAAAGCTCCTGTGAAATCTTTGAAATAGAAAGTGAGTAATGGCGACAATATAATAATGGAGTAACTATACAGTATTTTATGCTCAAAATATCCATTTACTTTTTTCAATTAAAAAAAAGTAACAAAAATTCTTTTTGCTCCAGCTCTTTGTGCCACTGGCACAAGCAAACGCTAGGCAGCAAATGCTCATCTCAAAGCTATCACCCACATCCTGAACGAACGATCCCGAAGGGTGAAAGTCTGGGAGACTTTCAAGAGAGTGAACCACGAAGTGGGTGGGTCAGCTTCCCTTGGCAATCGCTCTTTCTGCCACTGGCAGAAGCCCTCGCAGACCAAGCGGTAGCGTGTTCCTAGATGTTGACAATTGCTTTACCGTTTTGATTTAGCAGATTATGTCAACATCTAGGCGGGAGAGCCTTGGCAGAATACGTGGGCGAGATGGCTTTTGCCTAGAGGCAAAAAGAGCAATCCTTCCCTTCCGCTTTGCGGTTCACTCTCTTGAATGTCCTCTGGGACATTCCCCCTGCGGGATCGGTCGTTCATTCTGCCTTGTCTTTTTGGTACTTTTTTGACTAGAAAAAAGTACATGTAAAATTAGCAAATTTAATATGCTGAATAGTAATATAATGAAAATGAAAAAATATTTGATCGTAAAAATATCTTGGGCTATTTATATCTTGGTTTTTAGTGCACAGCTCCATGCTCAACCGATGGATAGCCTACAAGTTTTCACAGAGGCCGCCTACTTAGATTGGGTTAAAGAGTATCACCCAATCATACAAAGGGCGAATCTATTACAACGAGCAGCGGAAGCCTATCAGCTAAAAGCAAGAGGAGGCTTTGAACCAAAAGTGGAGGGAAGTATTCAGCAAAAGTCTTTTGATGGAAAAACCTACTTTACCATTGGGCAAACAGGTTTAAAAATTCCCACCTGGTTAGGGGCAGAAGTAAAAGCAGGGTATCACTGGACCAATGGTGTTTTTCTAAATCCTGAAAACAATCTACCCACTAATGGACAAGCTTTTGTTGGAGTCAATTGGTCCCTAGGTCGAGGCTTGCGGATAGATGAGCGAAGAGCCACCCTAAAAAAAGCAAGATTATTAGAAGAAGCAAATGAAGCGGAACGCCAGCAACAAGTAAATAATTTATTGTTAGAAGCAGGTAAGGCTTATTGGGAATGGGTATATGCTTATAATTCCATGCAGATACAAGAAGAGGGTTTGAGGTTATCTTCTATTCGATTGGAAGGGGTGAGGGGGAGTTTCCTGCAAGGAGATAAACCCGCTATTGATACTTTAGAGAGTTTGATACAAGTACAGAATAGAGAAATAGCACTAAACGAGGCGATGGTTCAATACGACAACCAAAGTCGAATACTATCTAATTTTTTGTGGTATGAAAATGAATTGCCCTTAGAGGTAAGTGACCTATTACGTCCACCCAATTATGAAGAAATTGACCTATCAAATGTTCGTTTGAATCTAACACAACTATTGGATCAATTACCAGAAGACCACCCTACGCTACAAGCATATCGAGTAAAGCTAGCACAATTGGAAATTGATCGGCGACTAAAAGCAGAACAACTAAAACCACAAATAGATGTGGAGCTAAATTTACTCTCTGATGGCTTTGATTTTGTAAACACCCCTAAAGATTTTGAAGGAGGAAATTTTAATGCCCTACTCACCGAAAATTACAAGGCGGGTATAAACGTCAGTATGCCCATATTCAATCGCAAAACAAGAGGAGATTTAGAATTGGTAGATTTAAAACTACTGGAAACTAATTACCTACTACGCCAAAAAAGCCAAGATATAAAAAATAAGATTTTAAATTATCAAGGCGTATTGGACAATACGAAGCAGCAGATTGTTATCAATCAATCTACTATTGACAATTACCAAATCTTACTCGATGCCGAGAATGAAAAATTTCGTTTTGGCGAAAGTTCTATCTTCTTGCTTAATAGCAGAGAGCAGAAGTTAATAGAATCTCAATTAAAATTGATTAAATTATTGACGCTATATCGCAAAAATCGTTTGGCATTATTGTGGGCTACTGGAAGTGTTCAATAAATGAAATAATTTCCCATCCAATGTTAGAACAACATTAATTGCCTGATTGTTAGGGACGTTGAAAAAATAAATGTCCCTTAGAAGAAAAATAGCTGCCGATTATGATCGACTTGATTTCCACCTCATCACCTATCATTAAAGGAAAAAAAATAGTTAATTTTTAAATTTAGATTGAACATATACTCTCCTCATCCTTTATAGGAAAAATGGCATTTTTTACAAATCCTTTTTTATTTCTTTTTGTTA
>CALJIQ010000338.1 GCA_937973995.1 uncultured Saprospiraceae bacterium
CGGGATAAATTACCGAAAATGCTTGAATCGTTTATTTGTTTAACTGTTTATTCGTTTACAAACTATACTTGGATAAACAGTTCAACAATTCAACAAATAAACAGTATTGGATAATCGGATATTTATCCCGTGTTCAGTATACTTCTTTAAAATATGCAAATAGCAAATCAGGTTGGCATCGAGCCAACCTGATTTGCACAAGGGATTCTAAAGGGAGAAGCGTGGCGCAGCCACGCTTCTCCCTTTAGAATCCCTTGTTTCCCAGAAGTGGACTCGATGTCCACAGCTGGGAAGGTATAACTTGATTTGTCAAAGAATCTATTTTTATAGGTATCATGCAAATTGATCCCAACTGTCACGGATAAATCTATACCCTTCTTCATAAACCTCTTTCAAGTCTTCCTGATAATTTCTCCAGACATTGATGCCATTCGCAAATTCTTCATTATGACGACTAAAGGCTTCAATGGTTAGCCAGCGATCATAGCCGATAGATTGTAAATTGGCAAAGACTTCTGTCCAGCGAACTTGCCCCGTCCCAGGGGTACCTCTATCATTTTCTGAAATATGAACATGGGCAATCAAATCTTGATACTCGTGAATGACTGCTGCTTGGCTTTTTTCTTCTATATGTGCATGGTGCGTATCATAAATCATTCTTAAATTGGGATGATTGATCTCTCGCAACGTTTTACCGATAGACGCCAAGGTATTGTATAGATAGCACTCAAAGCGATTCAAAGCTTCGGGGGTAAGAATGACGCCTGTACCAGCGGCGTATTCTGCTGCTTGGTGTAACACGTCTGCACTCCATTTCCGTTCTTCTTCTTTGGGCGCTTGACCGGAGAACCAAGCGAAAGCAGAATGAAAAGGACCACCAATTACTTCTGCTCCCATTTCTGCTGCCATATCAATTCGCCACTTTAATTCATCCACCCCTTTTTGTCGAACTTTAGGGTTAGGACTCGCTGGATTTTCTGCCTCAAAAACAGAGGAGACGCTAGTGCAAGTCAAGTCCAAACTCTTCAGAAATTTTCCGATTGTTCGATAGTCTTTTGCCTCCCCATCACCGATGGGTACTTCTATTCCATCAAACCCTGCCTTTTTAATTTTTTCGATTAACGGAAAATGCTTTTTAGTGACAAAGGTGGTCCATAAGAGCATATTCATTCCTATTTTCATAATGCTTATTTTGTGAGGTCAGGTCTAAGCGTTTGTCTTGTTTGGTTTGGCTCCTGACGCTATCAAGGCTATTTTTACTTCTTCGAGGTAATCTACGGTATGATGTTCATTTCGCCAAATTTGGATGCGGTTTCCTTCTTTTTGGATGGCAAAATCATCTTTTTCAAAATCATTTTTTATCCATTTTGAAGCATCTATTAGTAGATTTATTCTTTTTTAGGAAATAAAAATATTTAAAAGAAATTATTAAATGAGTAAAATTTTAAATAATTTTAGTAAAAACTTAATAAAAAATATAATTCAATACATTTTTGATTTACACCTAAGCTGGCGAAGCCAGTACCATAAATTTTATGCCTCGCTTGCTTCGCAAGCTCGGCAGTAAGGTTCTTTAGGGCAGCGATTTTAAAAAGCGGTTTTTTCAAAACCGCTTTTTAAAATCACTGCCCTAAAGAATCCTATTGCAAGGCGGCGTTAGCCGCTGAGCAAACAAATAAAAAGAGTTCGATAAATGTTCTGTACAAAATGCAGAGAAAATTAAATTTACCTTACAACAAAATTTGCTACCGTACACTTTTTAAATCGCCGCCTTTCGGCGGCGGGACTAAGGGGTTTTGGGGGCAGAAATCTTCAGAAGCACCATAACACCAAACTAAAACCTCCATATGAATAAAATAATCTTAGCCCTGACTTCTGCCCTTGCCTATGCTTTTTACAATGCTTCTATGAAAGGGGCATCTGGGCATATTAATCATTTTGTAGGGGCAGTGGTACTCCAAATGACAGCCGTGTTAGTAGGCGGACTAGCCATTCTTTATACAAAACCAGAACTCAATATGGACATTCAAAGTAAAGGGCTGCTCTACTCCATTGCGGCAGGTATCTGCGTGGGTATCGCAGAGATCAGTATGTTTGTTGTTTTTTCAAAAGGGCTGAGTGTCAGCGCAGGTACTGCCATTGTAACAGGTGGGACTGTTTTATTCGGAGCGATCATTGGGGCTAGTTTTTTCAAAGAAGCGGTGAGCTATCAGCAGTTGATTGGAATACTGTTTGTTATTTTCGGTATATTTTTATTGACGGAGCAGTGAGCTTAAAAAACCTCAACCTCAACCTCAAAAACTAGACGTTGACACGCTTGATGTTGAAGTTGAAGTTAATTGAAGCATATATACTGCGGACGGGATAAATTACCGAAAATGCTTGAATCGTTTATTTGTTTAACTGTTTATTCGTTTACAAACTATACTTGGATAAACAGTTCAACAATTCAACAAATAAACAGTATTGGATAATCGGATATTTATCCCGTGTTCAGTATA
>CALJIQ010000339.1 GCA_937973995.1 uncultured Saprospiraceae bacterium
GGATAAAAAAGTGATTTTACAATACTGTTTAATTGTTTATTTGTTGAACTGTTTATCTTAGTATAGCTTGTAAACGAATAAACAGTTACACAAATAAACAATTAGTTCACTTTCATAATTTTACCCCGTTCGCAGTATAAATCAATTCCCAAAAATTACCACCTTAGTAGGCTTACACTCTAAATGAAAACCAGCATCTTTCGTCAAGTCATCTCCATCTGGTGGATAAAAAGAAAATATATCCGTTCGCCATGCAGCGGTAATATCACTATCGGTTCCATCTCCCGTATTATCTTGTACCGTAGCTACAAAATCATCATAAGCAGTGATCGAAGAAATATCAAATTCAATATAATAATCTCCTTCCAAAATGTCAGTGAATAAATAATTACCATTGGCATCTGTAAATTGAGTGCCTACTACTGCTCCAGTATTTGCATCGTACAAGGTGACCGTGACCCCTGCCATTGGTGCCTCTGTGGTGTCTTGAACACCATCTAGATTCGTATCATTCCAAACATAATCTCCAATATTTGCTTTTGGAAAAACAATATCTATGATTGTTTTAGCTTCGTCATCTTCGCTTTGATCTCCATCGTCATTATCTTCTTCAGAATCTGCATCTGGATAATCCTCTTGAAGGATCACTTCTGCGATATTTTGCAAGGTCCCTTCCTGATCCAACTGTCCAAATAACGATAGTGTCTCACATTGTCCAGCCGCTAAAACTGGAATCGTCCAAACTCCTTCTGGCAAAGAATGGAGGTACGAACCAGAGGTAGCAGTATAATTTAAATAGGTCAAATTAGTAGGCCAAATATCTGCTACTTCTACACTCGTCACTGGAAAAATTAAATTTTTACTGGGATCATAAATATTACAAACTTCAATGCAATAGGTAATGGTATCTCCTAGTGTAGCATCGGCATCTAAATTACAAATCGTTTTCTCCAATTCCACATCCACGCATTCATCATTACGGATAGTCCATACATTTGAAATGGCAGGGCATAAATCACCTGCTCGATATCCTTTGACAATATAATCCCCTTCCTCGGTAGGGCCTGTCCAGGTATTGGTAGGCGTAGCAGCATGCAAAATTTCAAAACCACCCTCTAACAAATACCATTCATAGGAATCATACCCTGCATCTGTAAATAAGGTCGCTGGATCAAAGTCTAAACAATGTAAAGTGTCCCCTCCAATAGACATTGCTGTATTAGGTAACACGGTAATGGTTACGTCTTCCATTAATACACAATCTTCTGCAAAGTCTAATGACACCGTATAGGTATAGGTACCTGCAGCAGGTGCTGTAAAAATGGGATCAGCGATATTGGAGTCATTTAAATAAGTAGTTGGACTCCAAGAGATCGTTGGGTCATCAGCATATTCTATCGGTAAGACCAACTGCAAAAATTTCGGCTGATCTATACAAGCTAAGGTATCCGCCAAGTAAAAATCAAAAGGCACTAAGCCTTTGATAAAACGAACATCCCTACTTGGGCATTCTCCTACAGACCCATCGATGGTAATACTAACTGTAGCGGTAGGGTCCACCATTCCAAAAAACACACTATCGCCTACGGTGTACATATAGGCATCCTCTGAGCCTAATTCAAAGGTGTAATTCCCACAAGTCTCTATCCCCAATTCTTGACCAGGACAGAGGATAGAAGTAGGGGGCAAGTCCACTACAAATTCGGGAGACACCTCGAAGTAAGGAGTGGTTTCTTGATCGCAGGCGCACGGCGTTTCATAGACCATATTGAACAAGACGGGACAGGCATTAATGGCTTCCACTTCAAAACAACCCGTTAAGACAATGGAATCTCCACTGGCTATAAACTGAGCAGGATAGGAATCACTTGCTAGAATTGGATCGTAATAATCTAAGGCATCATTTCCTGTTAAGTCATCATGTAAATCCACTCGTATATCTCCCGTATAATCAGGTCCTGGATTATGCAAGACCGTTTCATAACATAAGGTGATGGGATCTTCTGAGTCCGTACATTGTCTGGTGAATTTTAAACTGACGGTTTCAATAGGTGCTTTTAGTTCTATACCCACATCGGGATTAACGGAGGTTTGCACAAACACATCACACTCTCCCCCGTCCGTACAAGTTTGTTCTAGTACTAGTTCTTTGATTTCAATGCCTAAATTTACTTCCCCACACATGGCGGGTTCTTGCATTTGAGCCTCGAAAGTGTACGTGAACTGACCTCCTACTGGCAGGTTATTCACACCAGCAAAACACACTTGGGTAAAGCCTCCTATTAAATTTTCTGTAATAGTGCCGACGGACTGTCCTGTCGGTAGAACGTATTGAACGGAGCCACTGACGTATTCCAATTCTGGTGGAAAGGTCATACAAATTTGAACACTATCTCCTGATGGATCTTCGGAGATATTTAAGCCAGTTATCGTGAATTGATTATTCAATCCACCACAATAAGCAACTGCAGGTTCCGCCGTCGTCAATATTTGAGCAAAGTCATTGGGATTGGCATTTTTAATAATGATACCGTCGCTGATGACATTGCCTGTACTTAGCAAATTTGGGCTACAAGGGTCAACCGCTGTACCCAGTAATTGTATTTGTGATCCTGACGTAAAGGCATCACAATCTGTTTCTACTAAAAAGCGAATGACGATATTATTACTATCCGCCATAGAAGTTACCCCTGGAAATCCATTCTCATGAATATGGGTACTAAAGATTTCATCCTCCGCATAGGTCAAGACATTTCCATTTACTACTGGATCATCTATTGGGTAAAAAAGAGTCCCACCAGATAAATCACCTGCATTGGGATAAGATGCCTCAAAACTATTTTCGACGATACTCATCCCCGCAATGGGCAAAGTAATCATCGCTGCTAAATCTGTTACCGTAACAGTTTTTACATTTTTAATTAAAATGGCCACTGGAATAGAATCGCATAAATCGTATTCTGTTCCACCTATCGGAGATAAAATATCGGCTTGAATACCTGCGTCTCCAAAGGTATATTCATAGCATCTAATATTAGTATTACAAGAAGTGGTAGTACCTGCAACCGCAGCTTGAATATCTGTATCCATACATCCTGAGGTAACCGTTACACAGATTTCAGGATCAGGTAGTGGCGAGAAGGGACAAAACAAAAGCGTCGTTCCGATTTTAAATTCTGCACAATCTCCAGGCGCCAAATCAGATAGTTCAAAACGATACGTATTGGAGGTGCCATCGGTGGAGACATAGGTAAATGGAATAGGCGTCATCGATGCATCATACACATTCTGTAATTGCACACTATTCGCTAAGGTGACGGTGGCTAAAACGCCCATATGCACTGTGGCAGGTCCCATGTCATCTGCACAAACCGTCATGGTATTTATTTCCTCACTACTCCCCGGTATTAAGCTGGAAATCAGATTTTGATCTACGGTTTGTTCTAGGTTTGGAAAACCATTTCTATTATCTATTAAAGTTACATCCTGACTAATCAAATCCTCTTTAACCAACAAAGTATCTAACTCATAAATATTATAATAATAAGCACCATTCCCTAAGTTGAGGCATTCGTCTATTTCATTATTTAAACCAGTAGTTGCATTAAAATTACAACGATAACAATTCCCTTCAGGCGGATCGCAAGGATAGGAATAATCATAAGTTAAGGTATAATCAGACAAGTCTGCTAAGTCTCCAGGACAGACCATACATAAGTCATAGACAATCCGTAAGGTGTCTGGTGTTCCTCCCAATCCTACCCCAAAACCGGGGTAGCCTTCTGCATCGGGATTTAAAACGATTGTTCCCGGACTTGCTCCAGAAACCGAACAATATTCTTGTCCACTTACGGTCACACAATTATGATTAAGGGTATCTTGTATAGTTAGAGGATAGACAGCTCCGCCACAAGTAATTGCTTCTGCATTTCCGCAAAACATGATGGGAGAATAGATAGGAATATCAATATCTTTAATTTGGAAATAGGGACGATATTCATTTTCATACCAGGTGATTGGCGTATTATTATCGGAAGTAAAAATATGCTCTACCGAACCACCACAATCATCTATAGTCATGTTGGTTTTAACGGTAAGATCACTGGGACAGTAGGTTTCAAATAGTACATTTTCTCGACAAGTACCTGTTCCTACTAAACAATCAGGATCATTTGGATCAAATGCCGTGGACCAAATATCTTGGTATATTCTAGGGGTTTGTACGGCTGCTTCTCCTTCTACTACCGCAAATGGATTTTTGATTAATGGAATCCTAACAGACAGAAAAAGGGAGTCTCCTACTTCAAATCCATATTTCGCATTAAAATCATCCCAACAGTTTCCATTGTCTTCCCAACTAAGATAATCTACTCCTCTGCATTCTTGTAATTTGGTTTGGTTCCTGATCTGGACATAGACTCTAGAATTATCATACCAATCATAACTACTATTGGAACTACCATTGACAAAAGGAGGCTCGGTAATACCATCCCAAGGGGTGGAACCAAACCAAGTAGATACCCCTGACACCCGATAGGTAGAAGTAGGATCGGGATCGACACAGGAGGGAATATCGGAAAAATCAATCGTGGTTCTGGTAGTGCTTCCCACTTTTTTCAACTCAAAAGCCACGACCTCTGTTTTCTTGGCATCCATTACCATAGACACATTATTCAAAGCTCCTCCAGAAGCGGGTAGTACTCTAAAACCAAATCCCCATTCATAAATATCCGTTAGCGCCTCTTCTGTATTTAATCTATAAGAAGCTTCGTAAAACATTGTATCACATGGAAGATACCGATTCCGATCTATGGACGCTACCTCTTCTGGAGCTATTTTAGTCGTCATCGTTTTATCTGTATAGCCTGTGGATTCTCGATACATCTGCTGCACATTACCAACTATCGAGCAGACACAACCTGTATTATTTGGATCAGATCGAAAGAATATACTTTCACAGGCTTTTACGGTCTCGCAAGTACAAGTTCCCGTATCGCAGGTTTCTAGTACTTGGTGTACCCCATCCATATATAGCCAAGGGGAGCATAAAAAAGTATCTACGGTTAATTCATAACGGTAACAGACCGTATCTCCTATATTGACCACCCCCGCATCTATGGTTAATAAACGGGTTCCACTGTTTAGAGAATCCCAAGTTGCCGTTGCTCCAGTTATTTGATTCACTCCATTCACATCCACCATAATAGTAGCTGGATCAATCTCTACATCGAATACAATTCCTGCACTACCTGCGAATAAGACTTGTAAGATATTAGAGGTATTGGAGGGATCGCAGCCAGTGACATTTTCTCTGTCATAGACATAGCAAAATTCTACCGTTTCCGTCTTGGGTCCTGAGGTACCTGTACTACCAAAACTAATTCCGTAAAAAGTGGAAGTGACTTCTGTTTCGTTGGTGCTTTGATAGACAGCACCGTTGGTGATATTAAAGCCTGCAATGGGTGGAAAAAATTTAAAAGGTTGTCCACAATCTCTTCCTGCTTCCACATAGAATTGGGCAAAATCACAAAAGATCACCCCACAATCTATGGAGGCCCCACTAGGCGGCAAGGTACAAACAAAGGAGATCTCGATCTGTACATTGGCGGTTTCGCCACCCGGTAAATCATCGAAAAAACCATCTCCGTCAAAATCAGCAATTCCACCTGCCCCATCCGGATCTGATGTCAGACCAGTCAGGTCGATAATAATATCATCATTGATCCAAGTGTAAGCCGAATCTGGAAGTATCGTCGTTCCTACGATTACATTCGTCACTTCTAAGGAAGGCTTTTCACAAGTTTCAAATCCGAAAGTTATGTCTGTGAATAAGCCATTTTTTGGATCGCTATTATTGCTGGAAAATTCTAATTCTATAATCCCTGGATCTCCACATATTTCTGGATTTTTAACTAAGTCTGCGGTTGCGATTGGATTCGGTCGAATATTGGGTCGAATCCGAATTTCTCGATTTTCTACCAAGGTTTGGCAGACATCTCCGAAGCATCCATAATCCATTTTGTATTGTATGGGGTACGTATTGATTAAGGGACAATCATCGACGATATAGCAAATCTGAAAAGTCAAGCGTTCTCCTGTATCAAAGAGGGAGTCCACTGGATTGGGGTTCGTGTTATCTATAAAATGTTCTCCTGTAAAAGTGGCATCGAGTATTTGAGTACTCGGATCATAATTATAGGTAAGGGGCGCTCCATTGACGTTTACCTGCGTCAAGGTCAATTCATCTGTGAAATCCAATCCACAAACAGCAAAATTAAAATCATCTAAGTAGGCATCAATTCCATCTTGTGAAATGATAATATTGGAACAGGTTTCCGTACCTAGTGCGCCGATGGTGGTATGGGATACACTTTGAAAATTTAAAACGGGTTCTCTGATGACCGTGTTATACGTTCTGAGTGGAGTAACGAACTGTTGGCAGTCATAGAAGTTACCGCAAGTATCTTCATAAATAAAATTGAACTTTAAATTGATGCTGTAGGTCAGTGCATTTATATCGGCATCACAAGTAGCATCTACTCCAATATACCCTATATAAACTCCTTCGGTAATTCCATCTAATAAGAAGCGGGGTTTGGAGGGGGTGGGGTCCACGATGGTAATATCTGTGCCAGCATATTCTGTTAGCTCAAAGCCTGCATATTGCATCCCCGGTTTAAAATCCACCGTCATCTGTGTCCCCGATATATTGCCCGGTTCTTCTATATAGATCAAAAAGGCAAGCGTATCGGAAGCACCGCAAATCATCAACTCATCAGTCTGCGCAAAACCTGGCACATTGAATAATTCTATTACTTCTATTTCTGGACAACTTGTTGGGATGCAGTCATCCTGGGCCTGTAAAGACAGTTGACACAGAAGAAGGAATATCAATACGAAATAAGGACGCATTAGTAAATGTGTTTAAGTTTTATACTGAGAGTGGGATAAAATTGTGAAAACGATAAAAACCACTTTTTTATCCCGTTCTGAGTATAGTTTTCTTTTTGTCCTTTTTTGTTGTATTTCTTTAAAGGGATTAGAGTATGTCTAAATTTCTATCGGCTGAAAACCAATATTTTACGAACCTGACTTTGAAAAAATTAGTTTACTTAGCTCGCTAAACGCACTAATTTTTTCTTCCTCAGAACCGCAAACTATTGATCTTCAACTCGAAATAAATTTTAGACATACTCTAAGATTTATCTTACTCGCAACTACTCAAAAGCCAAAGAAACCATCTGCGCCACCACCGCCGGTTTTTTAGCCCCTTCCAATTCCAACACCACATCATAAGTAGTCTTTACTCCATTATCTCCATAGTCTTCTGCATCGGCTAAGGTGATATGTGCTCGTAAGCGCCCACCCGCAGGTACGTGGTGCGGGAAACGCAATTTATTCATCCCATAGTTGACTCCCATTTTCGCACTTTTTATCGAAATGGCTTTTGCCATAAATTCAGGCAATAAAGACGAAGATAAAAAGCCGTGGGCAATAGGTCCACCAAAAGGAGATTCTTTTTTAGCACGCTCTACATCCAAATGTATCCATTGAAAATCAAGGGTAGCTTTCGCAAAATCATTGATCATTTCTTGGGTAACAGTAATCCAATCGGTAGGGGGGAGTTGCTTGCCTACCATGGTTTTTAGTTCTGCAAAGTTTTGTATTTCCATATTTTAAAAATTGTCTTTTTTTAGTTAACCACATTAGTTCATATAAGTTGTTTCACATCAGGCACATTAGTGCTTTACTATATGTGGACTAATGTGAAACTACTAATGTGAACTAATGTGGTTTTAAATAGCGAAAATAAATATAAACTGATCAAAAGGAGAAGGGTAAGGAAGTTTTTTATCTTTAAGGCATGAAAGAGTCCTCAGAATATTTGGATAAGAATTTTAAAATCACTCCTAATTTTCAGCGCTTCAACCAAAAAAACGACATCTTCAATCGGGCGATGTGGGATGATTTAATTGATCCCAAGACTTTTTTTATTAGCTATGACATCACCAATTATAAACCCAAGAAATCCAAAGGTTTCGATCATTGGGACTATGCTTTGCGCAATGCGAGTTGGCATATGACAGATGTGGTGGGCGAAATGAAATTTGAAACAGAGGGTAGGGTAGAGGGCTTTACAGATTATTATACTATTCAGACACAAGGACCTCCTAGCAAAGCACCTGAATTGCCAATCGAAGAAACGACTCGTCGTATTAAAAAAGTAGCTACTGCTTTAGGGGCAGGTATGGTAGGTATTTGTGCATTGGATAGACGTTGGGTCTATACCCACCATTTTAATCGAAAAGATCAATCGAGTCCAAAGCTAGATTTGCCAGCCAGTTTAAAATATGTAATCGTTTTGATTATGCCGATGGACTATGACTTGAGTAAAACGATTCCCTCTGCATTAGGAGGGTCCACGACAGGTTTAGGCTATGCTACAAGTTTAAATACCGCCAATGCACTAGCCCAATTTATTACCAATTTAGGATATGAAGCAATTGCCTCTTTAAATGATACCGCCCTAAATATTCCGATGGCCATAGAAGCAGGTTTAGGAGAGTATGGAAGAAATGGTTTATTAATCACGCCTAAATATGGACCTAATGTACGGATCGCTAAGGTAATGACGGACTTACCCTTATTTGCCGATCAGCCTATCGAATTTGGTGTAAAAGAATTTTGTACTACCTGTAGAAAATGCTCAGACGCTTGCCCCGCTAAAGCCATTGCCGATGATGCGCCACAATCCGAACCTCCCAATTATTCCAGCCTATCTCATATTACCAAATGGACGGTCAATGCCGAAAAATGTTTTAAATTTTGGGTGGGTATGAATTCGGATTGTTCTATTTGTATTCGAGTCTGCCCTTACAATAAAGATTATTCTAAGTGGTGGAATAGATTGGGCGTGCGATTAGCTAATAGTCCATTACGACGCTTTATGTTATGGTTGGATGGATTGTTAGAATATGGAAAAAGGCATACGGCTCAGTGGTGGTGGCAACGCCCGTAAGTAGGGGTAAGTCTCGTGCTTACCCAATCAAAAAACGAGCGTTCCTATCCGACGGCGGTAGCCATCGGACAGGAATAAGACCCACTGGATAATAAGTAACCTATTGCTGATCTGTAAAGTTTATAGCAACTTTACAGAATGGAATTAAATAAACTATACCACGACATCATTGATCATTTCGATGATCTAAAATATGCATTACTAGATGCGCAAACCTTTGATCCTAAGCACTATGGTTTTCCAGAAATTTATTATAAAATTATGGAAACCGATAAACTGCGAGTGAATGCATTTCGGAGAGCTTTTGCCCATTATAATAATTTGAAAGATGCCGTAGTTTGCGAAGCAGGGATCGGTAGATTGGCATTGACTCAACACTACTTGCCCTATGTTAAGAAAGCCTATTTAATTGAAAATAATCCCAATATTGTAGACTTCATAAAGGATACACTGGCTAAAAATGGTTGGACCCATAAGGTAGAATTGATTATTGGAGATGCCATGAAAGTTCAACTTCCCGAAAAAGTGGATTACTTAATAGGGGAATTGATGAGTATCTATTGTGCCAATGAATACCAAGTTCAAATATTTAAGCATCTCCGAAAATTTCTTAAACCAGAAGGACGGATGATGCCTGAAAAGATTCACAATTTGGTACAGTTAGGTAATGCAGAATTTGAGCATGGACACAAACATTATCCTCTATTATTTACCCGCCATTGGCCTGAATTATTGAGCAATCAAGTCTTGTTGAATACGATTGATTTGCATACAGCCAGTAGATATAAAATTAAGAAAAAGGTAAAGTTGCAAAATTTTCTAAGTGGAGAAGCGAATTGTATTTATATGAATTCTTTAGTGCAAATGGCAGAAGGAATAAACTTCACAGGTACGGATAGTTTGATGCCGCCGACCGTATTAAAATTAACGCAAGCTGCTACTTTAAAGGGAGGAGAAAAATCTATTTTGCAAGCCAATTTCACCTATGGCACTTCTTTGGATCAAGCGGAGTTTACTGTATTTGAAAACTAGTTTTAAATCACCTAAGCTGGCGAAGCCAGTACCATAAAATTTATGCCTCGCTTGCTTCGCAAGCTCGGCAGTAAAGTTCTTTTAGCGGCAGCGATTTAAAAAGCGTTTTTTCAAAACGCTTTTTAAATCGCTGCCGCTAAAGAAACCCTATTGCGAGGCTTGAGCGCATGATTTCCGTTTGTAAAAACGGAATGAAGGTTTGGGAAACCTTCAAGTAAGCGAACCGTGAAACGGACGGGATGAGTCGCCGAGCAAACTTTTGCCAAATTTGCGCAAAACTTAGGTCTCTATTACATAGTACCTATGTGAAATCCTTCTGTGAACTATGTGGTAAAAAACTAGGTAGTAAAATAACCACCCCCTTATCATTACAAAAAATGGCAATTCTATTAATCCTTGATGATCGAGATAACCAAGTATGGACCAGCCTGCTTCAAAAAGCATTACCTGCTACTCGTATAGAAGTGTACCCAACTGTGAAAAATCCGCTTGAGGTGGCGTTTATCGTAAGTATGCGTCCGAAGAAAGAGCAGGTGAAAAAATTCCCGAATGCCACGGTGATACATGCTTTAGGGGCAGGGGTAAATTATATTTTAGAAGCGGAGGTTTTGCAACCAGGTATGCAGTTGGCAAGAGTGGTAGATGATTACCTTACTAAAGATATGTTTGAATTTGTGTTAGGCGTAGTGATCCGCCAAATAAAACACTTGCCGACTTATCATGCCTTTCAGCAACAACAGAAATGGCAGCAACTTCCTTACAAAAGATTTGAAGATACGAAGGTGGCTGTCTTGGGATTGGGAGAAATTGGCAGCTATGTAGCTCAACAATTTGCTACGCTAGGTTTTAAAGTGAGTGGATGGTCCAATTCTCCTAAACAACTGAAAGGGGTGAGTAGTTACCAAGGTACAGAAGGATTAAAAGATTGCTTACAAGGAGCAGATTTTTTAATAAATATTTTACCTTTAACGGCTGCTACTAAAGGCATCTTAAATAAGGAAACGTTTAGCTATCTACCCAAAGGGGCTTTTTTAATCAATGTGGGAAGAGGGGCCCACAACCAAGAAGAGGATATTGTGGAAAGTATAGAGAACGGACAATTATCAGGTGCGTTGTTAGATGTGTTTAAAACAGAACCTTTGCCTGCACAGCATCCCTTTTGGCAGCATCCTAAAATACAGATAACGCCACATATTGCTAGTCTATCCAACCCTGAAACAGTCGTAGCGGGAATCGTAGAAAATTTTGAACGCTTTCAAAGGGGGGAACGATTACTGAATTTGGTGCATCTTGAAAAAGGATATTGATATTTGACTTCCCGCAAGGTTTCGCTAGGTCTAACAAAGGTCTATCTTGGCGTTACTTAGCGAAACCTTAGCGCAACTTTGCGGGAAATACATTTAGGGTAGTTTATATCTAGCTAATAGCAAAAAACAATGAAAAACCTAAATTACATTTTTCTATTCTTATTAATGGCTTGTACTCCAACAAGTCCCTCCAATAACACCTCCACGAAGATGTCTAAAACATTTCCTACTACTGGTTCCGTCGAAAGACTCAATCCAGCCATCGATCAGTTAATTTCAAAAGACGCAAAGATTGAAGTATTAGCCGAAGGCTTTACCTGGTCAGAAGGTCCGCTATGGATTCAAGAAGGAGGCTATTTATTGTTTTCAGATATTCCCCCCAATCGAGTAATGAAATGGTCAGAAAAAGAAGGTTTATCTCTTTATTTGAATCCTTCTGGATATACAAGTGAACAAGCGAGAAAAGGTGAAGTGGGCTCCAATGCATTATTATTGGACCCCAATGGAAAATTAGTTTTATGCCAACATGGAGACCGAAGGATGGGCAGAATGGTGTCTGGATTAGCAGACCCAAAACCGACCTTTGAGACGATCATTGATACTTATGAGGGAAAGCGATTGAATAGCCCGAATGATGCCGTGTATGATAGCCAAGGAAATTTATATTTCACAGACCCCCCTTATGGTCTGGAACACCAAATGAAAGATCCGACAAAAGAGCTAGATTTTCAAGGGGTATTTCGATATGGTAAAGATGGAACAATGACCTTAGTAACCGACCAATTATCCAGACCGAACGGGATTGCTTTTTCGCCAGATGAGTCCAAATTATATGTCGCTAATTCCGATCCTGAAAAAGCGATATGGATGGAATATACCTTAGATGAAAATGGAGCTATTGCAGCGGAAAAATTATTTTATGATGCCACGGGTGCGCAAGGCAAAGGATTGCCAGATGGTATGAAAGTAGATCGACAAGGCAATATCTGGGCAACAGGTCCTGGAGGCGTTTGGCTATTTCAATCGGATGGAACGGTATTAGGAAAAATCAAAACAGGGGAAGCTACCTCCAATTGTGCGTTCAATGACGACTTGTCTGTGTTGTATATGACGTGTGATGATTACCTGATGCGGATTCAGTTGAAAGGAATTTAGTATTTCCTAATTGTAAAATAAAGTGAATTTGATGTTTGCTATTCTTACAATGGTCTATGGCTAATAACCAGTTTTTTTTATAAATTCAACTTAATTGTTGTCCATTAGTAAGCTTTATATTTTGAAGTTTAGAACTCCTACATATTATTTAGAATTGATGGTTAGATGGCTGGATGGTTGGATGGTCATGTATTGCCTGACCATCCAACCATCTAGCCATCCAACCATTCTATTTATATTGTTTTCCTCTGTGCTGCTTCCTTCTTACGCTCAAACCACATTCATAGAAAAAGCCCAAGAAGTAGGCATCGATCATTACTTTCAAAATGGGAATTTAATGGGGGGGGGAGCGGCCGTTTTTGATTTTAATAATGATGGTTGGGAAGATATTTGGATCAATGGAGGAAGTCATCGAGAGGTGCTTTATCAGAATAATAAAAATGGCACTTTTAAAGAAGTCGGAGGTTTAGCCGGATTAGGCAATACTGCTAATTATAGAACGACTAGTGTCATTGCAGGAGACATTGACAATGATGGATTAAGGGATGTATTTATAACGACCAGAGAGGATACACCCAATTTACTTTTTCGAAATAATGGAGACGGTACCTTTACGGAGATAACAGAAAAAGCAGGCTTGAGTGAATTTGTCGCTTGGAGTACTACTGCGGCTTTTGCAGATATAAATCTAGATGGATATATAGATATTTACGTTGGCAATTATGTAGAAGAATTTGGTTATTTAGTGGATCGTCGTGCTCAAATACTATCGGGTTACGATCATGAATGCCAACCCAATTTTCTTTTCCTCAATCAACAAGATGGAACGTTCAAAGAAGTCGGTGCAAGCCTTCATGCTGCCGATGAGGGTTGTGCTTTAGCTAGTGCGTTTACGGATTTTGACAATGATGGAGATATGGATTTGATGGTGGTCAATGATTATGGACAATGGGTGATACCTAATACCCTATTGATTAATCAACAATTGGAAATGGCTCAGACTACCTTTACTGAAATTGATTCTTCTTCCAATGCAAATGTAGGGATGTATGCAATGGGAGTAGCTATTGGAGATTATGATAAAGACCAAGATTTGGACTATTACATTACCAATATTGGTCGGAATGCCCTACTTCAAAATATGGGAGATGGCACCTTCGTGGACACCACTCGATTTGCTGGAGTAGAGGACACCTATGCGGATTCCAATTTTACCGTAGGTTGGGGAACAGATTTCTTTGATGTAGATAATGATGCTGATCTGGATTTATTCGTAGCAAATGGATTTATTTCTGCGTTGTCTTTCAATAAAACCAGTTTGAAAAACCCCGATCGCTTATTCCTCAACCAAGGGTATTCAGAGGAGAAAGGAGGAGTTACTTTTATAGATGAGTCGGCTGCTTGTGGCATTGGGGATTCTTCTACGGCAAGAGGCTTGGCAAAAGGAGATTTTGATAATGATGGAGATTTGGATATAGTAGTTACCAGAGTGAGCGGCACTAGTAGTTCAGCATATGTAAGAAAGATTTTGTATTACGAAAATCAATTGAATAATACTTATAATTGGTTAAAAATCAAGGTAAAACGAAAAGATAACCAAGAAGTATTTGGTACTCATTTAAGAATAGTTATTGGAGCGGACTCCTGGTTATCAGAAATTAATGGAGGTAGTAGTCATGCCTCTCAGCATAGTAGTATTGCCCACTTTGGGTTGGGGACCGCTACGCATGCGGATAGTCTAATTATTAACTTCTTAGGGGGTGGACAATTGGTATATACCGACATTTCGGCTAATCAAGAATTGGAAGTTTTGGAAGAAAATGCAGTTACTACAAGTGTTTTTTCGAATGATGAACGTAATGTGTTTTCTATTAAAGTACAGCCCAATCCTTTTAATGCTTACACGATAGTTTCTTTTGATAATCCCAATGCCCAAACTTTCTCAATTCAATTATTCGATGTAGTAGGCTTGCCTATTTTAAGAAAAGAAACAACTAATAACCAAGTGAAAATAGAACGAAAAAATATGCCAACGGGCATCTACTTTATAAAAGTGATAAACGAAAATGGTGGTAGTCGTATTGAAAAAATAATCCTACAAAATTGGTAGGAATTAAATTTTATTCAATCCCTTTGGGATTTTAAAAATCAAAGGTTTGGGGAATTAATAGATTTGGCAAATACTAACAATTTCACCAAATCAAAACATTTGATACCAAAAACAAAACTGCATTTAACACTAAATAATTTTAACTAATCAAATCATTTAAAATTAGCAGAATGAAGAATTTTTACTTCAGTTTCCTGATGATTTTGTCGATCCTACTGCCCAAAACTATGCAGGCACAGGAACAAAATGTATGGGAAATTATTCAATCTAATCCGAATACAGTAGTATTGGCTGCTGTGCTTGGAGGCTCGGAGATTGTCCCTCTATTGGAAGGACCTGGTCCCGTGACCGTCTTTGCACCTTCTACCGCAGCAATTTCTGCCCTCCCGCCAGAAACAATTGTTGCTATTCAAACGGATACGACAGGCGCTACGCAAGCTCTATTGGCCTACCATGTAGTAGGAGAATCCATTGTCTCTAGCAGTCTTTCAGACGGCTTGATGATTCCTACCTTGCAAGGAGGGGCGATTACTATTGCTATGACTGATGGTGGCTTTACAGCAGATGGGGTTCCTATTTCTGTAGCAGATCTGATCGGTACGAATGGAGTGGTGCATGTCATTGAGGGGATCTTATCCCCACCTATGGCACCAGCTACCGTCACGGTTACCTTCTGGGTAGATGCCAATAATGTCACCGTTGCAGAAGATGGACTGTTTCTGTCTGGCTCTTTTAACGATTGGGGAAATACCCCAATGACGGATGCAGGGGATGGTACTTGGGTAGCTTCCGTAGAGATAGTACCAGGCACAGATGTGGAGTACAAATTTAAAAATGGTGTAGATGGATGGGAAGATGGGATCATGGGAGACTGTGTGAATGACAATGGGAACAGAATATTTACCGTACCTGCGGAAGCGGTTAGCACTCAATTATTGTCCTTTAATGCTTGTGAGCGATTAGCAACAGAACCAGCACCACCCGTAGAAATGGATACCATGCTAGTGGATATTACTTTTGTAGTGGACCCCTCTCAAGTGGAGCTTGACCCAGAAGGTATGTTTTTAGCAGGTACCTTTAATGGTTGGACAGATGGCGCAATGACACAAGATGCGGAGACTGGTCTTTGGTCAACCACTGTATCTGTAGTTGCTGGAGAAGAGATAACCTACAAATTTAAAAATGGTCCTGGTGGCTGGGAAAATGGAATAGTCGGTGCTTGTACCGTAGGAGAAACAGGGGATAGAGTCCTTGTAGTCCCAGCAGAGGCTACTACACTTGCTGCAGTTTGTTTCAATTCTTGTTTTAGTTGTGATCAAGTCATCCTAACGGTCACTGTAGATATGAGTGGAGAGGAGATAGCTCCAGAAGGCGTATTTATAGCAGGTGGTTTCAATGGATGGACGGATACTCCAATGATGGATAATGGAGATGGAACGTATTCTATTACAATAGGGGTAGATCCAAATTCTACCGTGGAATATAAGTTTAAAAATGGGCCAAATGGTTGGGAAGCAGATTTTGACGGAGTATGTGGAATGGGGAATAGAGCGGTGATGGTAGGTGAAGAAGATGTAGTAGTAGATAAGGTTTGTTTCAATGCTTGCGGAGGTTGCGAAAAGATGGTAACATTTACGGTAGATATGTCAGATGTACAAGTGGCGGCAGAAGGTGTCTTCTTAGCTGGTGCTTTTAATGACTTTTCTGATATGCCGATGACAGATAATGGAGATGGCACTTGGTCCGCAACGTTAACGTTATCTAGCGGTCAAGCGTATGAGTACAAATTTAAAAACGGTCCAGATGGTTGGGAAGAGATTACTGGTGCTTGTACCTCTGGTTTCTCTGGTAATAGAGAAGTAGCAGTTGGAGGTGCTGATATTACTTTACCTACTGTTTGTTTTAGTTCTTGTGTAGGTTGTGGCTTGATCGGTGTTTCATTCAATGTCGATATGTCTCAAGAGAGAGTAAACGAAGCAGGCGTATTTGTAGCAGGCTCTTTTAATGATTGGACTGACACTCCTCTATCAGATGCTGGTAATGGAATATGGACAGGTATCATCGGCGTAATGCCAAATGACACTATTGAATTCAAATATAAAAACGGACCTGATGGTTGGGAAGGAAATGTAGAAGGAGCTTGTGCGGCAGATAACGGCAATAGAGTGATGATAATCACAGATATGGACGCTACGGTCATGCAGACTTGTTTTAATTCTTGCGATATCTGTATGGATGAACCTGATCCAGATCCAATTGGAGAAACCTCTCTAATTATTGAGAATTCTTGTTTAAATGATGATGGAACGATTACGATTCGTTTTGACTATCAATATAACTGTTTGGTAGCACCAGGCGACCTATCTGGTATGAGCGAAATTGGTTTTCACTCAGGAGCAAATAACTGGTCTTCCGTAGTGGCATGGGATGCAGAAGGAGCAGCAACAGCAGTCAATGAAGGGAATGATGTTTTTGCCGTTACCATTGATCCAGTAGCATACTATGGTTTAGGCTCTATAGAAGAATTAGAGAATATCGTGATGGTATTTAACCAAGGACCGTCCAATCCAGAAGAGCCTTGGGCGTCAGAAGGAAAAGCTAAAGATGGTGCTGGTCTTGGTGGTGGACTAGACGGTGCTTGTGATGATATAATTATCGTTTTCTCAGAAATTAGAAATTGTTCAGATTTAGGAGGTGGTGGCAGTCTTACCTCTGCTAGTTTGGCGGCGGGATCTTGTGTAGGGGAGGACGGAACGGTAACCTTGGCGTTCGATCTTTCTCAAAACTGTACAGATGCTGGAAATGGTCTTGCGGGTCTAAATGCAGCAGGTTTCCATTCAGGCGCAAACAATTGGTCGTCTGTGGTCGAATGGAATGCAGATGGCGCTGTTACGGCTATGAATGATGGAAATGATGTATTCTCTTTAACGATTGATCCAGCAGCTTACTATGGTATTCCATTGGCAGATTTAGAAAATATCATCTTTGTTTTAAATCAGGGACCCGCTTTCCCAGATGCTCCGTGGGATGCATCCGGAAGAGATCAAGGGGATGGTGAATGTGTCGATTTAAATGCGACGATTGCTGAATTACCAACCTGTGCTGCTACGGTGGCAGAAGTACAAGATTTACCATTAACCTTTGAATCGGATAATATAGAATACCAACTATTCGCCTTTGGTGATGCCGTTGCTACAAGAATAGATAATCCTGATCCATCTGGAAATGGAAGTGCGAAGGTATTGAGTTTGGAAAAACCAACAGGTGCCCAACCTTGGGCGGGTGT
>CALJIQ010000340.1 GCA_937973995.1 uncultured Saprospiraceae bacterium
GGGGGTGGGGTAGTGGGAGTAGGACTATTCGTTTGTTGCACTTTACAACTCAGAGAGGAAGTTATCAAAAACAAACTAATAAGCTTCCAAAGGGGATGGATTGGCACTTTGTTTTGCATGATCTAACTAAACTATATTTTAATCGAAAGGACTTCAAATATAGTTATTTTGAGACTTAGCAGGGTGTAACCGCCATTTGATGTATTTCTTCGTGCCGTTAGGTACGATATGTTGGTAACAATTGGATAAAAGGGATTCTTTCCGTGCCTTTAGGTACGGCATGTGAATATTAAAATACCCACATGCCGTACCCAAGGGCACGGATAAAAACGGCATTCGTTCTTTTCTACCGACATGATGTACCTAAAGGCACATTTTCGTACATCAAACGGCGGTTACACCCAATTAGCAATGAGGGAATAAAGTGTACAAGTTGGCGAAATTATTTTTTCTCCACAAAGACTATTCAACAATACGATAACGAAAACCTAAGTAGAATTCTCGTCCACGGGTAGGACCCCAAACGGAGGAAGTGTCAAAGTATGGACTGAATGGATTCTCCCAACTGATGATCGGTTGATGCTGTCGGAAGTTAAAAATGTTTTCGCAGCCCGTGTATAATTCCAAGCGTTTCAGATTGTAGGTAAATTGGGCATTGACTAGGGTATAGGGCTTTGAATAATCGGGACGTTGGAAGGCTATGGGGTTTTGTTGGGTATTGGGCAAGCGCTGTTGACCATACCAATGGATATTTGTATCAAAGTGGAATTTTTTAGAGAGCGGCTGGAAACTAAAAGTGGAATATACTTTATGTTTTGAATTAAACGGCAACGCTTGTTTTTGGTCATTGAGAACTCGATAGACATCCAAGAAGGTATAACCTATTCTCCAATCAAATCTTTGTCGGTACTGTAAACCTAGCTCTGCTTGAAAACCATTACTAACACTTTTCTCTTTGAAGTTTTGGATAATTATTTGCTGAGGATTCGTATCGTAATCTGGGAAGATTTGGTTTTGAAAATTGGTTCGATAATAGTCCAAGCCTATTACGCCACTTAGTTGCGTCCCTTCTATTTTATGGATAAAATTAACTCCATAATTAACCGCTTTTTCTGCTTCTATATCCTCCGCAATTAGGATGTTTCTAGAGCTAATTAACAAGCCTATATTTTCACTAAAAAGATTGACCGTTCGCCAGCCTGTTCCGAAATTGGCCCGTATCACTGTTTCTGGGGAGAAGGAATATTTTAGTAAAGTTCTAGGGGTCAATTGAAAACCCACTTGGTTGTGATGATCGCCCCTCAAACCCGCCATCCAGGTTAATTTATCATCTAATAAGTACAGGGTGTTTTCTGCAAAGAAGCCCGGAATATGCTCCTTGAACTGATACGCTCCATTAAAGGTTTGTGCTAATAAATCAGTAGAGAAAGCAAGGTCTTCTTCTACATTGGAATAGCGATAACTAAGACCTGTTTTTAGATTATGTTTTTCTTTATAAGTATATTCGTATTGCAAGTTGCTGTACACATATTGCTGAGTAGCATCGTATTGCGTCAGTCCAAAAAAAGAATTTTGCGTCTGATAAAAGGAAGAAACAAAGGCGGTCAGATTATGAATATCATCCCAACGGTATCCTGTTTTAACCGATAATTCAGGTTGATTAAATTGAACGGTCTGTCCATATACCTCTAAACTTCCTTGGTCCAGTGTTGGATTAAAATGGGTTTGACCACCAATACGCTTTTCATTGATGTACCGTAAATTAATCTGACTATTCCAACCCCATTCATTAGGATTACCATACGTCCATTTATTGTTGAACGTATATCGGGTCAATAGCGGTAAATCCAAAAAGTTATCCTTGTCTCCATCTACTTTTTTAGCGGGCTGTACCATTCCTACACTAACCAAACTATTCCAAGAACCTTTTTGAAAAGCATGGTTGATATTGACATGCTTTTCCATGAAACTATTGATATAGCCATTGACTAATAGCTTATCTGTATTGCTAGGATTTTTGGTTTGTACATTGATTTGACCACTGATACTTTCATAGCCTTGTAGCACACTATTTGCGCCTTTGGAAATAAAAATATTCTGTACCATGGTGCCAGGAACACTACTAATGCCATAGGTATAGGCTAGCCCTTTGAACATGGGAAAGCCATCTAATAATACTTGATTATATACGCCTGATAAGCCTAAAATTCGGAGCTCCTTGGCATTGGTAATAACATTAGTGGTCTGAGCCTGTACGGTTGCTTGTCCACCAAAACAACCTGCTAAATCACAACAAGCCGCTTGCCTTAAACTGGTCTCTGTAATTTGCTCCGTTTTAATCGTCTTGATATTGGAAATAATAACAGCATCCTGCTGACCCGATACTACAATTTTCTCTAAAGTATAAGATGTTTTTAATTGGAAGGTGAGGTCATTAATAGAGGTGACTACGATCGTGTCGGGTTCCATGCCTACATAGCTGGCGACTAATTGGTTGGAGACGACTCTTTCCTTGAAGATATGAAAACGACCTTCGTTATCACTCGTTGTTCCGATCGTCGTTCCTGCCCAATAGATGTTTGCCCCAATGATTGCTTCTTGTTGTTCGTTGAATACCTTACCTGTAATCTGCTGGGCAGAAAGAAAAGTGGATAATATACAACTAATAAAAACGAGGAAATATTTCATTTCAATTGTCACGGGGCTTTAAGGAAGTCTTTAGTGATTGGGCTTTAGTGACTGTACCAAAGACCAAAGTCAAGCTCTTACAACTTTACTTTATAAGGCCGAGCTGTCTGGTTACTACAACCCGGTGTATTCTCTACTGCCGAATAGATCATTTTTTCCGTAGCGATAGAAGGATTATAGGTGACTTCAAAAGTGGTGGTGGCGCCTTTTTTAAGGGTTTCACAAAGATTTACCCCTTCTAGGTTCGCTACACTAGTCGCAATGGCTTTTAAATCTCTTGAACAACCAACTCCTTTGACTTTAACCTTAATGATCTTTTCTGTTTCAATAGCTTCCGTAGCTACTGGGATTGCCGTTGCCTCTGTACTGGTTTGAGCCGTTGCTAGAGTAGCAGAAAAACAAATCAAAGCAGTGATAACAAAGAATTTTATGAATTGCATGTATTAATTTTTAAAGTCTTTAACAAATCTCGTGAAATGAAGGCAATAGCAAATCAGATTGGCATCGAGCCAATCTGATTTGCACAAGGGATTCTAAAGGGGCAGGCACGTACGGGCCTGCCCCTTTAGAATCCCTTGTTCCCTGAAATGGACTCGATGTCCATTTCAGGGAAAATAAAACGGAATATGAAAAAGAACCTTCAACGTCAAAAAACAAGAAATAAAAGAGCGTGAATTAATAGAAAATTTATAATTGTAAATCATGTATAAACA
>CALJIQ010000341.1 GCA_937973995.1 uncultured Saprospiraceae bacterium
TAAGTAGTCTGACAAAAATAAGTTAACAACTTTGCTTTTCAGTTGATTGATTATTAATTACTGATTATTAGCTAATTAGGCGTGTTCAGTAGCGTCTGGAAAATAATTAATAATCAATAATTAATAATGTCACACTACTTACGACTTAGGATATTAACAACTTCATCGAATAATGAATTAAATTTTCGAGTATTCATCTGTAAATTTTCCATCTAAGTAGAGACAAAAATTAACTAATAAAATCAAACCATCATGGCAGTACTCAACCCACCCGGCATTGAACAAATGATTTCTTATCCAAAATTTGAAAGCATTGAAGAAAAGCGTCATTATATTAAAAGAACCTTAGCTGGCGCTTATCGAATCTTTGGAAAGTTCGGTTTTTCCGAAGGAGTAGCAGGTCATATTACTTGTAGAGACCCTCAGTATCCTGATTGTTTTTGGGTCAATCCATTTGGCGTTTCTTTCAAGAGAATAAAAATGTCTGATTTGATATTAGTCAATGAAGAAGGGGAGATCGTATCGGGTAAACATACCGCTTTAAATAAGGCTGCTTTTGCCATTCACTCGGCTATCCATAAGGCACGCCCAGATGTCATTGCAGCAGCGCATTCCCATACGGTGTATGGCAAAACTTGGTCGGCAATGGGAAAATTATTAGATCCTTTGACCCAAGATTCTTGCATTTTCTACGAAGACCACGGTCTATTTGATGACTATACAGGAGTAGTCGGCGAATTAAGCGAAGGAGATAGAATAGGGGAAGCACTTGGTGATAAAAAGGCAGTGATTCTACAAAATCACGGTTTATTGACTGTCGGACATAGCATAGAGGAATGTATCTTCTGGTTTGTTACAATGGAGCGTACTTGCCAATCTCAACTATTAGCGGAAGCTACTGGAAATGAGTTGATAAAGATTGGTCACGAAACCGCTTTGAAGACTAGAAATTATGAGGTAGGATTTCCACTAGCAGGTCATTTTAGCTTCTTACCTATGTGGCAAGATATTGTCTATGAGCAGCCTGATTTTATGGATATTGATTCGCCTGAACCTTCTTTGGTTGTATAAGGACCGTAAAATGCTTTGATGGTTAAGTTATCACCGTTGTGTTAACTCTAAATTCTGTTTTATTGAAAATTGAGAAATTTTCAATAAAACAGAATTTGAGATAACATAACTTTTTTAAATGAACGAGCAATTATGTTAGCTCGAATTTGATTATTTAGAGTTTTACCAAAACTCTAAATAATCAAATTCAGAGCTAACACAATGAGCCACATCTTGAAACCACCAATCACTCCAGCAACCTAACTTTTATATAAAAAAAAACCGCAAGAGGCTGTATAGCTAATTGCGGTTGAAATTTCTATGGCTTTAAACAAATTTACTTTTCTAGTTTGACAAACTGACCTGCGTTCAGTTTCCAATTTTCATTTCTCATTTCTAGAAGATAGGAGCCTTGGGGTAAGTGGCTTATGTCTAATGGGATGATATTCTCGCCTTGTTGAATATCTATAGTTTTGGTTAAAATTCTTTTGCCGATTAAATTAAAGATAGATAGTTCTACCTCTATGTTTTCTTGTATGCTGACACTAATCGTCAAATCGTTTGAAGCAGGATTAGGGAACATGGCAAAATCAATATCTGCCTTCTCTATTTCTTCTACATCCGTTGATAATTGCCCACAAGGGATGACTGATTTCAACATATTGCCAACATAAGCATTGCCATTGGCACCTGCTATGGTAATCTGATTACCTACATTCTTGCTAGCAGAATTTGGTGGCATAAAAGGGTCTGAGGAATTATCCATCAAGGACACTTCTCCATTACAAGCTATGGCATTTTCAAAAGTGAAAACGGGAATCTCTATCCCTTCTTCGTATCGCAACCATTCTGTGCCATTGGTAGCCAAACCGAACGAAATATAATCAAACGTTTCTGACTCCTCTGGTGCAGAAGCAATGGAATTCGCTTCCCATTCTACATTGGGTTGAATGTTTTTAAGATTCGCTACTTCAAATGAGCCTGTTGGCACTTTGACGGTTATTTGTGCTGTACTAGTTACATTTAAAGGAGGTCTATATGAAGTTTCTGGAACAATAGAAACCTCATACGTAACTCCGTCATTTAACAATTGCAATTTGTATTTTACTTGAGCCTCCCCTATTGAATAACTCACCAATAGGATAAATAGGATTATAATATTTTTAATGTGCTTCATTTTCCTTTTTTTTGATGATCGTTATTAATAGGGATTAAGGTAATTGTTGGTTAATGATTTGAGCAATGCCAATTGTATTCGGATAGAATAATACATTAAAGAACATCAATCTATCCAAATCATTATTAGGACCTTGATATTTTACTTCTCCATCTAAATTGGTATCGCCATTGAAATATCCTTTTCTTATGTGGTTATAGCTAGCAGTTGAATTATCTGGATCTAAAAAAATCTCAAAAAACACAGCATCTCTATCAGATAAAAATGCGCCAGCATTGAAAGTCACGATTCCATTTGAACTAGCATCTCCACCCCACATGACTATTCTATTACCCATCGTATCTACTGGACTTGTTCCGTGCACCGCCATGTAACCAGGCGTACCTGATACGGTAGTGGACATATCCACCAAACTAGCAACGCCAGAAGTCAAAGAAATAGGATTCATTGTTCTAATTCCTAAGTGATTTCTGTGTCGAACAGATAGGTAGTAATTATTATTTCCTGCAGTAAGGCATACAGGTGAAGTACCATCCGTAGCATCTACTATATCTCCATCTCTTTGTAATAAAGCAGAACTAGTGACTAGTACATTGGCTGGATTGGCTGCATCTCTCAATTCCATAAATACCCAATCCACAATTGCATCGGTGCCATTGACTGCCAATACTGCTGGAGTTGTCGTCTCCCCACCGCCGCCACCCATATGGGTGAAATTCGGCAAAGCACTATAAGGCTCTGTTAATGGAAATGGACTACTCGTCCCTGTAATAGTTGGCAAAACCGTAGCGTTGGCAGAAGGTAATAACCTCAATGCATCATTCATTAATTGAGTGGATGCATCAAACGGACCTTCTAGCAATACTTTTGCTTGTAAGCAAACACTATTCGCAGGCGTGCCGCTGCAGTCTGTAACCGTAATTAAGTATGCTGGTGA
>CALJIQ010000342.1 GCA_937973995.1 uncultured Saprospiraceae bacterium
AGTAGTGTGACATTATTAATTATTGATTATTAATTATTTTCCAGACGCTACTGAACACGCCTAATTAGCTAATAATCAGTAATTAATAATCAATCAACTGAAAAGCAAAGTTGTTAACTTATTTTTGTCAGACTACTTAGCGTAAAAAATAAGGGCAGCATTCCAGTAGGAATACTGCCCTTATTTTTTTAACCTGAATCGCTGATTAGATTTTTTTGATGATATTGATTGTTGCAGATTTTACGTGTACAGAATATGCCTGGTCTGCTATAATCATTCCTATCATTTACCTCTCATCTGCGAAATCAATAAAAATCAGCGGAATCTGCGATTCTAATTACAAGAAAGGCGCAATCACCAAAGCCACCACAGACATCAACTTCAATAAAATATTTAATGAAGGACCAGAAGTATCTTTAAATGGATCACCTACGGTATCACCTACCACTGCTGCTTTATGTGCTTCAGAACCTTTGTAATGCTTATCCCCTTGGATAGTAACACCTTCCTCAAACATCTTCTTTGCATTATCCCAAGCACCCCCTGCATTCGATTGGAAAATCGCCATTAATACTCCACAAACGGTTACACCAGCCAATAATCCTCCTAGCATTTCTGCACCACCACCAAATCCAATTACGACAGGAGAAATAACTGCTAATAAACCTGGCAAAACCATTTCTCGAATAGAAGCCGCTGTAGAAATTTCTACACACTTGCTATATTCTGCTTTGCCATCTGCTGCATCAAAAACAGCACGATCTGCCTTACTCCACTCACTCATTTCTTTACCATCGTTCTTTTTCATCATTGCCAATGCAGCTTTTAATTCTGGAATATCTTTGAATTGTCGTCGTACTTCTTGGATCATATCCATTGCTGCTCGTCCCACTGCCCCCATAGACATCGCTGAGAAAACAAACGGTAACATACCACCGATTAATAGACCAGCCATTACTTTAGGTTGTGCAATATCAATGGAAGTAATACCTGCCGTTACCATAAAGGCAGCAAATAAGGCTAAAGCCGTCAAAGCAGCCGATCCAATTGCAAAACCTTTACCAATCGCTGCCGTGGTATTTCCTACTGCATCCAATTTATCTGTACGCTGACGTACTTCTTTTGGTAATTCTGCCATTTCTGCAATACCTCCTGCATTATCAGATATAGGTCCGTAAGCATCTACTGCTAATTGGATACCTGTATTTGATAACATACCAACTGCTGCAATAGCGATACCGTACAAACCAGCAAAGTGGTGTGCGCCAATAATAGCCGCAGCTAATATTAAAGTAGGAAACATTGTTGACATCATCCCAACCCCTAATCCAGCAATAATGTTAGTCGCAGCACCCGTTACAGATTGATCTACGATCCCTTGTACGGGTTTCGTGCCAGTACCTGTATAGTATTCTGTGATTTTACCAATCGCTAAACCAGAAACTAGTCCGATAATCACGGCAAAGAACACTCCATTCGCACCGTAAGAAGTAGCATCACCTGTTATGCTCCAAGACCCCGGTAACATCCATTGTATAATAAAGTAAGTAGCAACCAACATCAATCCAGCGGAAGCAAACTCTCCTAAGTTTAAAGCTTTATGAGGATCACCGCCATCTTTTACTTTCACTAAGAACGTACCGATGATAGATGTAATAATCCCCGTAGCAGCTAGTACCAATGGTAATAGTACCGCATTCAAACCATCGAAAGCATTTGTTCCCTCAAAACCAACTGCGCCCATAAAAGCAGTTCCCAATACCATTGTACCAATAATAGAACCTACATAAGATTCAAATAAATCGGCACCCATACCAGCAACATCCCCTACATTATCTCCCACGTTATCTGCAATCGTTGCAGGATTCAATGGGTGATCTTCAGGAATACCCGCTTCTACTTTACCTACCAAATCTGCTCCTACATCCGCTGCCTTTGTATAAATACCTCCGCCCACACGAGCGAATAAGGCAATAGAGGAAGCTCCAAAAGAAAAGCCCGTTAGTACCGTAATCACTCGTCGCACATTGTCAACTGTATCGATACCGAACATCCCTTTATAAACAATGAATAAAGAACTTAATCCTAAAACGCCCAGTCCAACAACCCCCAATCCCATCACTGCACCACCACCGAAGGCTACTTCTAGTGCTTTGCCCAAACTAGTTCGAGCAGCATGAGTCGTACGTACATTTGCTTTAGTGGCAACCCGCATACCGATGAAGCCCGCCAAAGCAGAACAAATAGCTCCTAATATAAAAGACAATGCCACAAATGGAGAAGAATCCGCACCAGCTGTAAATGCTAAAAGTGCCGCTACGACTACTACGAATATAGCAAGTACTCTATATTCTGCTCTCAAAAATGCCATTGCCCCATCGGCAATATTCTTGGCAATAAATGCCATTTTGTCCGACCCAACCTCTTGTTTGGATACCCAAGAAGATTTCCAAAAGGTATATAAAAGTGCTAATACCCCTAGAGCTGGTATGGCATAAGTAATATTTTGTCCCATAATCGCTTTGTTTTAAAATTGAGGACCTTTTAATTGATAGTTGAAAATTAAAAATTGAAAATTATATAGCTAATTCTCAATTTTTAATCCTCCTTTCTCAATTGAAATGTTCATTGTTCCTTATTCCTCAATGCCTTTATAAATATTTTTTAAAATAAAATGAAGATTTTAGAAATAGTCGGCAAAAGTAAGACGATTTTGCTTGTTGTCCAACTAATTAGTAGCTTTTGTAGGTATTTGGCAGGTTTTGTTAGAGGGACATTATTGATTACTGATTACTAATCATTCTATAAATGTGATAATCACGCGTAAGCTAATAATCAATAATTAGTAATCAATAATCAAAAAAACTTTAAAGTAAAATTACTTTTGTCCACTCACTCACTCACTCACTCACTTCCTTAATATAAATTTTTCATTAAATCATTATCAGGATGTTCTGCTATGGTCACCACACTTATCCCTCCTCTAGGAGCAAACTCTCCTTTTACCCGCATCCACTTGGGCTGACAGGCAGCCACTAAATCATTCAAAATAGTATTAACAATCTGCTCGTTAAAACGATTTTGCTCTCGATAAGACTGTAAGTAAAATTTTAGCGACTTGGTTTCAATACAGGCTTCTTTAGGAATGTATTGTATCACAATTTCAGCAAAGTCAGATTGTTGGGTAATCGGGCAACGAGAAGTAAAGTCTGAACAGTGAAATTCTATTAGGTAATCTCTTTGAGTATGCCGATTGGGAAAAGTATCTAGTATTCCTGCACTAGGTTCTGTAGGAGGCGTGTTATTGGATTTACCTAGTAAGTTGAAATCTTTGGATGCCATTTTTTTAGGTATCAGGGGTCAGGAGTCAGGGGTCAGACTAGCTAGACATGAATTCCTACCTACTTGAATTAAAAATATGAGTTGCAAAGATAAGAGATAGCGGCTTTTGAAAAAGCCTGTATTTTTGCGTTTTATAATAGTAGGTTAAGTAAGGACAAAAATCGTCGATCCATCTAATTCCTGACACCTGACTCTTTTCAAAATGAAAAAAGCAATTGTATTATTAAGCGGAGGCTTGGACTCCACAACCGTATTGGCTCATGCTAAAAAGCAAGGTTACGAAGTCTATGCACTGTCTTTTTATTATGGACAACGCCACCAATTTGAATTAGAAGCTGCCAAAAAAATAGCGCAATACTATCAAATCACAGAACATAAAATTGCGACCATTGATTTACGCCTATTCGGCGGATCGGCATTGACAGATGAAATTGCCGTACCCAAAGGACGCTCTGAAGCGGAAATGGATGCCGCCATCCCCGTAACTTATGTGCCAGCTAGAAATACCATTTTCTTATCCTTTGGATTGGCTTATGCGGAAGTGGTAGGTGCTAAAAATATTTTTATAGGCGTCAATGCCGTAGATTATAGTGGGTATCCTGATTGTCGTCCTGAGTATATTGCCGCTTATGAAAAAATGGCCAATTTAGCTACTAAGGCAGGCGTAGAAGCAGCAGAACAATTGCGCATTCATACGCCTTTAATTGATCTCACCAAATCCGAGATTATTCAAATGGGTTTAGACTTGGGAGTGGATTATGGAATGACCTTTACTTGTTATGATCCCGATACAATAGGGCGAGCTTGTGGGGTTTGTGATGCTTGTATTTTGCGATTAAAAGGGTTTGCAGGGTTGGGGAAAAAAGACGCTATTGATTATACCAACGGATAATTACCCTCTCCCGTCCACCGTCAGCGAAGCGGCCGTCTACCGTCCACCGAATAATACATTCATTTACTCCCAGTAATCAATGCATCAAGGTCTTTTTTCAAAAAAACAAAAGGATCTTTACTCGTCCAATCCGATTTTAATAAAGGTGGGTTGCGGTAATAGGTATGTAATAGATCAGCATGTTCCAAATTGACAAACTGCACCTTATCTGCATGGATATAGCCATAATTTCCTTGTTCCGTCTTGACATATAAATAAGGTACTACTACTTTTTGTCCTTTACGCTTTATAATTTTTTCATAATGCTTAATGATAATAAGTGCAGCACGATTAGCGATTTTCTCCACTACTTCACCTAGATAACTAGGTTCTCTCCTTAGTGCATATCCATTAGCATCATTGACGATACCGCTGAGGTAAGAGCGACTTTCTTCATAAAGTGGTTGATAGTTCTGAACAGACTCATCCCACAATTGGGTGTAGGTAACGTACTCCATGCATTGCTCTTGCGTTTGGGACACTTGATTCGTCTCAAAAGGGCAACTATAATTTTCACAAGAAATGTAATCTATATAAGCTACTCGAATAGTTTTCTCCCCAATATTTACTGTTTTAAATAAAGCAGGAGAAGGTTGATTGCCCTGATAGGTTAGTGTCAGTCGATCTTCAAATACCTTTGCAATGGTTCCCGCTTGGAAGGCATAGACTTCTAGAGAGCGCCCCTCTAGGTTACTATTTTTATCTATACTGCTATTTTCAACAATAACCTCCACTACTCCATCCTCATTGATGTCCGAAAAGTTCAATCGATGCAACGTATTGATCCCCATTGCACTTTGCCCAGATAATAAAATGTGAGCTGATTTTTTTAAAGGGCTGGTAAGCACTAAATATTGCTCCTTATATAAGGGATTTAAATGGTCTTCTTCATGAAAATTATCTTTCCCTTCAATGGAGGCAATCCAAGAAAAAATCGTCTCGTCTTTTCCAGAATACGCTATTTCTTTCTGATGATATGCTTTGATGGTTCCTTGAATTTCATCTATCGGCTGTATCACAGCTAACCCATCTCCATAAATCCAACCCTCTTTATTATCAGGCGTACGCACATAAAACCATTTGAATTTTTGGTTTTGGGCAGCATCTTCATGCTCGTACCTTGTTTCGTCAAGGACTTCAAATAAGTCTCCCTCTTCATAGATGACAGAAGAGTGTTGAAAAAAGCTACTATCTTGATATAAAACGACTTTATTGAGTGCCGTCGCAGAGCGAGGAGATAAGAGTTGACCTAACAAATAGTTAGGTAAGATTAGAAGGAATATATATATTGAAAATCGCAAAGTGTTTGTTATAGTTAACGGTTGCTAGGAAGAATGTTGCTTTAAATAAGGTATTGGATCAAAAAATTGCTTTAAATTATTTTGATTATTGATTACTAATTATTGATTATTAGCTAATTACACATTTTCTAATGTGCTTAGAAAATAATCAATTCTCAGTAATTAATAATGCCAAACCTTTACGAATTCAAATTAAGCATTTTTTAAAAGAAAACGCCTTAAGATACCTCCTAAACGTACTGTTTGGAAAAAGCTAGCAAATTTGCTTCTTTAAATTTATCCGCCATCAATTGAACGCCAATAGGTAAACCATCAGAGGTACCAAGAGGAATGGAAATAGCAGGGATACCCACCATATTCGCTTGAACCGTAAATACATCCGCTAAATACATCGCCACAGGGTCGTCATTTACGGCACCAATATCCCAAGCTGGACCTGGAGAAGTAGGCATTAAAATAAAATCGTAGTCTTTGAAAATTGCTTGGGTCTTTTCTTGTATTAAGCGTCGGACTTTTTGGGCTTGTGAATAATAAGCATCATAATATCCAGAACTTAATACGAACGTCCCCAACATAATTCTACGCTTCACTTCTGTACTGAAGCCTTCCGTTCTAGAGAGCGTATATGTCTCTTCAAAATTTTTCGCATTAGGACTTCGATACCCAAAACGCACCCCATCATAGCGAGATAAATTAGAAGAAGCCTCCGCTGTAGTAAGCACATAATAGGCGGGAATCATATAATCCAGTAAATCAAAATCAACGCCTTCCACCGTATGCCCTTCTATTTTCATTTTTTCAATCAAGTCCAACGTTTGTTGTTTGACATCTGCAGCTAAGCTCTCATGATGCAAGGCGGAATTGAAGTAGGCAATTTTGACCTTCTTATCAAATTGTAATTGTTCAGAATAAGCAGGAACTGCTTGGCTACTGGAGGTACTATCAAACTCATCTCGTCCCGCCATTATTTCCAAGGTCAATGCTATATCTTCCACAGAGTTGGCTAAGACCCCAATCTGATCAAAAGAAGAACCATACGCTAATAAACCATATCTGGAAACTCTCCCATAAGTAGGCTTAAATCCTAAGATGCCACAAAAAGCAGCTGGTTGTCGTACCGATCCCCCCGTATCCGTCCCCAAAGAAATCAAGCAAGTATCCACCTGAACAGAAACCGCAGAGGCACCAGAAGAACCACCTGGCACTTTGTCGGGATTCAACCCATTCTTGGTAGGTCCATAATGAGAATTTTCATTGGTAGAACCCATTGCAAATTGGTCGCAATTCACCCGACCAATGATGATAGCATCTTCCTCCAACAATCGTTGTACCCCTGTCGCAGAAAAAAGAGATTTAAATCCTTCTAGTATTTTAGCACCTGCTGTCACCCCATGTCCTTCATAGCACAATACATCCTTTAAAGAAATCACCATCCCAAATAATCGCCCAACTGATGCTGGATTTTCTTTGTATTTTTCATCCAATTCCCTAGCTCGCTGCAAGGCTTCTTCTCCAAAATCTTCTATATAAATATTCAAATCAGAAGTGGATTGTATGCGGGTAAGATAGTATTCTACTAGGTGCTCGCAGGTAATTAAACCATCGGCTATATCTTCTTGAATAGTGGCTAGGCTTTTATATCTGGGCATTGATTAATTTTATCATTGAGTCAAAAGTATTTTGATTCGCTTCCAAAATAGATTATTCTTTTAATATGTTTTTATAAATTCATCAAAGTGAACTACTCTGTATTCTTCTTCATCTTGAAATAAATTGATCAATCTTCTATCTGATGTAACGATTAGTTTTTCGGTCGTAGTAGAAGCTGCTTCAAATAGGTAAGTGTCACTATGGTAGTTAGTATTAGGCAAATTCAATTTTTCAGTAACTCTTTCTGGCAATGTATTTATTTCTGACTCATCTACGAGTCTACAATATTTCTCATCTTGAATTAAGCGAAGTAAAGCTTTTAATAGCTTTAATGATTCTTTATCATAAGCATATTTCTTTTTATAATAATGAACTTTTTTCTCAAAAGCACTTTCAGATTTCACCACTATCCTATCATCTTTATTGATAAATTTTTTAAGAAATTCTAAGGCTTTTTCTTGTGAGATTTCTTTGTCTAATCCTTCTGGTTTTAAGGCTTCAGGTAGCCACTCATTTACTACTACTTCCATGATGTGGCTTATTCTTAATTATTTTGAAAAAAATCCTCTAAATCTTTTAATTCTTCTCCATAGAAATTCATTAGACCACCATCTATTTGACCTTTTTTGTTAATTTTTTGCTGTTCTATCTTAGTTTCATTCCCATCTTTATCTAAATAGAAAACATTGACATCTGCTGGTTCTATTTTTTTGTCAGCGACTTGGTGCATTAAAGCGATGACAAATTGTTCACTATGCGTAGAAACTAAAAACTGCTTTTGCTTTTTATCAGCTATTTCGATTAAGGTTGAAACTAACTTTGTTATTATTGATGGATGTAAATGTATTTCTGGTTCATCAATACAAATAAATTTATTTTTTTCCATTAAAGCTTTGGCAAGGATAGTAACTAATTGACTTACACCTGTTCCTTCATTTACCAAGTAATTTGTAGTTGATGTATCTCTATCTCGAATTTGTAAATAAAAAACAGATGTTCCTACTTCTTGATGAATATTAAAGTTTTTATCAATAATTTTTTCTAAATAATAAGAGATGTCACTTGCAATATTAGAAGTCACAATTATTGTTGCAATTTCATCTTCCGTTACATGATAACCAGAGAGCGGAATAGCTGAATAATATGGCTTTGAAAAACCTCTAGCAATAGGAACAAAATCCGTTTGAATTAAATTATTGAATGGAGTATTATATGCCGCAAGTAAATAGGATTCTAAAAAGTCTTTATCATCTTGGGTTTTAAAAAAATCATTTACCTTATCTAAATTTTTAATTTTTAAATCCTGAACAGTAATACCATTCCAAAAAATAGATAAATAATTGTCTTCTCCTTTGTTATTGGGTATATTATATTTTTCTAATTCTAGATCATATGGAAAAACAATAGTTTGTGATAACTCTTCAAAATTACTCATATTTAGATGCACAGCATTTCCATATTTTTCATTAAGCTTTATTCCGTAATTAGTTGATATATTATTACTGGTAGTAGTTATTTCTATTCCCAATGTTTTATGGGAATCTTTTGAGTAAATAACATTTTTAAATTTACCCAAATTAATAAAGCGATAATTAAATAAGGAATCTAAACCTTGATTAGGGTTTCGAACAAAGTTCATTAATGTTAGAATCGCATATATTACACTTGACTTCCCACTGTTATTGCTACCAGTAAGTACATTTATTTTACTCAAAGGAAGTTCAACGTCCTTTAAACTTCTAAAATTAGATACGGAAAGTTTAGTAATCATAATCAATCAATTAAACTACAAAGCAGATTGAAATTGCTTCAAAAAGCGAACATCATTTTCGAAAAGTAGGCGGATGTCATTAATGTCGTAGAGCATCATCGCTTGACGTTCGATACCCATACCGAAGGCGAAGCCGGTGTATTCTTTGGAATCAATGCCACAATTTTCTAATACTTGTGGATCCACCATTCCACAACCCAATATCTCTACCCAGCCTGTATATTTACAAACATTGCATCCTTTAGCATCGCAGATAAAACAAGAAACATCCATCTCTGCACTTGGTTCCGTAAATGGGAAATAGGAAGGACGTAATCGTATCTTCGTTTCCGCTCCATACATTTCCTGAGCAAAGTATAATAAGGTCTGTTTTAAATCCGCGAAGGAAACATCTTTGTCAATATATAAGCCTTCTACCTGATGAAATTGGCAATGAGAACGAGCAGAAATAGTCTCGTTTCGATACACTCGCCCAGGTGCTATAATTCGGATAGGTGGCTTTTGCGTAGTCATTACTCTTGCTTGCACAGAAGAGGTATGCGTCCGCAATAGCATCGAAGTACTATCTTTCAAATAATAGGTGTCTTGCATATCTCTGGCAGGATGATCTTCGGGCGTATTCATTGCCGTGAAGTTGTGCCAATCATCTTCTATTTCCCTTTCTTCTGCTACGATGAATCCAATTCTAGAAAAAATATCTATGATCCGATTCATGGTAATGGACACAGGATGCCTTGACCCCAAAGGTATCGGCATCGGCGGGGCCGATAGATCTAACTCCTCCCCTTCTGCTTCTTCCACACCAGATTCTAAACTATCTTTTAAATGTTGAAATTTGGACTCTGCTGCTTTTTTAGCTTTATTCAGTAATTGCCCAAAGTCTTTTCGCTGTTCATTCGGAATATTACGAATCTCTTTGGAGAGCGGTTTGATGATATTTTTAGAACCTACATATTTTATTCTAAATTGCTCTATTGCTTCTATACTATCTGGTTGAGCAGTTTCTATATCTTTTATCAACTGTTCTACTGTTTGAAAAATCTCTGCCATTTCTATGAATTTTATCTACCTAAGCTTAATACAATTTACTTGCAAAAATAAAGGAATTGAAACTTTCAAGCATCCGCCACCCAACTTCGCACTATTCACTCCAAATTCTTCACTCATCTCATGCTTCTAAAACAATTCTATATCGAGGCTTACCATTACGCAAATGCTCAAAGGCATCATTGATTTGACTCATTTTATAATGCTCTGTCATCGGTTGTACTTGATGCCGACTAGCAAATTTCAACATCTCTTTTATTTGAAAAGGACTGCCCGTTGGGGAACCTGTAATTGATTTTTGCTTACTCATCAAATGTCCAACCCTTGCAGTGACGGTCGGAGCTACCCCGACAATATGTAACACCCCTTTGCTCTTCAAGGTTCCCAAATACCGGTTCCAATTCAATTCTACATTGACCGTATCTAAAATCATATCGTACCTACCCCTTAATTTTTTTAAAGCATCCTCGTCGTGGGTACTTACAAAATGATGCGCTCCCAACTTTCGAGCTTCTTCCTCCTTTTCTGGACTAGTGGAGAACGCCGTCACTTCACAGCCCCATGCCTTCAAAAAAGCCAATGCCATATGTCCCAATCCGCCAATCCCAACTACCCCAACACTACTAAGCGGACTAATATTATGTTGCATTAAAGGACTAAAAACGGTGATCCCTCCACAAAATAATGGACCAGCTGATTTTAAATCTACCCCATCTGGAATGGGTATTGCCCAAGTAGCCTGGCATCGTAACTTATCCGCAAATCCACCATATCTCCCTGCAATGGTTCCTTTAGCTTGATTACACATTTGATGATGTCCAGTCATACATTCATCACAAGTCAAGCAGGAAGAAGCGGTCCAACCCACTCCTACTTTTTGACCCACTTGTACATGACTTACGCTTTCCCCTACCCCTATCACCTCGCCCACGATTTCGTGTCCTGGCACAAAAGGATAAACGGTACTTCTCCAATCATTATCCAACATACTCAGATCACTATGACATAATCCACAGTACAACACTTTAATATCTACTTCATCCCTTCCTATTGCACCTAATTCATATTCAAAGGGTTGCAAAGTTTGTTTGGCTTCTAAAGCGGCATATCCTTTTACGGTCATTTCGATTGGTATTGTGGCATTTTGGCATTGTGGCGTTATGGCAAGCAAAATACCACAACACCACAATGCCACAACACCTATTTTTTAAGTAAAATGCTTCAGCATAATTATTTCCTGCTCAGATAAAAATCGGTAGCGTCCTCTAGGCAAATCTTTTTTAGTCAATCCACCAAAATACATCCGATCCAACTTTAACACTTTGTATCCAAAGTGCTCAAAAATACGTCTGACGATTCTATTTTTACCGATATGGAGTTCGATGCCTACCTCGTTTTTTTCTTTTCCTTTTACATGGCTTACCCCATCTACCATTGCCAAACCATCCTCTAATTCTAAGCCTTTCTGAATCGCTTGTAAATGTGTATCCAAAACAGGTTGATCTAAAATAACATGATAAACCTTTTTGACTTTATGTTTAGGATGAGTTAGTTTTTTAGCTAAATCACCATCGTTCGTCAATAATAATAAACCAGTAGTAGCTCGGTCCAATCGTCCAACAGAAAATATCCGAACCTGCACATCATCCCCTATCAAATCAAATACCGTTCGTCTGTCTTTTTCATCGTTTGCCGTTGTCACAGCATCCTTGGGCTTATTCAATAGTACATATACCTTTTGAGATTCTGGTCGAATGATGTCCTCCTTAAAACGCACCTCATCTTTAGGAGAAATTCGCCGACCAGGTTCTTTAATCACTTCACCATTCACCTTTACCAATCCTTCAAAAATATATTCGCTGGCCTTTCGACGAGAACAAATCCCGCAATGCGCTACATATTTATTTAACCGAATATCCTCCCCTAATTCCTCCAGTGAAGTAGAATTTTTTGTCGTGGGTTGATTCAAAGCCTTCGGATTAGAAGGGATGCGCCCCTTTTTGTTGGACTTTGAATGATGTATATTTTTTTTCTGATTTGGTGATGACATTAACTATATTCTTTATAGGAGATAACAAAGATAAATGCAGTATTCCTTTCAAAATAGAAAAGTAAACCAAAAATACGGTTTGGTTTTTGCATATCTATAGTTTTTATACTTCTATCGTGCTAGACAGAAAACACACAGTTACTCCTTATACTATTGTCAATGACCTAATATTCGGCAATAACGACCATTCTTCTGATTACGACAATTAAGTTAATACTAAATCCGATTTAACATGCACCTCACTTTTTTACCAGTGAAAAAAGTTGAGAAAACTACCCAGTTTCTCCTTTTTAAGAATTTTCTATTCGTCCTTTTCATCTCTTGTTTTTGTTTTTCCAGTAATGCGCAAGTTGTTATTAGCGAAATATTTGCTGATGGCAGTTTTGAGTTAAAAAATACTGGAGATAAAACAATAGACGTGTCTTCCTACTCTATCTGTACTTTTCCAGCGTATAAAGTATTATCTGAACTAACCGTTACCTGCGGCTCTCTTGATTTGAGTGCTACTGAAACGGTCGTCTTATCAGGCTTCGCAAGTTATGCAGGAAATGACGGTGAATTAGGCCTTTATACAACTAATGATTTCACCAATGCCAATGCCATTGTTGCCTATGTAGAATGGGGCAGCAGTGACCACCAAAGATCATCGGTCGCTAGGATGGCTGGCATATGGCAAGTAAATAATGCCGCCCCTTCTTTTAGTGATACTGAGTCGCTGGTATATGATGGCGAGGGGAATAGTGCGTCTGATTGGTCGCTCAATACCAATCCCGCTATCTGTCCAACGGAAGAAAGTAATCCAGTTATGGAAATGGCTACCTATACCATTACCTTTAATTCTGTTTGGAGTAGCGAAACACATCCAACAGAATTTCCTTCTAATCCTCATTTTTCAGGCTTAATTGGAATGACCCATAATTCAGAGACCAATTTATTTGAAGAAAACACCTTAGCCTCTGAAGGCATTAGGGTGATGGCAGAATTAGGAGGCAAAGGCAGTCTAATGGAAGAAATCCAAACTATTATAATGGGAGGTGCTGGAGGCACCCTTATCTCAGGAGGTGGTATTGGGGTTTCACCTGGTAGTGTTACAAAAGAATTTGAAGCCGTTAGTACCCATCCATTATTGAGTATCACCTCCATGATTGCACCAAGCCCAGATTGGTTTATAGCTATTAAAGATGTGCCTTTATATGAAAATGGAAGCTGGGTGGATGCATTAACGCTTGAAGTGAAAGCATATGACGCTGGTACAGATAGTGGTAGCAGCTATAATTCAGTAGATGAAGCAACTAGTCCACAAAGCACCATTCAAGCAATCACGGAAGGTCCGCTTGTTTCAAATGGAACAGTTCCAAGTTTAGGAACCATTACCATCCAAAGAGTAAATGCTTGTACGCTTGCTCAAAGACTCATTTCAACTAACGACTCAACTACCATTTGTGTAGGAGAGGGCGTTGCAGATTTAATAGAGGTAACGGTGAATGAAGCACAAGACGATGCTACTTATTTGGAAACTGCATGGATTATCACAGATACATCCGGACAAATTGTAGGCTTACCAACAGCACCACCTTTTGATCTTGAACAAGGCGGAACTGGCGTTTGTCAAATTTGGAATTTAAATTATCAAATAGGTATAGCAGGCTTAGAAGTCGGAAATAACGTTTCCGCACTAGAGGGTTGTTTTGAATTTTCCAATGCCATTAACATTAATCGCTTAGAAGGAGATGCTTGTCCAACTGCACCTGTAGATACGACTAGCATGCCAGTAGATACAACCACAACTAATCCTGTAGATACAACTAACAATGAAGTGCCAACAGACAGTACCCTCTGTGAGGTAGCAGGTGGTAGTATAAATGGAGGTCCATTTGAATTTTGTGTTGGGGATAGCATCCCTGATACGATCCCAGTTGGTGCCATTAGTCTTATTGATAATGTGGGGCCAAAATCACAATGGGTTATTACAGACTCAGCTGGTTTTAAAATTCTTGGATTACCTCAAAATCCATCAGAAGTGGATTTCGACGGAGCGGGTACAGGTCTATGTTTAATCTGGCACCTCACTTATCAAGATACTGTTATTGGATTAGAAACTGGAGTAGAGGTCAGTATGCTGAGCGGTTGCTTTAGTTTGTCAAATGCTATTGGCATCATTAGGGCTGACAATGGAGCTAGTTGTAATGTGGATACAACCACAACCAATCCTGTAGATACAACCACAACTAATCCTGTAGATACAACCACAACTAATCCTGTGGATACAACCACAACTAATCCTGTGGATACAACCACAACTAATCCTGTGGATACAACCACAACTAATCCTGTGGATACAACCACAACTAATCCTGTGG
>CALJIQ010000343.1 GCA_937973995.1 uncultured Saprospiraceae bacterium
TTGTATGGTAAGGGATTAGGAAAAATATAACCTACCCATTTTACTCGTTCTTTTTCCTTTATACTGCGTTGAAAATACTCGCCATAGCTACGGCTATGTCTGCGTTTTTCGCCTTGTCTAAAGAAAAAATAACTTCCTAAAATTGGGTACCTTATTTATTCCCTAATCCCTAACAAAATAAGGCGCAATTTATCGCTAATATGAAAAAACTTTTTCTCCTTTTTCCACTATTTATTTATTCCTTTTTAGGCTTGGCTCAATATGGCCAAGAGGATTATACAACAGAAGATAAAGAGGTGGATCAATACCCGATTTTTATTGGTTTGCATTCTGGTTTATCTATCCCACTTTTAGATTTTAAAGACAATATGGGGAACCTAGGTGTAGGAGGTGGGCTAGAATTTTTGGTAAATATCAACAACAGTCCCCTATTACTAGGGGTCGCTTCTACCATTGCCAATTATGGACATGAATCGCTCCAGTTCGTTGATCCTGAGGGATTTGAATTAGCTTGGAAAACCAACTCCAGTTTGTGGGACTTACATGCAGTGGTGCAAATAGAACCTCCTTTTGGTCGGAAATTCCAACCTTACCTACAAGGTAAAATCGGATTTAATCACTTCTTCACAATTACTAGATTGGTGGATGTTACGAGCGGAGGGGATGATGGTACTCTGGAGCGTATAGTCGATGATAATAGTATGGGATTGAGTTATGGAGGCGCTATCGGTGGGCTATTTCCATTAGACCGAGATTGGCGAATTATGCTCGATGCTAGAGTATCCTACTTAAGAGGTCAAGCATCCTCTTTTTATGCGAAGCAAGATTCCTTCACTATTCTTGGAGATACACTAGATGCGTTTGATTTATTTGAATCTACGGTGAATATGGTTCGCTTGGAAGTTGGGGTCTTGGTTTATTTACGGTGAACGGGTTGCGAGTTGTAGGTAAACTATTCTATGGCTAATTTGGTTACATAGTGCTTTGTTTTACTGGTTAGTTGGATAAGATAAAGGCCGCTAGGTATTTGATTGGTAGAAATGGAATACGTATTGGTAGTGAGAGCATCGTGGGATTGTACTATTTTTCCTGCTGCATTGAAAATTCTCAGAGTAAAGCTTGTACGATTAGGGTTAGGAAAAACGATGGTACTTTGCTCCTTGGAGGGATTTGGGAAGATCGTAATCAATTCGTCGGTGGACGATAAATCCGCTGTACTAGTTAGCATTACAGAGATACAGCCTTCCTCTATGGTAGATATCACCTGTTGAAAATCAGCATTAATAATCTCCTCAATTTGTTCAATACAAACCATGTCTTCTTGTAGTTCCAGATAATGTATTCTCAAGAAGGGTTGAAAATCTCTGTTTTTTTCCATGCTCTTCCCTGTTTCTTGTACCAAGCCTAGAATATTGGCGGTTCCAATATTGGCTCTCAGTTGGACGGGAAACACCGCTCCTTCCATTAAACTTTCTACCGATTGAATAGACAATCCTTTCATCTTTAATTGAAAAGCAACTACATTCGATTGGCTATTGCGCATCGCCAAGTCAATTGTCTGATTGGAAGCATCAAAGGCATCTATCTTAATGCTTACTGTATCTAAAGCATTGACAATCCCTCCAGGAAAATCACAATGATCGTGAATCCCTTGTTCCACATGTTCATGTTGCATTCCGAAATCGAGACAATCCGATAAAAGGGCAGCATCATAGATCGTTAATTTGCCATCCTGATTTAAATCATAACAGGGATTATTTTCAATAGCGTCTTCTTGGATTAAAGACAGCATTTCTTGCAGATCATTTTGATCTTGGACGAAATTACCATCCAAATCAGCATATAAAGCAGTCCCTCCACATACCCCCAAACAATCTTTTTCTGAACTGCCAAAGGGTATTCCTGCACAATCGACAAAATCGGGGCATTCCGCATTTACAGTGGCTACCAATATTCCAGAACTTCTGTCTAAGGTCAAACAAGCTTGCCCCCAGTTATTCGTCAAATCTTGTTCTACCCTACCGATAGCGTCTGGCTCATTTCCCCAATTGACCCTTGCAATAAACGTATAATTCCCATCTGGATAATCCGTTACATCAATCCATTGACAATCTAAGCTGGAAGCATACTCGTCAAAACAGCCAACGGTTAAACCCATGTTGCTACATCCGTACTTATTCCTTCCTTCCTTACAAACTAAATCTACCACACAGAAACCACTTTTGAAACCAGCAGGCAGTCGGTTACCTTGCTCATCATATAATAAGTACTCTGCATAATTATCATAGTGAAAATGGTTATGACAATTATCAAAAGTAAATTGGCTATTGTCCGTGGAGGGTTCTCCTATAAAATAATCCTGCTCTCCAATATTCTCAAACCTAGTAGTAAACCGAATAATTTCTCTCTTACCAAATCCTTTCAAACAGCCTTCATTCACTAGACAATCATCTTCATTATTGATGGTATCTACTTTCATACTATTTTGTAGAATATTTTCTAGGATCTTTAAATCTGGACCTTTAGGACAATTAGGATCACCAAAGGGCAAACAAGAATTATCGGATACCGTCGCTAAGGGATTATAATTACAAGAACTGGCATCCATACAGCCTGCAATTGGTCCCTTATAGGTGATACGCCAGGCAATGGCATTCTCCTCGCAATTTGCTATTTTGTTATTAATTCTAATCAGATAGGATTGTCCAGCATCTAGCAGGGCATTGACTTTAGATTGGTTAGCACAGGCATCATCATTAACAAAAATAAACCCTTCATTATCTCCCACTTCAAAACTTTCACAACGGTCATATACAAAAATCCGTGTATCACATGTAGTCCTTTCACAAGTAGAAATTTCATAAGTGCCGATAGTATCTGGGGTAAAAACATACCAAACATCTTTAGCAAAGGTTTGATATTCGCCTTGTTCTATCGGAAGTGCGGTAGAACAAGTAGTCCCCGCTGGGCAATTTACCTCTACTGTTTCGCTAAATCCAAATTCATTATTTTGAGCTATGAGTTCCTCATTCAAGAAAAGCTCATAGCCTCCATCTGGAATGCCATCTCCAAATCCGTCAAAAATGGTAAATAATAAACACGCATCCTGATCTATACAGAAGGTATCTAGGTTGACCAAGGCACCATTATATTCTTCTCTTTTTACTTCTTTAATAATAGCATCACCGTCACTCAATACCCAAGCCGTTTCTCTACCAAAGCGATCTGTAGTAATTTTAATAACCAGGGTATTTTGATCTGGAGAACAAGATTGAGCAGGAAGGTCAGCTAGGAAAGCAAAAAAAACTAAAAGGAGCGTATATAAATAATTCATGGGTTAATAGCTCAATGAGATAAACGAGAAAAGGAGTAAATGAGTAAATAATTCTTCTATTTCAAAAGTAGTTCTTCCGAATAAGGAAATACTCCACACTTATTTACTCCTGTTTTTAAAACCTTCCCCCTTCGGGATCATTCGCTCAAGCCTCACAATAGGGGTTTTGGAGACAGCGATCTAAAAAGAACCAATTTGCCGAGCTTGCGAAGCAAGCGAGGCAGTAAGACAAAGTTTAACTGGCAATTGACACTATAAATTATCACTCATAAATCATACCTAATACTACATAAAAAAAGCGGATAGCAAAATTATGCTACCCGCTTTTTTTGTTTATGAAGAAATTCAAATTCCAAACTTCAAGCACCAAATTCCAATTCTAGAGTTTCCGAAAACACTTTACTTAGAATTTGAAATTTGACTATTGGAATTTAGAGTATGTTTAAAATTTATTTCGAGTTGAAAATCAATAGTTTGTGGTTCTGGCAAAGAAAAAATTAGTGCGTTTAGCGGGCTAAGCAAACTCATTTTTTCAAAGTCAGGTTCATAAAATATTGGTTTTCAGCCGATAGAAATTTAGACATACTCTAAATGGAAAGCGGGCTACATTGTGTATAACAATGCAGCCCGCTCAAAAAATTCTAACCTGAAATGGGAAATATTATCCAGGAATACAGTCTCCGCAGAGACTACCTAATTCGGGCTTAGAGATACTGTTATTCTTTCCTCCAAAAACAAGTTCTTTCTTTTTGTCGTCCAGAATTTCACTATCTGCCCAACCCTTGATATTTTTCTTTATATCGTCCAGGCTAGTACTATTCTTTCCCATAGCATTTAATTTTTTGTGGTATCTACTTGCTGGTAGTTACCAGTTTCTCAAAGTAATAAACCTTTTTCTAGCAACAAAGGTACAAATAATTCATATTTAATAAAACTTAGACGATTTTTTTTTGGAAGATTCTAAACAAATTTGTCATTAATTTACCCCAAATTACGATTTCTAACGTCCATTTCCACCTTTTACCATTTTTTGGAAGCCTACTTTCTCTATAAACCTTCTACCTTTGTGCTTTTTATTGCTCCTTTTTGAGGCTCTTACAGAACAATATAACAAGCAAGATGAATCAAAAGAAAACCCTATCTTTTATTCTAGAAGTGGTTTGGTGGTTATTTACCCTTTTTGCAGTGATTGCTGTATTATATCCAATCTATAAATCGACCAATAATGGTTATCCTTTTTATAAGAGTAATATTCTATTTATACTCGTCTTCATCACCTTTACCCGCTTTATCTTTTTTTTAAAGCATACCTTCCTTGCCAACTATGAAATGCTTAAGGTGGGCATCATTCTATTTAGTGCCATTATCGTATTTTTATTGGTTAATGAATTAAACTTTTTTCAGACGTATCTCGATGAGCAAGGATTGAAAAGTTTTTTAGGTCATTTATCGCTTTCCGAGCAAGGTTCAATGGGTAGTTACATTCGTCGAGAAATGCTTTTCTTTGGGGTAGGCAGTATTATCACTGCCATTCTTTTACCGCTCCGATTAGTAGTTTCCATTTGGCGAGGACGAAATCGAGGTACTGTTTAGGGCTGTTGTTATATGGTTCTATTGTCTCATTGTCTCATTGTCTCATTGTCTCATTGTCCCATTGTCTCATTGTTCTATTGACAATATTAATAGTTATTGGGACATAAAATATGAATCAATCAATCAGATCCCTTTGAGTGATCAGATTGAATGATAATTCTGTCCTACTACTATCCAATGGAACAATGGAACAATGGAACAGTGAAGCAATGGAACAGTGAAGCAATGGAACAATGAAGCAATGGAACAGTGAAGCAATGGAACAGTGAAGCAATGGAACAGTGAAGCAATGGAACAGTGCAACAATAGAAAAAATGATAACCGTTAAACAATGGATACAAACAAAGCCGCCACTGCCTTAAAAAAATACTTCGGTTACGATAGCTTTCGACCGATGCAGATGGATATTATCCAAACAATCTATCAGAAGAAAGATGTGTTGGTTTTGATGCCAACAGGAGGAGGTAAGTCTATCTGTTATCAGATACCCGCTGTTACAATGGATGGGGTTGGAGTGGTAGTATCGCCTTTGATTTCCTTGATGAAGGACCAAGTGGAAGGGTTGCGGTCGAATGGTATTAATGCGGCTTTTTTGAATAGTTCTCAGACGATAGGGGAGCAACGGCAAGTGGAAGACGACTTGTATAATGGCAATCTGGATTTAGTATATGTCTCTCCTGAAAAACTAGTTTCCCAGAATTTTACTTCTTTATTGGAAAGTATCAAAGTAGCACTTTTTGCGGTGGATGAGGCCCATTGTATTTCTTCCTGGGGACATGATTTTCGTCCAGAATACACCCAGATGAGATTTTTGAAACAAAAATTTCCAGGTGTTCCTATTGTGGCTTTGACGGCTACGGCGGATCGAGCTACTCGTAAAGATATTTGCATCCAATTACAACAAAGACAACCCGAAGTATTTGTTGCCTCTTTTGATCGACCTAACCTTAGTCTTTCTGTTAAACCTGGGCAAAAAAGATTTGAGCAGATCTTAGATTTTATCAAAGAGCGACGGGATCAATCCGGCATTATTTATTGTTTGAGTAGAAAAAGTACAGAAGACCTCGCAGGAAAATTATTGAGTAAAGGAATTAAGGCTGCTGCCTATCATGCAAGGCTCCCTCCAGGAGAACGATCTAAAGTGCAAGAGGATTTTATCAATGATCGAATTCCCATTGTTTGTGCAACCATTGCTTTTGGTATGGGGATTGATAAGTCGAATGTTCGTTGGATTATTCATTATAATCTTCCAAAAAATATTGAAGGTTTTTACCAAGAAATTGGTCGGGCAGGTAGAGATGGGGTCAAGGCAGATACCCTCTTGTTTTATTCCTATCAAGATGTAATGGTACTGCGGGATATTCTCACCCAAAATGAAAGTGCGCAGCAAGAATTGAAGTTGGCAAAGCTAGAACGCATGAAGCAATATGCGGAAGCCATGACTTGTCGTAGAAAATTGTTATTGACCTATTTTAGCGAACAATCAGAGGTCAATTGCAATAACTGTGATGTTTGCAAAAATCCACCTGAATATTTTGATGGGACCGTTATCACTCAAAAGGCATTATCAGCAGTAGTACGATTGAAACAAAGCGTATCTAGTTCCTTGCTAATAGATGTGTTACGAGGGTCAGGACGGAAAGAAATAATGCAACGGGGATTCCAGAACATTAAAACCTATGGTGCGGGAAGAGATTTACCGACTAGGGATTGGCAATTCTACTTGATGCAGATCATCAATAGAGGTTTATTAGAAATTGCTTATGATGAACATAATGCCCTAAAGTTAACGACGGCTAGTAAAGCAGTGTTATTTGATGGGGCAAAAATTGAATTGGTGAAAATGCAAGTGGCGAACGCTCGCCAAGCAGCCGCAAAAGCCAAGGCTAAACCCAAAACCAAACGGGAGCGTGTTCGGGATGAATTATTTGAAAAATTGCGGGTTCTTAGAAGGGACTTAGCCCATAAACAAGGAATACCTCCTTATCTCATTTTTTCCGATAAGACCTTAGAAGAAATGGCAGCTAAACGTCCATTGTTAGATGCAGATATGATGGACATCTCTGGGGTAGGGGAGCAAAAACTAAAACGCTATGGCAACTTATTTATGGATGCCATTCTAAATTATATCAAAGAGCAACAGCAGGCGGGTATCAAAATTCAGGGTACTACGCATATTTTGACCTTTGATTTATATAAACAAGGCTTAAGCGTGGAGGAGATTGCTGCTCAAAGAAAGCTGAATCCCGTAACTATTTATTCTCACTTAGCCCATTTATATACTAAAGGAGAAGCTATTGATATATTTAAATTTCTTTCTCAAGCAGAATATGATCGCATTGAGCAGGGAATTAAAGCTATGACTCCTCCTTTTCAGAATAAGGATATTTTTGAATACTTACATGAGGAAGTACCTTATTATAAAATTAAATTTGCCCTTGCGCACTACGATAAGCTGTTTTTGGAGAAAAACTAATTTTGGAAAGATATTACCCCGTAAGGCGGATTGTTAATCCGCTTATTTACCAAACGTTTATTGGACGGACGGATTGACAATCCGCCTTACATGGGATTCCAAATTTCACTACTGTTTACAAAAAATATTGAGAGAACTAAACTAGAAAATTTTGAACCGCCACATGTTGATCAAAAAGCTGTCTATTATTATTCCTGCCTACAACGAAGCTGCTACGATTCATTTGATTTTAGATAAGATTAAAAATGTCCAATTAGTTAATCAAATTGAAAAAGAAATTATCATCGTCAATGATTATTCACAAGATGGTACCAAAGAGGCGATTGCTAACTATATAGCGGATAATAAGGAATTGACTATCAGTTATTATGAACATGAAAAAAATAAAGGAAAAGGGGCAGCCCTTCATACAGGTATCAGTAAAGCGACTGGGGAGTATTTAATTATTCAGGATGCAGATTTGGAATATGATCCTGCGGAGTATAATGATTTATTGAAGCCGGTGGTTTTAGGCTTTGCGGATGTTGTTTATGGATCGAGATTTATGGGTAGTCAACCCCATCGAATTTTATTTTTCTGGCATACCATCGGTAATCGTTTTCTTACCTTTTTGTCGAATATGTTTACCAATCTGAATTTGACAGATATGGAGACTTGTTATAAGCTATTCAAAACCGAACTCATCCAAAGTATTAGCTTAACGGAACAACGATTTGGATTTGAACCAGAAGTAACTGCCAAGATTTCCAGAATTCCCAGAATCAGAATTTATGAAGTGGGCATTTCCTACTATGGCAGAACCTATGAAGAAGGGAAAAAAATTGGCTGGAAAGATGGGGTTAGAGCTATTTATTGTATTTTAAAATATGGCCTTTTTAGGAGACCTTAATCTCACCTGATAGATAGGTGATCGCATGACCAATCAATTCTACTCGATCTCCTTTATAGATACAAGTTAAGTTCCCCTGCCTATCGGAGATTTGCCTAGCTGTTAGGGTTTGCTTATTCAACTGTTTTGCCCAATAAGGGGTAAGCGTTGTATGTGCGGAACCAGTCACTGGGTCTTCGTTAATGCCACATTGAGGGGCAAAGAAGCGGGAGACAAAATCAACGGAATCTCCTTTAGCAGTGACAATAATACCTCTAGCAGGCAGTTTGACTAATTCTTGAAAATCAGGCTCATAGGCTTGAACAGTTGCTTCCTCGTCCACAATAACCATATAATCTGACTTGCCTTTATAGATGGATTTAGGGGAGATACCTAATAGTTCTACCATTTCTTTGGTTGGTTCAATGGAACTGATAGCATCAGTAGGGAAGTCCATGGCATAGCCTAGTTCATGTCGCTTAATGACTAATGGACCACTCTTGGAATGAAATACAATTTGCGCTTCTGGATAGTCCAACTCTGCAAAATAGACATGGGCACTAGCCAAGGTAGCATGACCACATAAATCCACCTCTACTTGAGGGGTGAACCACCTAATTTCAAATGCTTCGCCTTTTGGGACGATAAATGCAGTTTCGGATAAATTATTCTCCAACGCAATTTGCTGCATCGTTTTATCTGGTAACCAAGTTGCTAAAGGACAGACAGCGGCAGGATTCCCTTTGAAGAGTTGGTTCGTGAAAGCATCTACCTGGAATAGTTTGAGTTTCATGGATTCATTATTTTTAATCCTAAGTTCAATGTTGAATTTTGAATGATTGAATTTGAATAAGGGACGAAGAAATAAATAACTTACCCAAATTCTGTCTCCCGCAAAGTCTCGCCAAGGATACGCTAAGGTACGCAAAGCTAGACCTTGGACTAACTTAGCGTACTTTGCGAAACCCTAGCGATCCTTTGCGGGAAATACCTATTTGGGTAGGTTAAAATTATCTCACCCATTCAAAATTCAAAATTCTTCATTCAAAATTGAGAAATTATTCTCAACCAATGAAGCAATTTATATAAATCCAAAAATAGCAAGTTTGGTTTTGGTTTGAATAACTGTTTGGTAATAAAGGATTCACCATGTTTCAAAAAGAAATAAACGAGTCTATCCAGTTTCCAGTAATTTAATTTTTTATAAGTAGCCAATAATTTAGTAGGAGGGTGTTGATCGTTCAAATACAATTGATGAAGAGTAGATATAGCTTGTTGTTGCTTGTTGAGGAAATCTTGGGTGTTTTCTATGCCTCCATGTTCTAATGGGTTGTCTATGTGGAGGATGGCAATTTTACTTTGTTCCAATGCTTGTCCAAAAAGGGTGTCTTCATGCCCATATTGTTGGATGCTTTCTTCAAATTGTATGGCTAAAAAAATAATAGCAGGGACTAAAAAATTAAAGGTTTTAAAGGAATGATAAGGATTGGAAAGTCGAATGGATATGGGAATCGTTTCTCTCTGCTTACCATAAGCATAGTGGAGTTGCTTTTGAGAGGTAGCGGGAGGTGTATCTGAATACACACAACCTCCATATACTACCTGTTGTGGGTGCAGATGCGAGAGGTATTGTTGAATGAAGTCAGGAGAGATGATTTGAGCATCTGCATCAAGAAACAATAAATACGGATAGGATGCTTTTTTCCCCAATTGATTCCTAATGCTCGCTCTTCCAATATTTTGAGCTAATTCTTCATAGACAACCGTAGGCAACGTCTTTAATTGACGATTCTTTTTCTTAAAGAAGAGGGTGGACCCATCATCCAATAATAATATTTCATACACTATTCCTGCTTCCTCACATTGATTGTACAAGTCTTCCACTAAGGTGGAGACAGACCAATTATATATAGGAATAAGAATAGAAAGCATAGTCTTAGGTACTAGTTAAGAGGTTGCAGATTTTGGTATATTTGAATTAATCGTTTTTCTTCCTGTTCCCAAGTCAATTCCTTTGCTGCCTTTAAACAATTTTGCTGTAATCGCTGATACAAAACAGGGTCCGTAGTTAGTTGATGTATCGCTTCAATTAGGGTAGATTCCTGAAGGTCGGCTACTAAAATGCCGATGGAATATGTTTTATTTATTTGCTCATACTCTGGAAAATTAGGATGAATAGCAGGTATGCCGGCCTGAATGTAATCAAAGGTTTTATTAGCCAAAGAATAATAATAACTGAGCCCTTTATTAGCCAATAAATTAAGACCAATCGTTGCTTTAGGCGTGAGCTTTTTTAGTTGTACTGGTAATAGGTATCCTAAGAAATTGACCTTGTGCTCAACGGACAGTTCCTGAGAGAGCTTTCTCAAAGAAGAAGATAAGTCTCCTTCTCCAGCTATCCAAAGGGTCGCATTCTCTACCTGTTGCATCGCCTTTATTAATGCTTCCAATCCTCTGCCCGCATTGAGCGCACCTTGATACAATAAGATATGTTGGTTGTCTGCTTGTTTAGAGATTGGGCTTTCTTGAGTACGGGCTATATTTCTAACCAATTGGAATGGAATACCATGTTGTTGGCTAAAAAGGGCTTGTAAACTAGGACTTACAGTATAAGCGGTATCAACCCTAGGAATACAGAACTTTGCGACCAATTTCCAAAACTTCTGTGTCAAGGGTCTATTAACGACCTCTGGCACTTCCGAAAAATATTCATGTGCATCAAACACACATTTTTTATTACGCAGTTTGGAAATTAGCATACCTGGTAAAAGTGTGTCTAGGTCAACACTACCAATAATATCCGTTGGATGAGTAAGTAGGAATAGAAAAAGGCGAATATTAAACTCTACATAAAACAACTTCCCTTTATTGAAAAAGCATTGAATTCGTTTTTGTTGGTAGGCAGTCTTTCGTAGCGGAGGAGATTGCTTTTTGGTTCGACCAATCAAATAAACCTCAAATCCAGCAGTGGCGAGTGAATGACAGATTCGCTGCATCCGCTGATCAAAGGATAGATCAGTTGTTACCGTAAAAACAATTTTTCTTTTTGAGTTGGACAAATGGTAGCCTTGGTATATACTCGAAACGGGGTAAAAAAGTGATTTTCCAATACGGTTTATTTGTTTAGTTGTTGAACTGTTTATCCAAGTATAGCTTGTAAACGAATCAACAGATAAACCAATAAACATTTAGCTCACTTTCATAATTCTATCCCACTTATAGTATAATATTATAATCCCTACTAAGATAGGTAGCTACTATAGTAATGCAAAGAC
>CALJIQ010000344.1 GCA_937973995.1 uncultured Saprospiraceae bacterium
GTAGAGATCATGACGTTACATGGAAAAAATTTAGAAGAATTTAATTTGTTATTTCCAATACCTAGTTCTGAGTTAGAAGTAAACCCTAAGTTAGAACAGAATCCTGGTTATTAAACAAAGTCAAAGTTTTGCTAGCGCAGAGGCTTTGCCTTGCGCTCCCTATTTTAAAGGCTATGCCTTTCGGATAATAGGCACAAGGCAGAGCCTTTGCGCCAGCGAGTGATTTAAATAAATCGAACGATCAAGATAATGACTAACAACCAGTTTGTTTTTTTAAAAATAACGCCACTATTATTGCTAGTCGGACTTTTCTTTTGGAGTTGCGAAAAAGAAACAAATCCTCCTGTGATCGAAAGCATCTCCCCCACATTTGGACCAGCAGAAACATTAGTCACGTTTGAAGGTGTCAACTTGGGGGACTTAAAAGAATTGCGATTTGGAGACCAAGTCATTAATTTTAATACGGCCTACAATTCACAGAATGCTTTATTATTAAGAATACCTACCAATCTAACCGTTGGAGAGTACGAAGTAAGTTATACCACAAATGGTGGAACTGCTACTACTAATTTTAGAGTAACCCTAGAGCCTCCAGAAATATTTAGTTTCTCTCCTGCCTCCGCTTCTGTTGGAGAACGAGTAACCGTCTTGGGTAAGAATTTTTTTGAGCCCATGCAAGTTTGGTTTTTCGATAGTATGGAAGCAGAAATTGTGCACCTTGCACCAGATTCATTGATTGCCATTGTACCACCTGGAGTAGAAAAAGGAAGAATAGCGATGATGGCAAATGGTGGTTTTACACTATCCCCTATCAATTTCTTTACCGTCAATCCTATTTTAGTCAATGATTTTGATGGCAATGGTTTACGCGCAGATACAGAGAATTGGATTTTTAGAGGAAGCCTAGACCAAAATAAAAATACCGCTATTCAGAATCGGATACCAGAACCCATTGATGGGAATTATTTAAAAATAAGTGGACGAGATGAGTTAAATATCAATTGGATTGGTGGAGTAGAAAATCATACTTGGGACACGGATCAATTTCAAACTTTCGGCATTACTACGGATGCCAATAACACCTTTATCGAAATGGAGATGAATAATAATGGTCGCAAAAACACCACCGTTATTATCATCCTAATAGAAAATGAGGGTTCCAATAACGACTTCACTGTTGAAGTAGATGTAGATTGGGATGGGTGGAACAAATTCTCCGTCCCCCTTAATCGTTTCACTGATTTTAATGACTTTGTAGTTGATCCTATCAAAGTAAAAACGGTCAAAATCCAATTGATCGACACGAAGGGAACAGGAGATAAAATGGAAATTAATGTAGATAATTTAAGATTTTTAGAAATATTGTGAGTAAGTCAGGGATCAGGAGTCAGTTGCAGTTTCGTAAAAAAGAACCGTTTCAATTCCAAATCAAGTTCACTCAATAAATTGAGTTCTATTTTAATAATAAAATCATTTTTCAACCAGCTATGGCACAATAGAAAATTCATAAAGTACACCTCATGTATGACAAGCCTGTATAAGTTTAAAAAGTATTCTCAACATCTAATTGTTTGAACTTGTACTTGATACTTGCTCTTGAACTTTAGTTCTATGTGTACTTATGTGAATCTCCTAATGTGTGCTAATGTGGTTAAACATCACAAACCAAAAATCAACTTTCTATGAAAAGACCATTACTCTTTTTTGTAGCTATTTTACTAAGTTGGAGTACAGGATTTGGACAAGTATATCTGGACGAATTCGACAACGATGATCCAGCCTTTACAGGAGGGTCAGGCAGTTATATGTCTAGCGAAGTAAACTCTGAATGGACCATCAATGCCGACAATACAGGACCTTGGGATGTCTTTACTTATCAACCACACGACCGTGAAACAGGTGAAGTCGTACTAGTAGATATGACGGAGAACAATAAAATTTTTGTCAGAGTAAAAGCAAGTAATGTCGGCACCCAATTGAGAATGGATGTGCAAGATGAGGCAGGCAATATAACTTCCTTAGCAGGCTTGACCAAAACGCTTACTACAGAGTTTCGAGTATTAGAATTTGACTTTTCAGGAACCTACCAAGACGGTGGCTTTGGAGGTACTCCCTGTACAAGTGATACAGCACCCTGTGCAGTAGATGGTACAAAAATCTCCCAATTGGTGTTTTATACCGATCCAGGCGCAGGAGGCTTTAATGGTTCTGTGGTAATGGATTACATTGCCTTTGGAGCAGAAGTTGCTTCAGAAGCCATGTCTGAAGTTTACCAAGATCATTTTGATAAAGCAGATAGTACCATCACTTCTTTTGGATTTGTAGGGCCAGGCTATTCTTTGTCTATTGATGGGTCAGAGATAACCATCGAAGGAGATGGTTCCACTGGTATGTGGGACCCTTTATCCTTGAACATTAGAAATCAAAATACTTTTGAACCTATTGACATTGATATTTCTGGGAATAATAAATTATTCGTTAAAGTAAAATCCACAGTACCTGGAACAGCTTTGCGTATTGATATGCAAGATATTGATGGCTTTATTACTACCCAAGGATCGGTTACAAAAATAGTGGATACAGAATGGACTGTATTGGAATATGATTATTCGGGTACTTATGCGGACTTAGGATTTGGAGGAACGCCTTGTACCCCTGAAACAGCACCTTGTCCAGTAGATCCTACTCGAATTAGTAATATGGTGATGTTCATAGAGCCAGGTGTAGGTGGTTATGTTGGTCAACTGACCTTTGACTACTTTTCTTTTGGCACTTCCTTAGAGCCACCAGGGGATGCGCCCTTATTTCTATATGGCGACCATTTTAGTAATGAAACGATTGAGTTCACTACCGGGGTCGCTGGCCTAGATGCAACGGAGTCTGGTTCTAATTTAGTAATAACAGGAGATGGTTCTGCCGCTCCTTTCGGAACGGTTTCGTATTTATTGCATGACAAAGAGACGGGCGAACAAGTTACCGTTGATATGGGACCTGCTAGTAATAAGGTATTCATAAGTGCTAGGACGGATGGAGCGATGGTGCCTTTGAGAATAGATGTAATTGATACCACTGGCCTTACCTCTTCTCTTACTTCGTTGACAAAGATAATTGGTCCCAATGTGACGATTTATGAATATGATTTTGATGCGTCCTCTGATGGGGGCTACGGAGGCACTCCTTGCGAAACAGGCCCTTGTCCAGTAAACTTATCAGCTATCCAACAATTATTGTTATACCCCAACCCTATTGAAGGCGGTTTCCAAGGTGAAATGCATATTGATTTCATATCTATTGGGCAGCCTTTGGGAGAGGAAGAAGTAGATCTAAGTCCAGCCGGCATCGCTACCTATTCAGATCAATTTAGTGAAAACACTTTAGTATTCCTAAGCGAGGCAGGAGGCTTAACTAGCTCTTTTAATGAAGACGCAATCACTATCTCAGGAGATGGCACTTCTGGTCCTTGGACACCTATTGTGTATGGGATGCACCAATCAACAGGAGAAATGGTTATGGTCAATGCGGTTGCCAATAATAACAAATTATTTATTCGAGCGAAGTCGTCCGTAGAGGGGATGACTTTAAGAGTTGACTTACAAGATAACCTTGGATTTGTCACTAATTTAAATGCCGTGTCCACCACACTTAGCGATGAGTATATGGTTTATGAATTAGACTATACGGATGCCTATAATGATGGTGGATTTGGTGGCTCAGATTGTACCCAGGATACGGCTCCTTGCCCGGTGGATGGCGTTCGTATTGTGAACTTGCAATTTTTTTTAGAGCCTGGCATAGGTATGTTTAATGGTACGGTGGATATTGACTGGATTTCTTTCGGTACAAGTCTAGAGGCAGTAGCTCAACCTGATGCAGGAGTGGTCAATTATACAGATCAATTACCAGAAACTGCCGCTACTCAAATCACGGATGTAGATGGATTAACGACTTCTATTGTCGGTGATACTTGGACTATCACAGGGAATGGTACAGGAGGAATGTGGACACCATTAGTATATAAAATTCACAATGAAAGTGGTGAAGGGATTTTAGCTAATGTAGTTGGAAGTGGAGATAAAATATATGTAAGAGCAAAAGCAAGTGTAGATGGAACGGAATTGAGAATGGACTTACAAGATTATTTAGGTTTTGTAACGAATAACAATGCTCGATCTAATACCCTTTCTAGTGAGTATGCTATTTATGAATATAACTATGCCAATGCATATGCAGACGGTGGTTTTGGTGGTTCTGATTGTACTTCCGCTACTGCTCCTTGTCCTGTAGATGGTGAGCGTATTTCGCAATTACAGTTCTTTGTTTTACCAGGAGTGGGTGGCTTTAATGGTACGATAGATATTGATTGGATTTCTTTTGGAGAGCCTTTATCAACTAGCATTCTAGAGCCTTCCAATTTGGCAACTTTTTTAGCCTATCCTAATCCAACTAGAGAGCAACTTACACTGGTTTATAATTTACAAAATAGCCAATCTATTCAAGTAGCTATTTATGATATTTTCGGAAAACAAATTAGCCATCGCCATTTGGGACTGCAATCAACTGGTGAGCAAATGGAAGCTATCGAGGTCGGTACTTTAACTAAAGGTATGTATCTGATACAATTAGAATCTAATGGAATCACTTTAGGTGCTTTGCGTATTTTGAAACAATAGTTTTTTTACGACACAGAGTTTATACAGCGTAATCATTCGCCGCTGTATAAACTCTGTGTAATTCACTTCCCTTCCTGCAAGAAAATTTAAAACATGATAAGAATTTACGTTACCTTTTTAGTAGTCTGTTTTTTAAATATCTTAACCGCCCAAGATGCCCACCACCAACAATTAATAGAAACCTTTGAAACCACCTATCAAATTCCAATAGGCGAATGGGTGTTTTTTGATAACGAAGAGGCCATCCTATCAACCGCAGGTGGATATGGAGGAAGCTATACCATACAAGAATCCACGGATACGGATTTTTCTAAAGTTGTAAAGGCCTCTATTTCAAGAGCAGGTGCCAATGCTTGGGATTCAGGTTGGAGTTTGAGAAATCAACAACGTATCAATGTCAATGACAAAGTGTTGATGGTGTTCTCTATTCGTTCGATAGGAGGAGCAGGTAAGGTGAATATTATTGCAGAAAATTCTTCGACATTTGCAAAGGAGGTATTTTTCACAGTGGACATCTCTGAAAGTTGGACGCATTATTTTATTCCTTTTAAATCCTCTCAAACTTATACTCCCAACTCCATGACCTTGGGATTTCATTTGGCAAATCAAGCACAGGAGATTGAAATTGGCGGATTCACCGCCATGAATTTTAAAGATCAAGTAACCCTCGCCGATTTACCCAATCAAGTGAATAATGACCAATATGGAGGAGCAGAAGCAGATGCGCCGTGGCGAGCTAACGCCGCTGAAAGAATTGAGCAACTGCGCAAAGCAAAACTAACTATACTAGTATCTGATGGCTCAGGATTTCCAGTAGAAGGAGCCAAGATGCAAGTAAAAATGCTTCGTCATGATTTTGCTTTTGGTTCAGCAGTCAATGCTGCTAGAATAGCTGGCAATAACGACCAAAATAATATTTATGAAAGCAAAATATTAGACCTAGATGGAAAGGGACATGGCTTCAATTGGGTCGTGTTTGAAAACGATATGAAGTGGCCAGCGTTTGAAAACAATTGGTTGGTTACCCCTCCTGAATTAGCCAATGCAGTGCAATGGCTGCGGGGAAATGAGATTCAAATACGAGGGCATACTTTGGTATGGCCAGGGGATAACAATATGCCAAATGACATTAAAAACAACAGCAATAATCTTCCTTATATTCAAGAAAGAATTAATGGCCATTTAGAGACTATTCTTAACTATCCTGGCATTAAAGGAGAAGTAGCAGAGTGGGACGTTCTAAATGAAATTACGACCAATCGAAGTTTAGAAAATTATTTTAAAGGCAAGGAAGGTTATACCACAGGACGAGAAATATTAACTGAAATATTTCACAAGACCCATGAGCTAGATCCAGCAACAGGGCTTTGGTTAAATGATTATGTAACCATCTCTACGGGGTCTAAACCTGGCAATGCAAATTATGATAATTTAAAGATATTCACCCAAGAACTATTAGATGCTGGCGTCCCTTTGGAAGGCTTAGGTTTTCAAGGGCATATAGGTGGCTTTCCAAATAGTATCCCCTCTGTTTTAGAAACCCTAGATGATTTTTATAATGAGTTTGGGTTAAAAGCCAAAATCACAGAATACGACATGCCCTCTTTTGTGGATGAAGAACTAGCAGCTACTTATCTAGGGGATTTCTTAACTGCTATTTTTAGTCATGAAAGTATGAATGGTTTTCTGTTTTGGAGTTTTTGGGATGGCGCTACTTGGATACAGGGTGGAACAAAATCTAATTTCTTTCAATTAGATTGGACACCCAATAAATCATTAGAAGTTTTCAATGATTTAGTATTTAATCAATGGTGGACGGAAGAAGAAGCTATTGCCGATGCAGGTGGACTCATTCAATTAGATGTATTTAAAGGGGACTATGAAGTTTCCTATGAAATAAATGGAGAAATAATTCGTGAGACGCTTTCTATTGTAGAGGACCAATCACTTGAAATCGTAGCTAATAATATTACTACGGACACAGAAGAACTATCGAATGAATCTGCTATCACTGTTTTTCCAAATCCTTCCACGGGGCAGGTAGTAATCCATCAAAGTAACCCTCAAAAGGGTACTATTAAATTATATGACCTTTTAGGAAATATAATTTTCCAACAAAGCACCCATACCAGTACTACCCAAATTCATCTTCCTGATTTAAAAGGATTATTTCTATTACATATATCTGGTAAGGATGGTAGTGCTGTCCGAAAAATAACTTTTGAATAGCTGTTTGGTTTGAGAACTTGGTGAGCTAGTATAACAGAAGGGCAAAAGTTCTTAAAATCATTTGGTTTTAAGAACTTTTATACTGCGGACGGGATAAATTAACGAAAATACTTGAATCGTTTATTTGTTTATTCGTTTACAAACTATACTTGGATAAACAATTCAACAATTCAACAGTATTGGAAAATCGGATATTTATCCCGTGTTCAGTATACTCCTTCTCCCTCTTCTCAGTTTCCCACACAAACGCATAAAGGAATCAACTTTTTTATTATTTCACTTTACAACTGATATCCATTCAAATAGGTCGCTTGTCGTGATGTCAAGGTGTCAATTTGTACGCCCATATGTGCCAATTTCAAAGTAGCCACTTGTTCATCAATTGCGGTAGGAACATCATATACATTGACCGCTAAAGAATGCTTTACCAGATATTCTGCAGACAGGGCTTGTAATGCAAAACTCATATCCATAATCTCCGCAGGATGCCCATCTGCACAAGCAATATTCACCAATGCCCCATTCCCCAATAAATGTACTTGCTTGCCATTTGGTAAACGATAAGACTGAATATTTTCTCTGGACTCCATCTTATCAGTAGCCATATTTTCTAATCCCGCTATATCAATTTCACTACCGAAATGACCAGTATTAGAGAGGATCGCCTCATTCTTCATTTGGCTAAAATGGGCAGGCGTTAACACCTCACAGCAACCCGTAGCAGTAATAAAAATATCTCCCACAGTCACCGCATCTTTCATGGGCATCACATCGAATCCGTCCATTTTAGCCTCTAGGGCTTTGACAGGATTGATTTCCGTAATCACTACTTTTGCTCCTAAACCTTTAGCCCGCATGGCACAACCTTTACCACACCAACCGTAGCCTGCAATAACTACTGTTTTGCCAGCTATCACTAAATTAGTCGTTCGCATAATCCCATCAAAGGTAGATTGTCCAGTGCCATATCGATTATCAAAAAGAGATTTACAATCCGCATCATTAATCGCCATAACTGGAAAATTCAATGCCTTTTGTTTGGCCCTAGCTTTTGCTCTCAAAACGCCAGAGGTGGTCTCTTCACATGCACCGATCACGGCAGCAGCATAGTGCGCCAATTCTTCATGTAATTCATGCACCAGATCTCCTCCGTCATCTATCACAATATGAGGTTCACATGCTAAAGTAGCTTTAACATAAGTCTCATATTCTTGTTGGCTAACTCCGTGTATCGCATAAGTTGCAATTCCACTATCTACCAAAGCTGCTACTGCAAAATCTTTGGTGGACATAGGATTACTACCCGTAACATGCACCTCTGCCCCACCGCTCGCTAATACCATTGCCAAATAAGCCGTCTTTGCCTCCAAGTGAATAGATAAAGCTATCCGCTTATTTTTGAATGGAAGTTCTTTTTCAAATCTTTGTTCTATGGCATTTAATAAGGGCATGTGTTTTTTGACCCATGCTATTTTTTGATGTCCTTCCGCTGCTAGAGACAAATCTTTAAATATGCTGGTAGTCTTCACTTCTTTTTTATTTAAAATCATATTTTCTATCTTGCTGGTGAATTAATTAAAAACCAATAATGCGAATCGCCAGATATAACAACGAATCAGGATCGATTTGCTCGGCTGCTGACGCAGCCTCGCAATAGAATAAAGTTTAACTGGCGATTCGCATCAATATTTAAATTTATGAGAATAATAAATTACCTCCTAAGTACAGGCCTACTTCTAGTAGCTTGCCAAACAGCTTCCCCAACGATACAGGTTCCTACGGAACCTATCACAAAAATAATAGATTCTCCAACCCCATTTTCGTTGGAGGAAATAACGATTGCTCAATTACAAAAAGGATTTTCGGATGGCACCTACACTATCGAATCAATTGTACAACAATATATTGATCGTATTAATGAAATAGATAAAAATGGAATTCAGTTAGGTTCCGTGATTACTATCAATCCAGATGCCATCGAAATTGCAAAAGCATTGGATAAAGAACTAAAAGAAGGCAAATCTAGAGGACCCATGCATGGGATTCCTGTTTTGCTAAAAGACAATATTGATACCCAGGATAAAATGCCTACAACGGCTGGTTCTAGAGCTTTGAAAAATTCCTATCCGCTACAAGATAGTTGGGTAGCGAAGTCCTTACGAGCAGCAGGGGCCGTAATTTTAGGGAAAGCCAATTTAAGTGAATGGGCCAATTTTAGAGGAGAAAATTCTACTAGTGGCTGGAGTGGCGTTGGTGGACAAGTCAAAAATCCTTATGTCTTAGATCGTAATCCTTGTGGGTCTAGTTCAGGTTCTGGGGCGGCAGTATCGGCCAATTTATGTGTAATTGCTATTGGCACCGAAACGAATGGTTCTATTGTATGTCCTTCTACTGCCAATGGTATTGTGGGCATTAAGCCTACGGTGGGTTTAATCAGTCGCTCTGGTATCGTACCTATTTCTTTTACCCAAGATACTCCTGGACCAATGGCTCGCACCGTTAGAGATGCCGCTATATGTTTGGGAACGATGGTGGGTATAGATGAAAGGGATAGTAAGACAACGGCGAATAAAGGAAAAACCTATACCGATTATACCCAATTCTTGAAAGAAGATGGTATCAAGGGCAAGCGCATCGGCATCTACCAACAACCGCTTGGCAAGAGCCCAAAAGTAGATCGCTTGGTAGAAGAGACTATATCCTTTTTAAAAAAAGAAGGCGCAGAAATCGTAGAAGTTTCTAAAATTGGTCCGTCAGAAGTTGGAAGATTATCTTTTGAGATTATGTTATATGAGTATAAAGATGGTTTAAATAAATATTTTGCTTCGCTTGGAGAAAATGCTCCCATCAATAATGTGGAAGAATTAATCGCCTTTAACAAAAAGGACCCCATTGAGCTACAACACTTTGGGCAAGAGTATTTGATAATGGCCAACGCTAAAGAAGGATTGGACTCAGAAGGCTACCAAGAAGCCTTACAAAAGATGCTGGAAGGCAGTCAAAAGAATGGATTGGATAAAGTAATGGAAGAGCACAATTTGGATGCCATCATTGCCCCGACAGGAAGTCCAGCTTGGAAAACAGATTGGGTGAATGGAGATGCGTTTCATCTAGGAAGTTCCTCTCCCGCTGCTAGAGCTGGTTATCCAAATATTACCGTGCCAATGGGTTTTATAGGAGACTTACCAGTGGGAATGTCTTTCTTTGGACGAGCTTGGAGTGAGCCGACATTGCTTGAAATTGCCTACGCTTTTGAGCAAGGAACTAAGGTACGGAAGGCCCCGAAATTTCTTTTGAATTGAGAATTGAAAATGAAGAATTGAGAATGCTGGATTGAAAAAATTCTCCATTCTCAATTCTCCATTCTCAATTAAATCAATTACTTTTCTTTTCCCCACCAAAACTCTGAATAATCTCTTCATCTGATTTACCCAAATTCTTTAATAAGAATTGGGTGTCATCCGCAAAGTCATCATTCGGAAATTTTTCTAAAAATTCGGTGTATAAGGCCCTTGCTTTCGCGTAATCTTTCAAATCATTATCATAGGTAAAAGCCTTGAGGAAAAGTGCCTGAGGAGCTTTTTCAAACTTGGGATACTTGGCATAAATACGATCATAAATACCAATAGCACGGGGAAAGGCACGAATGGCTCGCGCCGTTTCTCCTGCTTTATGTAGATAGTCCGGACTCTTAGGGTCTTCCGGTTGTAATAAGGCAAATAATTCGCAAGATTCTATAAAATCACCTGCCGCCTTTGTGTCCAAGCGGTGGGTTTGTTCATTATACATCTTGCTACCTAATGAATCAAGATGCGCAGATATAGTAGTGGCATCTTGCGCCATTGCTTGTTTAGCCGCTTGGGCATGCGCACCAGTAGGAAATAATTGGACGTATAATTTATTAACCGTACTGGCAACAGAGGAACTTTTTAACCGATCAGAGAAAATCTGACCTAAAGACCACAAGTTGTTAGCGGTCGCTGGAGCAGCATAATAGTCGCCAATTCCCGTTTTTAAGGTTTGTATCGCTTCTGGAACTTGGTTGTTCTTCAATTGCAACTGTGCCAACTTGCCAATTGTTTGCGCTTTGGAAGCGGCATCTTTCTCTGTACTTTGTAATTCCGATTGATATAAGCCTAATAATTGCTGGATGGCTTCCGCAGTTGGTTTTTCAGCAACCGCTTGCTCTAAATTAGCCAATTTAGTCCCTGCACCGTCAGGTTGACAGGCTAAAATCAATACAAGAAATAAACAAAAAGGTGATAGATATTTAATATACATAGTGAACACAATGATTTTGGTGTTAAATGTACGGTACTTTTTCTTCTTACCCAAATTGAATTTAGCAGAATGAATAACATTAGCGAGGTGTGCAAAAAAAAATTACTCTTTTTTTAATAGCATATAACGTTACTAGTGTTACAACCCCTTAAATAAAATGCTAAATGAATAAATAATCTTACTTTGAATGGCCTAAATTGAATAAATGAACTCTCGATGTCCATTTCAGGGAAGGTATAACGAAGTTTGTCAAAAAAAAGAACTAATGAATAAAAAGAACACCTTACAAGCAGCCATGTTTGCCGAAATGCAAAGCAAAGACTTATTCCAAAAAGCAAACCAGTATGCTGTTAACTATTTAGAAGAAGTGTTTGATAGAAATATCTTCCCTACCGAAACCGCCCTTCAACAGTTAGAAAATTTTGAAGAACCCATGCCTGAACAAATAGGAGATGCTGCTGCCATTATTGATCTATTGCACCAGTACGGTTCTCCTGCCACGGTTCCCTATAATGGAAGGTACTTTGGCTTTGTTAATGGTAGTATGATTCCTACCAGTTTAGCCGCTAAGAACTTATCCATTTATTGGGATCAAAATGCAGCCATGCAGGTCATGTCTCCCATCACTGCCAAATTGGAAATAGTTGTACAAAACTGGTTAATTGAGCTATTTGGTTTACCTAAACATACCGTAGCAGGTTTTGTGAGTGGCACCTCTATGGCAAATTTGGCTGCGCTGACCGCAGCTAGGTATCGGCTATTAAAAAATAAAGGCTGGGATGTAACAGAACAAGGATTATTTGGTGCGCCAAAAATCAGGGTCGTTACCCATACCCATATTCACTCTAGTATTTTAAAAGCTATTTCTTTAGCGGGTTTTGGAAAGGGAAATATTGAATTGGTAGATTGCGATCAACATGGGCGAATCATTCCTCAAAATTTACCAGCGATTGATGATAATACGCTATTGATTTTACAAGCAGGAAATGTGAATAGTGGAGCGTATGACGATTTTGAAGCCATCTGCAAAACGGCTAAAGAACAAGGTGCATGGATTCATATTGATGGCGCATTTGGTTTATGGGCAGGTGCCACTAAACAATTAAAACATCTGACCAAAGGGTTTGAATATGCCAATTCCTATGCAGTAGATGGGCACAAGACTTTGAATACGCCTTATGATTCGGGCATTATCCTTTGTCAAGATGAGGAAGCGCTAGTTTCTGCCTTACATACAAGCGCAAGTTATTTGGAAAGCAGTCAGCAAAGAGAAGGGATGTATTACACCCCTGAAATGTCCAAACGAGCGAGGGTGGTTGAAATGTGGGCGGCTTTAAAGTATTTAGGTAAAGAAGGAATTGATGAAATGATCGTCGGGATGCATGAACGAGCAAAAGAATTTGCCGAGGGAATAGCCAACGTAAATAGTTTCGAAGTATTAAATGAAGTGGTTTATAATCAAGTAATTGTCCAATGTGAGTCGGATGAAATGACACTCGCTGTTATGCACAAAATTCAATCATTAAGAGAATGTTGGGCGGGTGGGTCTACATGGAATGGTCGTAAAGTTATTAGAATTAGCGTTTGTTCTTGGGCAACGACATCGGAAGATATACAGCGTTCTGTTGCTTCTTTTGAGAAAGCGTATAAGCAGATTAAGGGGGTACAGGCAGGTCGCTCATTGTGTTAGCCCTGAATTTGATTCAACTAGAATTTTAATAAAAATTTAGTTGAATCAAATTCGAGATAACATAATTCCATGTTCCTTAAAAAAAATTATGTTATCTCAAATTCTTTACTGTTCAAAATTCATAAATTTTGAACAGTAAAGAATTTAGAGCTAACACAACATGTAGAAACACCCTACATTATCTTATCATAAAACACCTTCTCCGTCACCGCCCCCCATTTAGCCGCTCGTTTTTTAAATGCCATTTGAGAATCATATACCTTTTTAGCAAAAGGATCAGCGGCAGTGATTTCTCCAAGTATTTCCTCTGTATAACCCCGCAATTCGGAAAGGACTTCATCAGGGAAAGTGCGCACTTCCACCCCTTCGCTTAGCAATTTATCCATAAAGAGGTTGTTCTGCGCTTCTATTTCGGAAAGCATCCACATATTAAGCCGCAAGGCTGCGGATTCTACTATGGCTTGCAAATCTTTAGGTAAAGACTCGAATTTTAATTTATTCACAAAGCACTCCAAGACGGTTCCCATCTCATGCCAACCTGGAACGTAGTAATATTTAGCAATGTCTTGAAAGCCCATTTTGTAATCATGAAAAGGACCTATCCATTCGGTAGCATCAATGACACCTCGTTCTAGGTTTGTATAAATTTCACTTCCTGCGGATAGCACAGGAGTACCTCCAGCCTTTTCCAATACCTTCCCACCAAAGCCAGGGATTCGCATTTTTAGGCCCTGCAAATCTGCTAAGGAGTTGATTTCTTTATTGAACCAGCCTCCCATTTGCACCCCTGTATTACCAGCTGGAAAAGGGATTAAGTTGAACTTACCATATAGCTCTCGCCACAACTCCAAGCCTCCCCCACTCAATAACCAACTATTCATTTGCTGCGCATTCATCCCAAAAGGGATGCTCGCAAAAAACTGCGCAGCTGGTGCTTTTCCTGCCCAATAATAGGCACACCCATGTGCCATTTCTGCAGTTCCACTGGTAACTGCATCAAACGCTTCTAAGGCAGGAACTAATTCTCCACCTCCATACACTTTTATGGTCAAGCGTCCACCAGACATCTCTTTCACCCACTCGGCAAATAACTCACACCCCTCCCCAATAATCGGGTAATTAGGCGGCCAAGTGGTCAACATATTCCAACGATATTTCTTTCCTGTTTGGATGGCAGGTGCGCCACCTTCAGTAGTGGCAACATCATTTCGGCAAGCGGTAGCTAAAGTAGTAATTCCTAGTGTTCCTACAGCAGCTTTTTTTAGGAAGTCTTTTCGTTTCATTTTAATTGGTCATTGGTCACTGGTCATTAGTCATAGGTAGCCAGCAACTAATGACCAATGACTAGTGACCAATGACTAACTTATTGCTTATCAGCAGAAGTAAAAATTCGATCCCAATTAATACCATCCCGCATATTCGCATTCTTGGTAGAGAACCAAATGAATAATGGTTTTCCGACCACATGGTTTTCAGGCACAAAACCCCACACTCTGGAATCTTCAGAATTATGGCGATTATCTCCCATCATCCAATAGTAATTCATTTTGAAAGTGTATTGGGTAGTTTGTTCGCCATTGATATAAATACGTCCACTTTTAATTTCTAAATCATTGCCTTCATATACAGAAATCACTCGTCGGTAAGGAGCAATAGTATTAGGCGTAAGGGTGATGGTCGCTCCTTTTTTGGGAATCCAAATAGGACCAAAATTATCGACCGTCCAACCTTTGGTCATGACTGGATCATGTGGAAAAAGACGAGCCCCTTCTTCATAAGGCTCAACCACTAAGGCAGAATCACTATTGGCTAGATTGGCTACTTGTTCTTTTGATAAGGTTAATAGCAACCGATTGGGTCCGTTAGCAGATCGAATATTCGCATTATCAATACCTAATGACTGCATTTGGGTATTGTCATACCCCTCTGGTGTATTAATCCAGTACATATCATTTGGTAAAATTTCTATGCTAGGGTCCATCGCTTGGACCTTCTCTTTCTGTTCCTCATTCATGACCAACATGCGATGCGTTTCCCCTGAATCATTATAGTACCGCTGATCCTCTACCGAAATGCCCCACTCATCAAATTTTTTATCATTAATAGACCCCTTGAATTTCACTAAGTGACGAAACTGCACATTGGTAGGTACCTTACCTGGTTTCCCATTAATAAATACCTGTCTATCTTTTATCTGCAAAGAGTCTCCTGCCACTGCAATACAACGTTTGATATAGTGATCCATTTTATCGATCGGACGGGTCACCAAGGGCTCTCTGCCTGCGGTAATCCTTGCAGCAGTAGCTTGGGGAATAGCATTTCTTCTATAATCATAAATACTCCATGTTCGTCCTGGAATAACATAGACACTATCGCCTTCTGGATAATTAAAAACGACTGGATCATTTCGATCAATTGATTCAAGGGCAGGTAATCTTTTAAAGGGTAAATTGGGTTTCTCCAAATAGGACTCTGCATTAAAAAAAGGCAACCTATTATGTAATAGCGGAATCATGGCAATGGTCTTAGGGGTACGAATACCATAGTGCGCTTTGCTGACAAATAAATAATCTCCCACATTCAAAGACCCTTCCATAGAAGACGTAGGTATCACATAAGCCTCAATCAAAAACATCCGAATAAAAGCTGCCGCAAACACCGCAAATACAATCGCCTCTGCCCATTCTCTAATTTGCGTTTTTTGATAAGGATTTTTCATTCGCAACTTGTTGTACAAGTGCATATCCTTCTCTTCGGCTGCTTGTGCCATTTGATTGGCATAGTCTCGTTCCTTCACTAGGGTCGGTCCATCATATTGATCTTCTTCCTTCCGTCCAATTCCAAAAAAAGATAAAGGCGCATAGATCACCGCTAAAGCACTATCCCAAAAAGAATACTTTTTGAAAGAGCGCACCATATCCACACACATACCCGCATAGATGAAAATATTAACAATGGGCACTAGTAATAAAGCGGCCCACCAAGCAGGACGACCGATTAGTTTACACCATTCTATAAAATTCACACCCGGTATGAAGGCTTTCTTAGGATCCACTCCTGCTTTTCCAAATACTTTATATAAGCTGAGGCTCAATAGGATGTAAGAGATAATTATAAAGAGTAATATTGTCATTTATATCTGGTTGATTGATTATTTTATTAGGCGTCCGATTTCAGGAGTTAGCGGTCAGGTGGGTTTTATCAGCAATAAACGGTTTGCTTTCGATAAAGACCTCTAACTAGTGAAGTTCGCTCAATAATAAATAATTCGTAATCAATAACTAAACAAGCTTTAAAATTCCGCAAAGATAATCGAATTTAGGTCATTTGGGGGTAAATCCTTAAGGAGTAAATAAGAAGATGAATAAATGAGTAAATAATAGGCATACCTCTAATAAATATTAGCCTTTGTAATCAATTTATTGCACCTATATTTAATGAAAATCCTTTTAATAGAACCATTTTTCACGGGTAGTCACGAGTCTTGGGCGAAAGGCTATCAGCAATATAGTGAGCATGAAATCCAAATACTTTCCTTACCGGGAAGATTTTGGAAATGGCGAATGTACGGAGGGGCTGTCGAATTAGCCGCCCAATGTAATGCCTTAAAAGATTTTCAGCCCGATTTATTATTGACAACAGATATGTTGGATGTAACTACCTTTATTGCCTTAACTAATAAGGCTTATAATAGGCTACCTGTTGCCCTCTATTTCCACGAAAATCAGATAACTTACCCTTGGTCTAGTACCGACCCTGATATAACGCTTCAACGAAACAATCAGTATGGATTTATCAATTATACCAGTGCTTTGGCGGCGGATCAAGTATTTTTTAACTCTACTTATCACCTTCATTCCTTCATCGATGCCCTTCCGAGCTTTTTAAAGCAATTTCCCGACTATAAAGGGATTGAAAATATCCCATTGATAAAAGATAAAAGTCAAGTCCTTCCATTGGGTATAGATTTATCTAGGTTTAATGACTACCAACAACCATCCGATAATGCGATACCGATCTTACTGTGGAATCATAGATGGGAATATGATAAAAATCCAGACTTATTTTTTAAAACATTAATGCAATTGAAAGCAGAAGGTATCTCTTTTCAATTAGTGGTGGTAGGGGATTCTTATCAAAAGATACCTGCTGTTTTTAAGGAAGCAAAAAAGCAATTACAAGAAGAAATTATCCAATATGGGAAGGTATCGTCTTTTCAAGAATATGCCGAATGGTTATGGAAAGCGGATATACTACCGGTTACCAATCAACAAGACTTTTTTGGGCAAAGTGTGGTAGAGGCTATGTATTGCAATTGTCATCCCATTCTACCCCAGCGACTAGCCTATCCCATGCATATTCCTCCGACACATCATGCCGATTATTTTTATCACACAGAAGAGGCGTTTTATCAAATGCTAAAAAATGCTATTTCAAATTTTAAAACTAAAAGGAATCCTTCCGTACAATCCTTTGTTAGTCATTATGATTGGCGTATTTTGGCAACGCAGTATGATGCGGTGTTAGCAGAATTGATAAAATAAGGGATAAAGAAATAAATAACTTACCCAAGTTTTGTCTCCCGCAAAGTCTCGCCAAAGATACGCTAAGGTACGCTAAGCTAGACCTTGGACTAACTTAGCGAGAAATACCTATGTGGGTAGGTTATTTATTGCCGAAACCCTATCACCAAAAGTGTTTATTCCAAAAAAAACTTGTAAGACGCTAGTCGTCCACCGTCAAGTGAAACGACCGTCAACCGAATAACTTCTAATGAGCCTCCAATTAATACTAGCAGCTATTCTCCCCGCTCTATTATTATGCCTTCTAATGTATTTTCTCGACAAATATGACCGAGAGGCTTTTGTTCCTTTGGTACTATCTTTCGCTTTGGGGATGCTATGCGCCCTACCAGCAGTGGGTATTCAGTGGTTGGCAGTGAAAGCAGGAATTGAAGAGTCTAATCATATTATCTTTTTATTAATCAATGTATTTATTGTAGTGGCATTGAGTGAAGAGGTGGTCAAGTTAGTGGTGATACTACTCTACCCTTACCGCCAATCTTTCTTTGATGAACCGTTGGATGGGATTGTATATATGATGATGATCGGTATGGGCTTTGCTATGGTGGAAAACCTGATTTATGCCCAAAAATTTGGGATGGAAACCACTTTGGTTCGTTCTTTTACTGCCGTGCCTGCACATGCTATTTTCGCCGTTATTTTAGGTTATTTTGTTGGCCTATCCAAGTTTGTAGAGCTAGATAAAAAAAGACTAATCGGCAAAGGTTTACTGATAACGGTGCTGGTACATGGCATTTATGATTTCTTTTTGCTGCAAGAATATTATGATTGGCTGATGATTTTTGGCTTGGCAGTTATTTTGCTTGGCTTTATTCTTTCTTGGAAATTAATTCGAGTTCACCAAAAAAGATCACCCTTTTTTGAGGAGGCAGGTGATAAGAGTCAGGGGTCAAAAATTGCTGGTAAGGAAAATATGGAAACAGAAGAATTACCATGAATAAAATTGCTTTAGTAGCGGGGGCAGTCGCTTAAAAGGAATAGGACGAGCTATTTGTTTAGCGTTAGCAGATCAAGGCATAGTTCATAAGTTTAGATCACTATTTATTGGTCTGCCTCGCTGACTGACACCAGCTCGGCAAGTAGGTTTTAGGAGGCAGAGATTTCAAAAATTGGCTTTAAAAAAGCCAATTTTTGAAATCCCTGCCTCCTAAGAACCCTTTTTGCGAGACGCCGAAGGCGGCGAGCAAATACTAATCAGAACTTTTGAAACATAGCACCAGTGCAAGGTTTTTGAAATTTCTAATTAGAATATTTTCTATATTGCGTCTTCAAAAAATTGAATCTTTGTCATATTCCGCAATACTGCAAATGGCAAATCAAAGAACTAAATTTCAAAACTAAATACATGAAAATATTAGTCATAGGCGGTGGTAATATGGGAATGACGTACGCTCAAAGTTTCTTGCGTGCGCAGATTACCAATAAGAAGGATATGATGATTTTGGAGAAATCTCCAAAGAAAGCAGAGGAATTAGCCAAACAAGATATTGGAACCGTCTATGCGACGCCAGAAGAATGCATTAATAAAGCAGATCTAATCATACTAGCGGTAAAACCTCAAGATACTGGACTACTCTTTGATAGCTTAAAGCCCCATGTAGATGCCCAGCAAGTCTTTGTATCCATCATGGCAGGCGTGACTATTGAAACCATATGTACTGGTTTAGGAATTAAAAAAGTAATCCGAGCCATGCCCAATTTACCTGCCCAAGTAGGTATGGGCATGACCGCCTATACTTCTACAGATTCCGTTACTAGAATAGAACTAGTGATGGTGCAAAACTTATTGAATACTACTGGTAAGACAGTATATGTAGAAGGGGAAGAATTTATTGACGCCACCACTGCTATTTCGGGAAGTGGTCCTGCCTATGTATATTACTTTATGGATGCGATGATTACTGCTGCCAAACAATTGGGCTTCTCCAATTCTCAGGCTGAATTATTGGTAAGTCAAACTTTTAAGGGGGCAGTAGATTTGTATAATAAGTCGGATTTATCTTGTGAGGAATGGATTGCAAGAGTGTCTTCTAAAGGAGGGACAACGGAAGCTGCGATCAATTCATATCGAGCCAATAAAGTACATAAAGATATTATTGATGGAGCGAAGGCGGCTTTTAATAGAGCCATAGAACTGGGGAAAGTGAAGAGTTAAGAATGTAAAGTGAAGAGTAGTTTAATTCTTAACTCTTCACTTTACACTACAAACTAAACTCCTACGCTACACGACAACACTCCGTTAATTTTTCATAATCGGGTTTATCAGAGGAGAGCTTATGAACGTACTGGTCTCGAATCATTCTATTTTGAATTAGAAAGATACCTGGCATTTGGAAACTATCTCCCATTAACTTGCCTAGACCATGTCCTTCTACCACACCTGCTTGAAAACCTCGCATCCATACCCGCAAGCCCATCAATTGCGTTACATTTCCTTTTACTAAGCCGAATATAGCATAGAAATTACATTCTGGATCACTCACATGTTCCACACCTTCTAAGTTATATCTAGTAAAATATTGCTCGGCAGTTTCTTGATCCGCCATGTGTACGAAAATCAACCGAGTACCACTGGCAGCGATAGTTTCTTTTTTCAAGGAAATTTCGGCTAAGGCTTCTCGGCAAAATGTACAACCGAAATGCCGCAAGAAGATAATCATTACGGGTTGATTATCTGTTAGTTCTGCGATCGTGTGACCCAAATTAGTCGACATGATCTCAAGGCCTTCCTTTATTCGTTGACTTGTTAGCATGGAGTAATTTATTTTCAACTTAACACAAAGTACGAAGAAAGGTTGTAGGAATGGAATCAAAACTAAAAAAAGCGTCCTTCTTTGGAAAGACGCCTTTTTTCTCAAAGATAACAGGCATTTCAAAAATGCCAGTTATCTTGTTCAATTTGTACGAACAAATTTCGAATGAACGCTTACTTCTTCACTAAATTAGGCGCTTCTACTTTCGTACGCCCGATGCTATTATAAGCGATTCCTTGCTCCTTCATTCGTTCTAAATCGTATAGATTTCGACCATCAAAAATGGCAGGTTCTTTTAATAATTCTTTTACAACGGTAAAACTAGGTGTTCTGAAAACACTCCACTCTGTCAAGATAATAAGTGCTTCTGCCCCAATTAATGCTTCATATTGGTCATTAACCAATGTGATTCGGTCACCAAACTCCTTTCGGACATTTTCCATTGCTTCTGGATCGTAAGCTCGAATAGAAGCTCCAGCCTCCAGCAATTCTTCGATAATGTACAGTGCAGGTGCTTCTCGGATATCATCTGTATTTGGCTTGAAAGCCAAGCCCCATATTCCAAAAGTTTTTCCTGCTAAGTTCTCCCCATACGCCTTCTTAATCTTTTGCACCATGACAGACTTTTGAATTCTATTGACTTTCATAACCGAATTCAAAATCTTAAAATCATAGTCATGTTGGTTAGCTGTCTTTGCCAATGCTTGTACATCTTTAGGAAAACAGCTACCACCATATCCCACACCAGGGAACAAGAATCGTTTTCCAATCCGACTATCACTGCCCATCCCAATTCTTACCTGATCCACATTTGCGCCTACTTTCTCACATAGATTCGCTATTTCATTCATAAAAGAAATCCTAGCCGCTAGATAAGAATTCGCTGCATATTTCGTCATTTCAGCGGATCGCTCATCCATAAATATAATAGGATTGCCTTGTCTTACAAAAGGCTCATATAACCGTCTCATTACCTTCTGAGCTTTGTCAGAGGAGGTTCCGATAACTACTCTGTCTGGCTTTAAGAAATCATCTACTGCTACCCCTTCTCTTAAAAACTCAGGGTTGGAGACTACATCAAACAAGGACTCATCCAATCGTTTGGCTAATATCGCATGTACTTTTTCAGCAGTTCCTACAGGAACCGTACTCTTATCCACGATCACTTTATAATCTGTGATAATGGCGGATAAATCCTTCGCAACACCTAGTATATAAGATAAATCAGCAGAGCCATCTTCTCCTGGAGGAGTTGGTAATGCTAAAAATATAATTTCAGCATCATCGATTGCTTCTTTCAAATTGGTCGTAAAATGCAAGCGACCTTGCTTGGTATTTCTATCGAATAATAATTCTAGGCCTGGTTCGTAAATAGGAACCTCTCCGTTGCGCATTCTTCTTACCTTGGCCTCGTCTATGTCGACACATTTTACTTGATTACCTGTTTCTGCGAAACAAGTACCTGTAACTAAGCCCACATAGCCAGTACCTACTACTGCTATATTCATGAGTTAAATTTTTAAAATTTGAAACAATGTTTATTTAATAACGATAGGAAAATTCGCAAGTTGCGAGGGGGGTGTATTTAGCCTATTATCAGGGGCTAACAGGAAAAAAAAAACAAATATACTGCCAATTTGGAGTTAATAGGAATCCAACCATCATCCTCTCTGAATCATTACGTGATAAAATGGGTGGAAATTTAGTGTAGCGCAGCCCGAATTTCTAAGCCCTCAATCACCTCTGCTTCTCGTTCTACCCACCAATGCAGGCGATCATAGACGGTCTTTCGATCAAAATAATTCATCGCCATATGCACAAAGATATGTCCGTGTTTTGCTTCAGAAGTCCATAACATTTTATAGAATTTTTTCAATTCTTCGTCTTCCAAGGCATCTGCCACCATTTTGAACCGTTCTGCCCCTCTAGTTTCCAAAACAGAAGCAATTAATAAGCGATCCATAAAACGTTCATTTCTTCCAGAATGGCATTGCTTGATGAGTTTTTTAACATACTTATCCTCTCCCATAGAAGCGGGCAGGGTCACGCCTTTCTCCTCCATAATTTTATACACCATTTGGAAATGCTCTAATTCTTCTACCGCCGTTTCTATTAATTCAGGAATAATGGCGACTCGATCAGGGTACTTAGCAACAAAACTCATTGCCATTGCGGAGGCTTTGCGCTCACAATCTGCATGATCTTGTAAGAAAGAAGGAAAATCTGCTAAGACCGCTTCTAGCCATTCTGGTTTGCTGGCTACTGCTATTTCTAGGTTGAGTTTCATGGATAAAGTATTGAGTAGGAAGTGCAAATATATCGCTTCTATTCAATATGCTTCACCTCTTTTTCTATCCATTGTAAATAGGGAGGAAACCCATTCAATAGTTCGGTAGCAATAATTTCTGGCACCTCATAAGGATGTAATTCTATTATCTGAGTTTGGAGTGTGGGATAGGCAGCTTGAGTGTTAAATTTTTAAAGTTTAACGAACCAGAAAGATTAGCAATTAGAGAAATTTTGGCGAGTGCAGGTTTATATCCAGATAGTTCTTAAACCTTCCAAAACCGCAACAACAAACCCTCAATCAACAAAAACACCAACGCTGCAATCACACACCAACGCCAAAGCGGAATCCCTTGACTCCGTTGCCCAATCAACTGCTCATAATCCGTATCTGCATTAGACGTTAATACATTTATTTGGTCCCCTACTCTAGCTTTTAAATCATCTTCATTAAAATAGTCTAATTGGGATTCTTTGCGATCATAGTTGAAGGCATATTTGGCTAGGGTTTTTTCTTCCTCTAAGAATAAATCGTAGAATCCAGATTCCTTTACTTGGTCATATACGCCTAGTACGACTTTAGGTCCAACTGCCGTTTGTTCAGGGATAAATTCTTCTGCTGCGCCTTTCAACTTATACACCATCTCTGAGTCCGTAATGCGATTATCTGTCTCGATATACTCATCACTTCCGATGGTATAGGCAATGCGCTGAGATTGGGCAGAAGAGATCGCCATTTTGTACAACATTGGAATGAATATCTCTCCGTTTTTCACCAAATTACTATAATCTTCCTGAAGGGGCGCAGCACATAAATACAAGTTCCCTTTGTCAAAACCGTACTTCGCCAAAAAGGTGCTACCATCTCGATAGGTTAGTAACTTTTCTTCCTTACTTCTACCAAAATTGGTCAATTGATAATTGACTTGGGTAACGGGTAGTGTTAAGTTGGTTCTTCGATTTTCATAGACATCTTTGAAGACAAATTCTTCATAATTAACCGAACCCACTGCTTTTTCTTCTTTCACCAACTGCACATATTGATTAGCCTCAAATGCTCTTAGAAAACTTTTATAGGTATCAATATTGGCAGTAGCACCCGGAAACACCAATAAGTTGCCACCATTCTTTACATATTGGTTGAGCTCAAAGGATAAACCAGAAGAAACGGAATTTAGGCTATTTAAAATAATCATCTGATACGTAGAAAAAGTGGAATAATCCAAATTTCTACTCTGTTGATTGGTTAAATGAAAATTAGAAACGCTTTTAAAGGCAGCGGTTAAATAGGGGTTCGTAGTCCCATCATTGATAGCCAATACCGCTATTTTTTCTGCTACGTTAAAGGTAAAGAAGTAATGGTCATCAAACTGCACTGGATAATCCGTGATAGACAATTGTGCTTCATGCCATCCTGTTCGTTGAATAGACACATTGATCGAGTCTATGGCAGAGGCACCTGCTGGAATAGATAGTGTTCCTACAGGCTTTTCTTGTCCATCGTACTTTAGCGATAATCTTAAATTCTCTGCATCCTCCGTACTGTGATTCTTTACTCGAATGACCAACATGTTACTTTGATTGACCATTTGAAAAGGCGCATCAAACCATGCAGAATCAATACTGATATTTTTTTCTTGTACCGACTGTAAAGGAACCATATTAACCTCTAGCGTAGTGTCATTATAATTCTCTATATCGGTGATATTTTTTTGAAAATCTGAAATTAGGTAGGAAATATTATTATCCGTAGTAGCATTCAACGCCTGTTGTTGTCTGCCCAATACGTTAGACAAAGTGCGAACAGCAGGGCTTACTTTTACTTCATCTACTAAGGATAAAGCATCTTCTTTACTCACCATGCGCTGATGCCGTCCTTCAAAATCATTGGTGATGATCTGGAATTCATCTTCGTCATTATAAGCTTTAATGATTTCTCTTGCCCGTTGTTTGGCTTTTTCAATAAGTGGCACATCTTGGCTCAGCGCACTCATACTAAAGGAGTTGTCAATGAAAAGGCTAACCGCTTTTTGCCCCTTCTTTACTACCGTATCCACTGGAATAAAGGGTTGAGCAAATGCCAGCACAAGCGCAGCCATTGCGCCTAATCGCATTAGCAGTGTCAATAAATTACGTAGGCGAGAGCGGGCACTCGTTTCTTCTTTTACTTCTTTTAAAAATTTGACGTTGGTAAAGTAAACCTTTTTAAATCGTCGAAAATAAAACAAGTGAATGATGATGGGAATGGCTAATGCCAATAGTGCCCACAAAAAGCTGGGAAATAAAAACTGCATGTGGTTATTACGATGATTAGTATTTGCTTGCCGCCTTCGGCGCCTCGCAAATAAGGTTCTTAGGAGGCAAGGATTTCAAAAATTGGCTTTTCAAAGCCAATTTTTTAAATCCTTGCCTCCTAAAACCTACTAGCCGAGCTGGCGTTAGCCAGCGAGGCAAACCAATAAGTGGTAATCGAAATTTTAGAAACGCAGCTCTAATAATACGTTTCAAAAGTTATTCAAAAATACGTTTATATAGTTGAATTGTTCATTCCTTTTAAACTAGACAAGGATTACTCCAATAACGAAGAAAAGCATAGATTTAATGTACACTAAATACGTATAATCAAAAAAGTGACTCTTACAAAAAGAAACGTATATTTGCGAATATTTTGATATAGATGAATGAAAATTTAGATCCGACAGGTGTCAATCATACACCAGAAGAGCAAACCATAGAGAAGGCGTTGCGTCCGAAGTTATTATCAGACTTTAGCGGACAGCCAAAGATCGTTGATAATCTTAAAATATTTATAGAGGCAGCAAAACAAAGAGCGGAAGCCCTTGACCATGTGCTACTACATGGACCACCTGGATTGGGAAAGACCACCCTATCTCATATTATTTCTAATGAATTGGAGTCAGAGTTAAAGCTCACCTCTGGTCCTGTCTTGGAAAAGCCAGGCGACTTAGCTGGTCTATTGACCAATTTAGACGATGGCGATGTTTTATTTATTGATGAAATCCATCGACTGAATAATGTGGTAGAGGAATATTTGTATTCTGCTATGGAAGACTATCGCATTGATATAATGATTGATAGTGGACCTAACGCTAGGAGTATTCAAATTACACTAAATCCCTTTACGCTTATTGGGGCGACCACTAGAATGGGTTTATTGACCGCCCCAATGCGTGCCAGATTTGGTATCAACTGCCACTTGGATTATTATAATATTCCTACCTTAATAAAAATAGTCAAACGCTCCGCAGGTATTTTGAATGTGCCCATCACAGATGATGGCGCTTCGGAAATTGCTAGTCGAAGTAGAGGAACTCCTAGGATCGCTAATGCGCTATTGCGACGGATACGAGACTTCGCTCAAATAAAAGGCAATGGTACCATTGATGTCAAGATTGCACAATATGGTTTGTCTGCCCTCAATGTGGATGAAAGTGGCTTGGATGAAATGGACAACAAAATTTTGTCCACCATCATCACCAAGTTTAAAGGAGGTCCCGTAGGTCTAACTACTATCGCTACCGCCGTAGGAGAAGAAGCAGGTACCATCGAAGAGGTACACGAACCTTTTTTAATTATGGAAGGCTTTATTCAACGAACGCCAAGAGGTCGGGAAGTTACGCCAAAAGCATATGACCATTTGGGTTTTGATCCTCCTAAAGTGGGGAGTTTGTTTTGATGACTGTAAAATAGTCACAGATCTATTGATCTATTGTTCTATTGATCTATTGTTCTATTGTTCTATTGTTGAGTCTACTCTAAAAAGTCATTTTGAGCGAGATATGCCAAATTTTAAAAATTTGGCATATCTATATTTTGCTAAAAATCAAAACTTTACAAAAAAACATTTAATGTAATTATTTCGATTTTTCATTAAAACAGACTTTTTAGAGTGGACTCAT
>CALJIQ010000345.1 GCA_937973995.1 uncultured Saprospiraceae bacterium
AAAATTGGCTTTAAAAAAGCCAATTTTGAAATACCTGCCTCCTACAAACCTACTTGCCGAGCTGGTGTCAGCCAGCGAAGCAGACCAGAATTAATGATTGAAATTTTTGAAACAGAGGACTAAGTGTGAGAAATCAGCATATCACACTCAAATAAAACAGCTATTGATACAGTTTGAACGATTTGAATTAGAGAATGGCTTGAAAGTGATCGTACACGAAGATAACAGCACCCCGATGGTGGCTGTCAATGTGTTGTATGATGTAGGTGCCAGAGATGAATCTCCTGATAAAACAGGATTTGCCCACCTTTTTGAGCATTTGATGTTTGGAGGCTCTTTGAATGTACCCAACTTTGATATGCCTATTCAGTTGGCAGGGGGGGAAAATAATGCCTTTACCAATAATGACATCACCAACTTCTATGATACCTTACCTGCAGAAAATATAGAAACCGCTTTTTGGTTGGAGTCTGATCGGATGATGAGTTTGAATTTTAGTAAAAAAAGTTTGGAGACTCAACGAAAGGTCGTTTTGGAAGAATTCAAAGAGACTTGTTTGAATCAACCGTACGGGGATGCTTGGCATCATATTGCAGATGTTGCTTATCGGAAACATCCCTACCGATGGCCCACTATCGGTAAAACGCCTCAGCATGTAGAAAACGCTACGCTAGAAGATGTAAAGCATTTCTTTTATAAATATTATTGTCCTAATAATGCCATCTTAACAGTGGCAGGAAATGTAAATATAGCTCAGGTAAAAACGCTGAGTGAAAAGTGGTTTGGTCCAATTCCAGCAGGAGTGACACCTAAAAGGAAGTTACCTAGAGAACCCATTCAGCGGAAGTTCCAACAACGGACACAAAAAGCAAAAGTACCAATAGATGCGCTCTACTTGGCTTTTCATATTGGGGGTCGAAAAGATGAGGATTACTACGTAACGGATTTAATTTCTGATGTTTTAAGTAATGGTGGTTCCTCCCGCCTTTATCGGAAATTATTAAAGGACCAACAATTGTTTAGTTCGATTGATGCCTATATCACTGGGAATATTGATCCTGGATTATTGATAATAGAGGGAAAGCCAGCAGAGGGGGTGACATTAGAGGTAGCAGAAAAAGCAATCTGGAAGGAATTGAGATTACTACGTAACCAACTTGTTCCAGAAAAAGAGTTGCTGAAATACAAACATAAAATTGAAAGTGCCCTTACTTTTTCAGAAGTTAGTATTCTAAATAAAGCGATTAATCTAGCTTTCTATGAATTACTAGGAGATGCGAATTTAGCTAACTTAGAAGGGCAAAAATATTCAGCGGTTACTAGCGAAGATATTCATAGAGTTGCTCGAAAAATATTTACGAAATCGAATTGCTCTAAGATTTTTTATCAAGCGGAAGAGTGAGGGGGTTGCGAGTTTGCTAGGTGCACATTTCAGCACATTGAAAAAGCATACAAGACTCTTTTTATAAAAAGAAAAAGTAAAAAATTCCCCATGCATCTCATGTGGGAACTCGCTCACTCGCAACTCATTCACTCGCAACTCAAATCAATTATGGAAAATAAATTCACCCATTTAGATAAAGCTGGTAATCCATCAATGGTAGATGTAGGGGAAAAGAAAATATCCAAAAGAACCGCAAGAGCTAGAAGTATTGTCGTGGTCGATGAAAGCATCTTACAACAACTCACCAACGAAGAAATTCACACCAAGAAAGGGCCAGTCTTCCAAACGGCTATTTTAGCAGGCGTAATGGGGGCAAAAAAGACAAGTGATCTAATTCCTTTATGTCATCCCTTGGGCTTAGATAATTGCCAAATAAAAATACACATCAACGAGCAGCAAGAAATCGTAATTGACTGTACGGCAAGATTAACGGCTAAAACAGGAGTAGAAATGGAAGCATTGACAGGAGCGACCGTTGCGGCACTTACGATCTATGATATGTGCAAGGCTTTTTCTCACCACATTATTATTAAAGAAACGAAATTGATGGAGAAGACGGGAGGGAAACGAGATTTTAAACGAGCAGAGTGATTTTGATGGTTGGATTGTCCTACTACTTTCGGACTAAAAATCAATCAGCATAGTTTGGGTTTGGTTGTAAATGATTAAGACATACTTTTAGATATAACGGTATTGTTTGAATTATGAACCATCCTACCCCTCAGAACTAGCCGCTTCATCCATCCACCATATTGCTCCTTTAATATGCGCTGCAGGATAATCCAGATAATTACCTTCCTTATTAAAAATGGCTTGAACTTTATCGTTTTTGGAGCCTCCTGTTACCAAAAAATGAACCTGCTTGGCATGGTTGATTACTGGTCCCGTTAGCGTGACCCTTTTTTGTCCAGACTCAGGATGGGTTGCCACGCCACAAATGTCATTAGTAGTTAATAATTCCATTTGATGAGGAAAAATGGAAGCCGTATGCCCGTCGCTGCCCATTCCTAGCATGACTACATCAAAAACAGGCAAGCCTTTTTCCTCTGGCAGACACCATTGTATTTCTTTCCCATAGCGAATGGCTTCTTCTGTTGGGTTGCGTGCTCCTAATACTCGATGCACATTTACAAAGGGAATTGGAATATGGTCAATTAATTTCTCTTTGGTCATGCCATAATTACTGTCGGCATCTGTAGGAGGCACGCAGCGTTCATCTCCCCAATATAAATGTACTTTTTGCCAATCTATTTTTTTAGCGTATTGGTCGGCAAGCAATTGAAATAAAATTTTTGGCGTGCTGCCTCCTGATAGCGCGATATGAAAAGTATTGGCTTTTTCGATTTGCTCGGCTAAGTAGTTAGCAAAAGCTTGGGCTACTGTTTGTTTATCTTTAAAAATATTTTTTTTCATTGTTTTTATTTCTGACTCTGATTAAGAGGATGTCTAAAATATTGGTTTTCAGCCGATAGAAAGTTAGACATACTCCAAGGGCGTGTACGAAGTATTTCTACTTCCCCGTACGGTGTTTGGTGCTTTTTTTTCTTGACCTTTACTTATAAGTTGTTCGCCAACGTCTGTTGGGCGTCCATCTGCATCAAATTGTTCTAAGGCTTCTTGGATAGCTTCATCTCAGCTTCATTCAAGGCTTTTGCAATTTATTCCTCACTATTAAGCATCGAAGTTAGGTCTAATTCTATCTCTATTTGTAAGGTGATTTTCTTTCCGTCTTTTTTGGTAATTTTACTCGCCATGATTTCTTTTATATTTCAATGGCAAGTTATTAATCTTTTTCCAGTACATCAAACGGAGGTTACACCCCCTAGGTATAAGATAGAGGATTTATTGACGGAACATCCAGAGTTGGAATCCATATACATTAGAGAATGGGGTAGAATCCATTCGAGAAAAAAGAAGCAAGCATTGAAAATCTTGAGGATAACGAAGCGATGGTTTGCTGTATATGATGATACCATCCTATTGTCAAGCATATCCAAAAAGGAAATAGGAGGTTTAATACAGGATTGCAAAAAACTAGGCAGCGTTTTTTATTTTTGTCCCACTACTAAGCGTTGGCAGTGGAAGGTTTTTTTAAAACAAAAAGTTTATTTTTTGTATTTTTGTTTTAAGGAACAGATCTAACGGATAAGAACGGATACTAAGCAGGTCGCGTACTAGTAAAATAGAACAAGTCCTAATTTGAAATCCGTTTTGATCCGTGTTCCCATCCTATCCTATTTGGATGATAGGTACGCAATTCGTTATTATCAGGAAAATTCAATGGCTACCATATTAGCACAAATCACAAATGAAATAAATGAGTGATAAAACCAAAAAAATAAATTCCTCCGAAAATGGCAATGGAGAAGCCATGCAAGACGATAACATCATCTCCCTAAAAGGGATGTTTCAAGAGTACTTCTTGGACTATGCTTCCTATGTGATATTAGAAAGAGCGGTGCCTGCCATAGATGATGGACTCAAACCCGTTCAGCGTAGAATACTATATACCTTAAAAGAAAAAGATGATGGTCGATATCATAAAGTGGCAAATATAATCGGTCATACGATGCAGTATCATCCGCATGGAGATGCGGCTATCGGGGATGCGCTAGTACATTTAGGGCAAAAGGATTTAATGATTGATTGCCAGGGAAATTGGGGAGATAATCGAACGGGCGACCGAGCGGCTGCCCCTCGGTATATTGAGGCACGATTAACCAAATTTGCCTTAGATGTAGCCTTCAATAATCAGACGACGGATTGGCAATTATCGTACGACGGACGGAATAAAGAACCCGTCCATTTACCGATGAAATTCCCGATGCTATTGGCGCAAGGGGCGGATGGGATTGCGGTAGGTTTATCCACTAAGATACTTCCCCATAATTTCATCGAACTGATCAAAGCCTCCATCAAAATTCTGCAAGGAAAGAAGGTAAAAATTTACCCAGATTTTCAGCATGGAGGGATGGTAGATGTAAGTAATTATAATGGGGGGAAACGAGGTGGAAAAGTAAAGGTCAGAGCGAAGATTGATATATTAGACAAAAACACCCTAGTCATTCGACAATTGCCCTATGGAGTGACAACGACCTCCATGATTGATAGCATTATAAAAGCGAATGATAAGGGGCAAATAAAGATTAAAAAGGTAACGGATAACACAGCTAAAGATGTAGAGATTCAAATAGATATTGCCACAGAAGCTTCCCCTGAAGTGACGATGGATGCGCTTTATGCTTTTACCAATTGTGAGGTCTCTATTTCTCCGAATGCTTGTATTATTATAGAAGACAAACCCTACTTTTTAACGGTAGAAGAGATTCTTGAAATTAATACCCATGATACCAAAGGGCTATTAAAACAAGAGTTAGAGATTAAGCAAGGAGAATTAGAAGAGAAATGGCACTTTGCCAGTTTAGAAAAAATATTTATTCAAAATAGAATTTATCGAGATATTGAAGAGTGCGAATCTTGGGAAGAAGTGCTAGAAACCGTGGAAGCAGGATTGAGAAAATTTGTCAGCACACCTCCAGAAAAAAAGAAAAAAGGTGATAAGCGATTGCGCTTATTAAGAGACCTTACGGAGGATGATATTGTACGCTTGACAGAAATTAAAATTAAGCGAATTTCTAAATACAATGCCTTTAAGGCGGATGAGCGTATTGCAGAAATAGAAACGCAATTAAAGCAAGTCAAGCATGATTTAAAAAACTTGACAGATTATGCGATCGCTTATTTCCAAAGATTATTGGAGAAGTATGGAAAAGGTAAAGAGCGAAAAACAAAAATCCAATCTTTTGATACCATTAAAGCGACGGAGGTAGTTGCTAATAACGCAAAACTCTACGCCAATCTCAAAGACGGGTTTATCGGTAAGAGCTTAAAGAAAGATACTTTTATTGCCGATTGCTCTGACATCGCAGATATTATTGTTTTTCGAAAAGATGGAAAATTCTTGGTAACTAGAATCTCCGATAAAGCCTTTGTGGGTAAAAGCCTTCTGCACGTTGCCGTGTGGAAAAAAGGGGATGAGCGAACTACTTATAATGCCGTTTATGTAGATGGCAAAACAGGTAGGACAATGGCAAAACGCTTTAATGTAACGGCAATTACTAGAGATAAAGAATACGATATTACGAAAGGACACAGGGGGTCTCGACTGTTGTATTTCACTGCCAACACAAATGGAGAGGCAGAAACGATAGGCGTTCAACTATCACAAGGTTGCAATGCTAAAATCAAATTATTCGACTTCGACTTTAGTGAATTAGCCATTAAAGGACGAGCTTCGCAAGGAAATATTCTAACCAAATATCCTGTCAAAAAAGTTACGCTAAAATCAGAAGGACAATCTACTTTAGGAGCGATAAAACTTTGGATGGATGATAGTTCAGGTCGCTTGAATAGAGATGAAAGGGGGCTGTATCTTGGGGAGTTTGATACAGGTAGCAATATCTTTGTTTTATACAAAGATGGAACGTATGAATTGACAGACTACGAAATGACCAATCGCTACGACCCGCAAGAAATTATACATATTCAAAAACATGATCCTGATACGGTCATTGGTGCGCTCTATTACGACGGCGACAAGAAGACTTCTTTTGTGAAGCGTTTCAGAGTAGAAACGGCAACGCTTGGCAAACGCTTTCCTTTTATTACGGAGCATAAAATGTCGAAACTATTATTCGCCTCTGCGCATTCGGGTTGTGTGGTAGAATATGGGGAAAGAATAAAAGGCAATAAGGTGATGAAGAAAGTGGATATAGATAAATTCATTGATGTAAAAGGTTGGAAGTCCATTGGGAATAAACTAAGTGCCCAAAAGGTAACTAGCATCAAAGAATTAAAATCCGATCCGCCAAAGACAGCAACAAAGAAAACGGTAAAAGCAACACCAACACCTAAACCTGCTGCTAAAACAACTAGGACTAAGCCCGCTACTAAGGCAACAAAGCCCGCAACTACTAAAAAGGCTACTACAAAACCAGCAGCAAAAACGACCACTAAATCCACTGCTAAAAAGACAAGCGCAAAACCAGCAGCTAGGACGACTAAAAAGACTACTCCCTCTACTCGTTCCTCAGCATCTAAAACCACTAAAGCGGCGTCCACCAAAACAACTAAATCTTCAACAACTAAGCCAACGACAACGACCAAAAAAACAACGACAAAATCCAAACTAAAAGCAGGCGACACGGTTGACTTTGAAGTGGATATTGACAAGGTAAAAGCAAAACCAAAGAAACCTAGCATTAAGTCTAGAAGCACTAAAACGACGAAGCCAAAGCCAACTGCTAAAACTACCAAGTCGAAAGCAAAGCCGAAGCCAAAAGCAAAACCTAAGACGACCACTCGAAAGAAAAAGGGAGGTGATCAGGGTAAATTATTCTAAATGGGTGGATGGTCAATGGTAGAGCTGTTAAGTTCTATTTTTCAGCGTGTTGTTGGTTAGGATTTTCAATCCGATACCAGTATTTTTCTTGCCTCTGGCAAGTGTTTCTATGTAAAAAACACTCGCCAGAGGCGAGCGAATACAAGTTGCGGACGGCAAGTCCTCACCAGCACCTTAGAACTTAACACCTCTACCACCCACCGTCTACCGTCCACCACATTAATGTGAGTTCCACCAGTCTAAATAAATTCATCAGTAGCACAGGTATTTGTTCCAGAAGAGAAGCCGATAAATGGATCGAAGCGGGGCGGGTATCCATTAATGGACAGATCGCAAAGAAAGGAAATCGAGTAGAAGAAGGCGATGAAGTTACCCTTGATGGAGAACCGCTACTTAACAAACCTAAAGCAGTTTATATCGCTCTCCACAAACCACCAGGCATTACCTGCACCACCGACCTAAAGGATAAAGATAATATCATTGATTTTGTAGGACATCCACAGCGAATTTTTCCAATAGGTAGATTGGATAAAGCTTCCTCTGGACTTATTTTGCTTACCAATGATGGCGATATCGTCAATAAAATATTACGAGTCGAAAACAATCACGAAAAAGAATATATAGTCAAAGTCAACCGACCAATTACGACCGAATTTCTTACTCAAATGAGTAAAGGCATTCCTATTTTAGGAACGACCACCAAACCTTGCCAAACAACCAAGCAATCCAAATCCACTTTTAAAATTGTTTTGACCCAAGGATTAAATCGTCAAATACGACGGATGTGTGAATATCTGAACTATAAAGTAGTGACCTTAAAGCGATTGCGCATTATGCACTTGCATTTGGGAAAATTGCCCGTGGGACAGTGGCGAAATTTGACTAAGATTGAGTTGGAAGAACTTTGGAAAGAGATCGGCAGCTAAAAGTTGTAGTAAAAAACATTCTAACCTAGATTTATCTCCCGCCAAGTCTCGCTAAGGTTTCGCTAAGTCTCGCCAAGGTATGACTTAGCGTAACTTAGCGGGAAAAATTTGAGTGCATTATTTCTTGTCCAACCCTTAAAAAACAAAATTTGCATTTTAAGCTAGTAAGCCCTATTTTGAATCCTTGTTAGACTAAAAAATAGTATCCCCACCTCAACGACAAAAGACATGTCAAAAAAATATACCATTCCAACCGATAAGGACGAGCAAGTAAAAATCACACAACCAGCCAAAGTCGCTGCGGGTATTACTGCCGTTTCGAATGCCTTAAAAGATGCTTCCAGTCAAATGGGAATGGTACGCTGTAATAAGACGCTATTGAATCTCAATCAAACCAAAGGCTTTGATTGTCCTAGCTGCGCTTGGCCCGACCCCAAGCCTGGAGAGCGTTCTGGTATAGCGGAATATTGCGAAAATGGGGCGAGAGCAGTTGCAGAAGAAGCCACCACCGCAAGAGCAAATCCTGACTTTTTTGCTAAGCATAGCATCGAGGAAATGATGGGCTGGACCGAACGAAAATTGGGAAAAAGTGGTCGTATTACCCACCCGATGATCTTAAAGGAAGGAGCAACGCATTATGAACCTATCGCTTGGGAGGATGCTTTTAAAACCATCGCTACCCATCTCAATCTATTAGATACGCCTGATGAAGCGATCTTTTATACCTCTGGTCGCACGAGTAATGAAGCAGCTTTTTTATATCAATTGTTTGTGCGACAATTTGGGACGAATAACTTGCCCGATTGCTCTAATATGTGTCATGAATCTACGGGTATGGGGCTATCTCAAACCATAGGCATTGGCAAAGGGACGGTCAAATTAGAGGACTTTTACATAGCAGATATTATTCTAGTAATCGGTCAAAATCCAGGGACCAATCATCCGAGAATGTTATCCGCTTTGCAAAAAGCGAAACGAGCGGGAGCAAAAATTGTGAGTATTAATCCATTGGCAGAAACAGGCTTGAAAAATTTTAAAAACCCACAAGAAGTAAGAGGTTGGATCGGTACTCCAACGCCCATCGCAGATGAATTTTTACAGGTTAGCATCAATGGTGATTTAGCCTTATTAAAAGCCATTACAAAAGTATTGGTAGAATTGGAAGCAGTTGACAAGGAGTTTATTGAGCAATATACGATTGGATATGAAGCTCTTTTAAAAGATTTAGAACAATATAACATCGCAGACTTGTCTGCTGCCTGTGGTATTTCAGAGGCACAAATTCGCGCTACCGCTGCTTTGATTGCCAGCCGCAAAAAAATGATTATTTGTTGGGCAATGGGGATTACGCAACATGAAAATGGGGTAGATAATATTCGTGAAATTGTGAACCTATTATTGCTAAAAGGGAGCATTGGCATTCCAGGGGCAGGCGCTTGTCCTGTGCGTGGACATAGCAATGTACAGGGAGATCGTACTATGGGTATTTGGGAACATTTAAAACCTGCTTTTAAAGAAAAACTAGAACAGCATTTTGAGTTTGTAGCCCCTGCCAAAACAGGATACAACTCCGTGCAAGCCATCCAAGCCATGCACGAAAAAAAAGCAAAAGTCTTTTTTAGCATGGGTGGGAATCTATTACTAGCGGCACCCGATACGGAATATACGGCACAAGCGATGCGCAATTGCGACCTTACGGTAATGGTTAGCACCAAGCCCAATCGAAACCATTTAGTCACTGGAAAAACAGCGATCATCTTACCTTGTCGAGGCAGAACAGAAATAGATGAACAAACAGCAGGCAAGCAATTTGTTAGTGTGGAAAATTCGATGGGTATTGTGCATAAGTCGCAAGGCATGCTCTCTCCTGCCTCCGAACATCTAATAAGCGAACCAGATATAGTAGCTAGACTAGCTATCGAAACCCTCGGAAAAGACACCCAAGTAGAATGGGAAAAGATGGTTTCTAATTACGACCATATTCGAGATGCTATCGAAGCCTGTATCCCTGGTTTTGATAATTATAATGAACGAGTTCGCAGAGAAGGAGGCTTTTATTTACCCAATGGACCTAGAGAGAGAAAATTCACGACCACCGATAATAAAGCGCATTTTAGTATTACCAAAGTGCCAATCCATGCCCTCCAAGAAGGACAATACTTAATGACTACCATTCGCAGTCACGACCAATTTAATACGACCATTTATGATAATAACGACCGTTATCGAGGTATCCATAATGGTCGTAGAATTGTAATGATGAATGTGGAAGATATGCAATATGCCAATCTACAAAAAGGAGATTACGTAGATTTACTAAGCCATTTTAAAGGCGAAGAAAGAATGGCACCTAATTTCCTAGTCGTGCCTTATGACATTCCTAGAAATTGTGTGGCTACCTATTTTCCAGAGGCAAATGTGCTAGTACCCGTAGGGCAATTTGCGGAAAGTTATACGCCTGCTAGTAAGTCGGTAGTGATTAGTATGAAGAAGGTAACGAGTTAGCGTTAATCGTTTTCAAGAGAGGGGGTAACTTCGAAGCTACCCCCTCTCTTTATCTCGCCTAGTATCTATTTCTAAAAAATCGTAACTATACCCCTTATTTATAGTCTTAATGTAACAATCATTAAGATTCTTAGATCGTTTTATTAAGGACGATGTTTTCAGTCTCCAGATGTAAGTTCTAGGTGCTAGTTGTTGTGTTAGCTCTAAATTTTTACGGTTTGGAAAATCAAATAATTTTCCAAACCGTAAAAATTTGAGCTAACATAACTTATAGTAGACAATAAATTATGTTAGCACCAAGAGTGCTAACACAATAATTCATACACTTGATTGCTTAGTCTAGACGACATTCAACAATAATTCAATTATGCAAAAGAATTTTTTCATCTACCTATTCGCTGTCTTATTAATGGCAAGTTGTTCGACTGCCAAAAAGATAGCAGAAACGCCAGAACCAGCCATTGAAATAGATGCTACCGAATTTAGAGACCTAGATACCATGGTAGTATCCGCAGCAAAACCCGTAGAATTAAAGAAAGCAGAAGATTATCAATTACCCGCTTATGCACCGACTTATACCCTTAAAAACGATTTGGTGCATACCCGTCTAGATTTGTCATTTGACTGGGCTAAACAGCAAGTGATTGGCAAAGCAGAATTGGTGTTAAAACCTTTTTTCTATCCGACCAATCATTTACAATTAGATGCCAAGGGCTTTGATATTTTAAAAGTCATGCAGCCTACAGGCAAGGAATTAAAATATGATTATGATGGCAAAGTCATCACCATTCAATTAGATCGGGAATACAAAAAAACCGAAAATTATAAGGTAATTGTCAAGTACATCGCCAAACCAACAGAAGGGGAAATTGGAGGCAGTGCCGCCATTACCTCTGAGCAAGGGTTGTTTTTTGTGAATCATGATGGGAAGGACAAAAATACGCCTATGCAAATATGGACACAGGGAGAGACGGAATGGAACTCTCGATGGTTCCCGACCATAGATCATCCGAATGAACGTTGCACGCAAGAAATGTACTTGACTGTTCAAGATCGTTTTGAAACGCTTTCCAATGGTACCTTAGTGTCTTCTAATAAAAATGCAGATGGAACTCGAACGGATTATTGGAAAATGGATTTGCCCCATGCCCCGTACTTATTTATGATTGCAGTAGGGGAGTTTGCAATAGTTAAAGATACTTGGGAAGGCATTCCAGTAGATTATTACGTGGAAGAAGAATACAAGCCGTATGCTAGACAAATATTTGAACATACGCCTGAAATGTTGACCTTCTTTTCGGATATGTTAGGTGTAAAATATCCTTGGCCGAAGTACGCTCAAATCATCGTAAGAGAATATGTATCAGGTGCGATGGAAAATACGACGGGGGTGATTTTTGGAGATTTTGTCCAAAAAACAGATCGAGAATTAATTGATGATGATAATGATTACATCGTAGCGCATGAGTTATTTCACCATTGGTTTGGAGATTACGTGACTTGTGAAAGTTGGGCTAACTTGACGATGAATGAAGGCTTTGCCAATTATAGTGAATACTTGTGGTTTGAACATAAAGATGGTAGGGATAGGGCTGACCACCATCGCATTAATGAGTTAAATGGTTATTTAGGGTCCGTTATGGGAGGCGGAGAACATCCATTGATTTGGTTTGAGACACCAGATAGTGAAGCGATGTTTGATGCGCATAGTTATAATAAAGGAGGCTTGGTATTGCACATGCTGCGCAACTATGTAGGCGATGAAGCTTTCTTTGCTTCTTTGAATAAATACTTAGTGGATAATGCTTATACAGCAGTAGAAGCACATGATTTGCGTTTAGCATTTGAAGAAGTAACAGGTCAGGATTTAAATTGGTTTTTTAACCAGTGGTACTTCGCCGCAGGTCATCCGCAACTGACCATTGATTATGGATTTGACGCAGTTACTAAAAAGGCTAGTGTAACAATAGAACAAACCCAAGACCCAGATAAATTTCCTGCTATTTTCCAATTGCCAATAGCCATTGACATTTATGAATCAGCAGGTAAACCGACAAGGCAACAGGTAATGATGACACAACGAAAACAAACCTTCACGTTCGATGTAAACGCAAAACCTGCCTTAATCAATGTGGATGCCGACAAGGTATTGTTAGCAGAACGAACAGACAATAAAACGGAAGCGGAATATGTCTTCCAATACTATAATGCACCCAATTTAATGGATCGTTTTGAAGCGGTTCAAAATTTACAAGAAAGCAAGTCTGCGGAAGCCAAAAAAGTAAAACGTGCTGCTTTAAAAGACAATTTTTGGTTTATCAGAAATCTATCTATTGGAATGATTGAGCCTGATGATAGCGTATTTGAAAATATGGCAACGTTGGCAAAAAATGATCCACACTCTAATGTAAGAGAAAGTGCATTGACCTATTTAGTAGCAGCCGAAGCACCCCAAATCAAAGAAGTGACGACTGCTATTTTAGCCAAAGAAAAGGCTTATCCAGTGATTGGGTCTGCGCTGATGGCATTGCAACAAACCGATCCTGCTGCCGCAAGTGAGATGGCAGCTAAGTTTGAAAAAGATTCTGATAATGCTTCCATTTTAGCCGCAGTTGGTGCTGTTTATGCGCTACAAGGAGATGCTAAAAAATTATCTTTCTTTGAAAATAATTGGCATCGAATAGACGGTCCTCCTGTCATGGATTTCTTTGGTGGGTATGGTTATCTTCTACAGTCAAGTGGTACGGATATTACTCCTTCTTTGAAAAAATTACATGGTCTATCAACCGATATGAGCCAATCTTTATGGAGACGATTTGCCTCTACTAAGACGATGTCAGATTTAAAACAAGTGATGCAACAATCGTTAGGACAAATGACCAATGAACAAGTCATTAGTGAAATGAAAACTACGATTGCTAGTATTGAAAATTATATTAAGGAGATTAAGGAGAAAGAAACGGATAGTCAGTTGAAGGGATTGTATGATAATTTTTAATTGGCGTAGGTATCGGATACCATCAAAGGTGTCCGATACCTAATTACCCAACCAAATTCTTCAACATCTGAATAGCTCGCCCACTACGAATCGCCTCATCCGCTTCCGCTATACAATCCTCAATTGACGTACTAGGCTTAAAACATTGAATCGCTTGCCCTGCATTCGCACACACCACTTGGTGTTGTGCTTCGGTGCCTTTTCCTGCTAAAATAGTGGTTAAAATATTCGCAGATTCAGGAATGGTTTCTCCGCCATGTAATTCAGTAGGGTCATACGTTTTAGCAGGCGTTATTTTTCCATCCAAACGATTAGAGCGTATTTGAAATGGACCCGTTAAGGAAATTTCATCATAACCATCTTCCGCATAGATTACTTTATACTCGATTCCCATATCTTCAAAAACTGCTTTATAGAGTGGTAATATATCTGCGGAGTAAACGCCTGATAGTTGACGCTTGGGTCGAGAAGGGTTTAATAAGGGACCTAGTAAATTGAAAAAGGTTTTCACTTTCAATCCTCTTCTGATACCTATCACATGCTTCATAGCCGGATGAAACAATGGTGCATGCATATGGCAAAAATTGGCTTTATCCAAATACCTTTTTAATTGGTCGGGATCATTGGTCATCTTATATCCTAAGTGTTCCAATACATTAGATGACCCACAAATAGAAGAAACGCCTACATTTCCATGCTTTGCCACTTTGTACCCTGCACCAGCCACCACAAAAGAAGAAGTGGTGGAAATATTAAAGGTATTTTTTCCATCCCCCCCTGTTCCCACAATATCAATCGTATCCATCTCACTAAAATCAATAGGCAGTGCAAATTCAATCATCGCTGCTCGAAAGCCTGCCAATTCTTCTCCCGTGATGGGACGCATTTGAAAACAGGTGAGTAAGGCGGTGGTTTGGAATTCGTTTACCTCTCCTTTGGCTATCGCCCGCAAGGCTTCCTCTGCTTCCGCTTTGGTGAGTTGTTCTTGGGTGAATAGTTTTTGAAGGGTATCTTTTATATTCGTTTCCATTTTTTTTAATTTTAAACTCCATTTTAATCCCCAAAGGAAATCCCCAACTTCCGAGCCGTATTAATCAAATAATGGTCTTTACCAATAAAATTATACTCGCTAGTTGCCTCTTTGAGCGTTACTGCTACGAGTTCATTGTTTTGTAAAGCGACCATATGCCCAAACTGTTTATCCGCTACCAATTCATACGCTTTTACGCCCATAGAGGAAGCCAATATCCGATCAAAAGCAACAGGAATACCGCCTCGCTGTGTATGCCCTAAAATCGTGCAACGTACTTGCGGTACGCAGCCAGCTGCTTCCAACTCAGCCCGTAAATGATTGCCAATGCCTCCCAGCTTAATATGCTCTTCCCCTTTCGCTACGGCACCGATCACTTTGCCATCTTCCATTTTAGCACCTTCTGCCAAAACAATATTACAAAATCCTTTACCTTTTTTATAACGCTTTTTAATGCGTTTCATAATATTCTTAATCTTGAAAGGAATCTCTGGAATCAAGCAAATCTCCGCCCCACCTGCTATAGCCGTATGCAAGGCAATCCACCCTGCATCTCGTCCCATCACTTCCATAATCATCACTCGATGATGACTCTCTGCTGTCGTGACTAATTTATCAAAACTATCCGTAGCTGTTTGAACGGCAGTGGTAAAACCAAAGGTAAAATCCGTAGCATGTAAATCGTTATCAATCGTCTTAGGTACGCCTACGATATTCAGTCCTTTCTCAAAAAGCTGCTGGGATATTTTTTGACTACCATCTCCCCCAATATTAATTACCGCATCAAAGTCCATTTTTTTGATCTTCTTGACTAAATCTTTGGATATATCTTTAGTCGTCCAAGTTCCATCTGCTTTTTGCACCGGGAAGCTACACGGATTCCCCTTATTAGTGGTCTTAATAATCGTTCCCCCTTTAATATGAATACCTCCTACCTTTTTATTGGTCAATTTGACAATTTC
>CALJIQ010000346.1 GCA_937973995.1 uncultured Saprospiraceae bacterium
CCGTTTGCTATTGAAAAAAAATACAATTTATTTTCCGTTAATTGTTGGAAAAGGTTTTTGGATACATACTTGATACCAAATTGGTCAAGAAAAATCAAATTTGCTGAATCATCCATTTTGGGCCTAAGCATATCATAGGCATTTTCAAAATGCTGATTATAAACCTGCACATTTATCTGCTCGTTATCATAATTAAATTCTTCGATGTTTTTCAAAAGACGTTCACAATAATCTACATTATAATCATTCAAAAATAAATTGATTGATAAGTCTTTTTCTTTTATGTATGATGAATATTCCATTAGAGATTTTAGAGCAAGTAATGGGCTTCCAAGAATCCCTTCACTATCACAACCTGCTCCTGAGAAGAAATCGAATATATTAATAGTATTAACAAAAGATTTATTCGTTGCAACAAAAACAGGGATCCACTTCATCAAATAATCTTCATACAATTTTAGTTTTACTAGTGTTTCTTGGTCAAATGGTTTCTCAAAAAAGTCTTGACTCATTATATTGCGTTTAGAATTTAAAAATAAAACAAATTGTTTTTCAAAACAAATTTATACCACAATATAAAAATAAAATATTCATTCAAAAAATTGCATTAAAACTTTTTATTCATTTACTTTGCAATTCAAAGTACTTTTATAAACCTACAACTATGGTGATGGACCCAAAACAAAATCCAGCAGATGCGCTCCTTCAGATACGGTCATTAATGGAACGGTCAACTCGTTTTCTTTCATTGAGTGGATTATCGGGAATTGTAGCAGGTGTTGTTTCGCTAATGGGGTTGGCAATAGTATATGTGTTTTTAGAGATGCTACCTTTCGAGCAAGGGGTCATTTATTACATTAAAGCACTAGATGCCCATAGATGGGGATTAGATAGTAAGCCTTTTTTTGTATTGGATGCGCTATTAATTATACTAGTAGCCACTATTGGTTGCACCTATTTTACCTATCGAAAGGCGAGGCGGCAAGGTCAAAATCTTTTTGATGCGCTTACCAAAAGATTACTCATTAATTTTTTAGTTCCATTGGGTGTGGGTGGCATATTCTGTTTGGCATTATTAGACCAAGGATATTTGAATTTGTTGGCTCCTAGTACGTTAATTTTCTATGGCTTAGCCCTATTGAATACGAGTAAATTTACCTTTGATGAAATTCGGTACTTAGCTTATTTAGAAATTAGCTTAGGGCTGCTAGGTTTGTTCTTTTTAAGATATGGTTTGGAATTATGGGGTGTTGGATTTGGGGTATTACATATTGTTTACGGAATTATTTTTTACAATAAATATGATAAGTAAGAAAAGGGACGGCTTCACTGAGAGTTTGAGTGCTTCAAGTAAAATCCTGTCACACATTAAAATTGCTTTTAAACACTTACAATTTAATTCTCTACGGCTTTCATTCTCTACTCCCCCTGTGAAGCTTTCCCTTTTCTAACATATATACAATACGGGTAAAGACGAAAATAATTTGTGAATCAGGTGTTGTATTTTTTAACCACATTAGCTCACACAAACATTATTTGTACTAGTCTTCTAATATGAACTTATGTGAAAAAACTAATGTGCCTTTATGTGGTTCAAAAAACACTATCAAAAAAAATTATCATGCGTACCACTTTTTTATTTCTAAGTATTACCCTCCTCGTACTCACTTCTTGTAACATGAAATATGACTATAGTGTACGAGTCGGAAACAGCACTTCTGAACCGATTACCGTTGCCTATAAAAGCAAAAATGACCGAAGTGGAACCATAGAAAAAAACATTACTTTAGCACCAGGCGACTGGGAAGTAATTATCCAAACGACCAATCTACCGAATGACAATGGCTGGCGTGGAAATAAAAGTCTAGTGGCAGAATACGTCCGTGCTTATAAGGCAGATGATACCCAAAGTCATCTCGATTGGAATAGTGAAAAGATTCGACTGGAACGGGTCGATATTGGGCAAGCGGAATATTATATGGAATTTATGGATTCGGACTTTTAAGCAGTTAATTTTGAATGGAGAATTTTGAATGCATTCAATCATTCAAAGCTCATCATTCAAAATTCAAAATTGGTTCATGAAAAAAATTCTTTCAACACTAAAAGAGACCAAACTGGACAATCGAATTCGATTGGGTATCATGTCTATTTTGGTGGTGAATAGTTGGGTAGAGTTTAAGCAATTAAAAACCATTTTGGATTTGACCGATGGTAATTTGGCGAGCCATATCAAAGCATTGGAAAAAGAGTTGTATATTGAAGTGAAAAAAGAATTTGTAGGACGCAAACCTCAAACTACTTATCGAGTTACAACCAAAGGACGTACCGCTTTCGAAGACCATTTAAGTGCTTTGGAAGCATTGATAAGGAGAAAGGATGAATAGACTTGTTATGAATAAGGGCACAGCTTTCCTCGTGGGAATATACCCCGACTCGACAAGGTGCTTTTTTTAAAAAAGTATTTCAAGGGGAATTTGAGTATGCAGAAGAATAGAAAATATCCTTACCGCTATTCCTCTGTTGTAAAAGAAGAAACAGGAAAACCTTCTACATTATACAAAGCAGCCGTACTTATATCCTTAAAGGCATATCGCACATGTTTAGGTTGAGTCACTTTACTAGAAGAGACCTCCACCGTCTGTCCTACTAAATTGGCAATTGCAGGAAAGTACTGATTATCACTCCCAGCAATTTCAAATTCTCGAATATCTTTTTTAAGAACTAAGCCAGTTCCCAAATTTTCAAATTCAAGGATGATTTTGTTTCCTTCAATGGTATGTTGTTTAAAAGATGGACCAGATGCAGTGACTTCTTTTCCATAGTCATTGGCTAATGCCAATTGGGCTAACCGATACCCCACCGTTTGTTTATCCCCTGGATGGATACTGGTAGCACTTCCTACATCCATCGTGACTGCCATTCCCGTTTTTGGTGTTGCTAAGCTTTTACGTTGGGCCTCTCGTAATAGAGGGGATAAATTATTGCCATAATCGAACGGTGCAATTTGAACAAAGTAAAACGGGAAGTCATTCCCCCATCGACTTCGCCAATCTTCAATCATGCCAGGGAATAATTTCAAATATTGATCAGCTCGACCTACATTACTTTCTCCTTGATACCAAATCGCCCCTTTTATCGTATAAGGAATCAATGGATTGATCATTCCATTATAAAGGACAGTAGGGCTATTAGCGTCCAACTTAAAGCTACCAATACCTTCAGGTGGATTATTAAGCGCAGCAGGATTCTCAGTGTACAGCATAAACTTCCCGTCCATCATACCTGCGGTATGCTTCGCTTTCCAACTGCCATTCAGCGAAATTTTCTTACCAGAGGCATCCTTTATAAAAACATCTCCTGCTATGGTACCACCACCACCTGTATCAATCGTGCGAATAGCAATGGTATTTTCTCCTTTTTGTAAATATTCTTTCGGAATGGTGTAGGTGCGTGGGCAGTTCCAACAAAGGGTAAAACCGATTTTTTTACCGTTTACGTAAGTGACATCCATATCGTCAATACGTCCGTCAATTTCAAACGTATAATCAGCAGTCACGCTAGGAATATTTACTTTTTTTCTAAACCAAAATACGCCATCGTAGGTGATATTTTCCCATTCCTCAAAAACGATAGGAACGCTCACATCTTCCCAAGCAGTATCATCCATAGTAGGCTGACTAAAGGAGTCGTCCTTTAAGGTAAGCGACTCCCAAGTTTCTTCGTCTGTGGGCGTAGGAACGGTTGGAAATTGGGCGAACCAATTGGTATATTTTTCAATATTTTCTTTTGATAAAGCGGATAGCTCTTTTTCAAATTCATTCAGTTGTAAATTTTTTTCTCGACTCATCCAAGCCTCGACAGGCGTCCCTCCCCAATTGCTACCGATAATACCAATGGGGATATTTAGTTGTTGATGTAATTCTCTTGCAAAAAAATAAGCAGTCGCACTAAACTGATCGGCGGTAGTCGGACTGGTCACTTTCCATTCCCCTATATACTCTGAAGATGGCCCTAGTGCAATAGCTCTAGCTACATCAAAAAATCGAATAGTTGGGTAGTTGGCATTTGCTATTTCTGCTTCGCCATTATTTATCAATTCATTAGAAAAACCTGCTAAGGGCATTTCCATATTGGATTGTCCAGAGGCCAACCAAACTTCTCCTATCAATACATCTTTTACCACTATGCTATCTGTTGCTGCCTTAATAACTACGTTATAAGGTCCCTGCGCCAAAGGAGTGGGAAGTTCTACTTTCCAATTACCTTTTTCATCACATACCGCCCCTACTGAATTTCCCCAACCTGATTGGACATCTACATAAATCCCAGGGGTAGCTGTTCCCCAAATTGGAGCTATATCTCCTCGCTGTAAAACCATGTGGTCCGAGAAGATCGTACTAACCGTTAACGGTTGGGTGACTTCGGGTTCTGAGGGCTCATTTTTACAAGCAACTGATAAAAAGAGTAGCGAAGTAAAAAGGAGTTGGATTAAAATGGTCGGTTGGAATTTCATTTTGTATTTATTTGGTTCTTTAACAATTTTTGCAATTCTCCCGTCCGATGGCTATCGCCGTCGGATGGGAACGCCCATCTCATCGGACGGCGGTAGCCATCCGACGAGTAAGTACAAATGCCTTTTGCAAAAATTATCAAAAAATCATTTATTTTATTCAACAACAGTTGGTAAAATAGGAAATTCTTGGCAGAACCTCCTTTTTTGGAAATAAGAATCACTAGCCGTATTTTGTGGGAAGCTATTTAAAGGAATGGTTCAATAAGGGATGCTTATGTGGCTTTTGCATTGTAGATTAGTCTTAATTGAAAGGATAAGGCTTCGATAATAATTAATTTACCCACTTCAGTATTTCTCGCAAATAAGCGCAAAGGAACGCTAAGTTTAGAGTAGGTTTAGCTTAGCGTTCCTTTGCGAAACCTTACCGAGACTTTGCGGGAGATAAATTTAGGGTAGGTTATTTTTTCATTTTGTTACTATCCTAACAAACCATTCCACTGCCTGCGTTAGCTATTTGCTTTTAATAGTCAGCCTACTCTTAATTTTTTGCTAAATAAACCCTATTGTTCATATATGGTATCAAATTTGGGGCGTTATGTATAAGAAAACTTTCCACTATGACTGTTCGATTTTTATTTTTATTCTATCTAATAGGGGCTTGGTCTAGTAACCTATTTGCTCAACGGACACTAGACGCTTATTTCCAAGAAAATAAATTGAGTCCAGAATCAGCCTATGGCTTATATTATCAAGTTGATAAATTAGGAAAAGGGGAAAAACCAAAAAAAGGGGATTATATCCTACTCGATTTTAAGGCGAGTTTGCTGGATGGTATCGTCTATGAAGAATCCGATCCCAATGATCCTTTTGTTTTTCAAGTGGGGTATAATCAAGTGATTAGAGGCTGGGACTTAGGGATGACTTTATTTCCTATGGGTAGTAAGGGAACGATTTATATTCCTTCCCAGCTCGGATATGGAAAAAGAGGGGCAGGTACGACAATCCCTCCCAATTCGGCTTTAATTATTGAGGTCAATCCCCAAAAAATACTCAATCAAAAAGAGTACGATGCCTATATGATTGAGTTGGAAAAGAAAGAACAGGCAGCTTACCAAGCAAAAATACAAAAGCAGTTTACGATAGATCGGAAACTCATCCAAGATTATTCGCTAAGCAATAAATTACGTACCAAGCGAACAAAATCTGGATTAAGCTATGCCATCACTAAAAAAGGAAAAGGTACATTAGCCGCCGCAGGAGATGAATTAATCGTAAAGTATGAAGGATTCTTATTAGATGGCAGCCCATTCGACCAGACAAAAGAGGAAGATACCTTTTCCTTCACCTTAGGTAAAAGAAAAGTAATAGCAGGATGGGATGAAGGATTACAATATTTCAATGAAGGCAGTGAAGGGTGGTTATTAATCCCTTCCAAGTTAGGCTATGGTCCTAGAAGTATCTATGAAAAGGGAGTAAGTGTTCCGTCCAACTCCGTTTTAATCTTTAAAATAAAAGTATTGAAAATAAACTCAAAAAAGTTGTGACCCCCAATTAAATATATACGTCTAAAGAGCATATATAGACACAACGCGATGGTACTTTTTAATGTATAAGCCCTGGAAGCAGGGCTTTTTTTATTACTGCTACACAAACTAACTTTCCTTTTTTTACGTTATTAAACCCGTTTAGCTACTACAACTTTACCACTTTCATTTTTCACCTGACTGTAACAAGATTAGATGCTCAGAAACCTCTTTCTTTGTTTAAATATAATGGTAGCATTAGGGTTAGCTATTACCTATATTACCCCTTATATTGACCCGCTTGACCATAAAAAACTCCCCATTCTTGGTTTATTTTATCCCCTCTTATTATTAGCCAATATGGGCTTTTTAATGGCCTGGCTTTTTACGTCAAAAATTCACTATGCCCTACTGTCATTTTTGACAATATTTTTCGGTTTCCAGCATATCAGTTCTATCATCAATATCCCGTATCAACAAGAACAATCTTCTACCAGTGAAAACGTCCTCCGATTAGGTTCCTATAATATTAGGAATTTCGATTATATCGCTTGGAAAAATAATTCGTTTCAACCGGTCGCTATTAAAAAACTGCAACAACAATTTAAACCCTTAGATATCATCTGTTTACAAGAATCGGATTACAATACAGATCAATTATTCAAAAAGCAATTAAAGTTTCCTCATTATCAAGAGCATGAAGGCACTAGAATTTTTTCTAGGGTTCCTCTACTAAAAAAGGGGCACATTCCTTTTGAAAGCAGGAAAAACTCTTGTACATGGGCAGATATCAAAGTGGGTGAGGACATCATTCGGATATATAACTTGCACTTGGAGTCCAATATGATTTCTTATGCAACGGATAAAGTAGTGGAGCGAAATGGAATGGGTTGGAAAAATCGTATTCGAATGACTGTCGATATGTTAAAGTCTTATTCCTTTCGCAGTCGCAAGCGGGCAGAACAAACAAAACTAGTGATGGCGCATATTCAAAAAAGTCCTTATCCTGTTATTGTTTGTGGAGACTTTAATGATTCGCCTCTTTCCTTTATTTATCGAAAGTTTTCTAGCACTTTAAAGGATGGATTTATTGAAAAAGGAAATGGATTTAGTTTTTCGTACAGGGGTAAAATTCCTTTTCTACGAATTGATTATATTTTTTCCTCCCCTACCCTTCATTTTCAACATTATCAAACTGATCGCTCTTTGAAATATTCAGATCACTATCCCATTTTTGCCAACATCAAAATAGAATAGACATGCCGAATACAATCAGCATGTCTATTTAGTAAGCCTAGAGAACAATGTTATTCACTAATGACCAATATAAAAATTAAGCAAACTGCGTTTTACGATTCAACAAATCCATCAAATATTCACCATAGCCACTCTTAATAAATCGTTGTGCTTGCCGCTCCAATTGTTCTTCATTAATAAAGCCCATATTATAAGCTACTTCTTCGATACAACCAATTTTTAAACCCTGTCGCTTTTCAATGACATGGATAAATTGACCTGCCTGCATTAAGGACTCATGCGTTCCAGTATCCAACCAAGCTATCCCTCTACCAAATACGCCTACTTTTAATTTACCAGTTGCTAAGTAGTGCTTATTAACA
>CALJIQ010000347.1 GCA_937973995.1 uncultured Saprospiraceae bacterium
AACAATAGAGCAATGGAAATTAATTTTTAACAGATTGTTTCAGTTTTTCTAATCTATCTACTCGTACATTCAATAACTTTCCGAGCTGTATGAAGGCTTCTTTCCATTCTTTATTTGGAAAAGTTCTTTTATGGGTTAAAAAACTTTGTACTAATAAGTGGTAATGATTTTGGCTTTTCCAAATATCTAACTCCAAATCTAGGTCATTGAAGATACTTACTATTCGTACTAACATATCTAACTGCTCTTTTGGTATAGCTAGATAGTCAATTTTTCGTATTTCGTAAAAAATCCGCTCTCCGGCAGCTAATTTTATAGCTTGGGGGTTGGTGATTTCCAAGTCCCAGGTCTGAATCTCTTCTGTCAAGCGATTGATTTCCGCTATATTCAGAATATCTTTCTCAAAGAATTGATGTAGATCACTATTAACAACGTGTTGGACCGCTCCTTTATAGGCACTAGGTAGTGGAATGTCGCTTTTTAACATTCCTGTCATTAATTGATAATTGTCTTCATAAATATCTCTAAAACCATGCTCTACCTGCTTTAAGCTCTTTTGGGTAATTTGCTTGAGAATCGCTCTTTTTTCATCCCGAAATAAATGCCAAATAGAGAATTTCTCTGACCCTAAGAAGGATTGCATAGATCCGATCACCCTACCCAAATCTGTGCTACGGAACTCCGTAATCAGGGTATCTCGCATTTCTATAAAGCGTTCTTTGGAAATATCCGTTGAAATATTTCCGATGATATTTTGTTGGCCTAAATATAAAACGGCAAAACTAAACTGCTTTTGAGAGAGGGTGATTTTGGAGAGGACAGTCGTTCGTCCGGTTACTAAGCGATACTTTCCTGCTATTTCCTTATCGAAGGTTTCATTAATTACCCGATAGTTGAAAAGGGATAATTCTGTTGGATTTTTTTCAAAGAGCGAAGCAATGGCATAGTGCATGCCGACCCGTTCTAGGTTTAAGCGAGTAGGTAAAATGTTATTTTTATAACTGGAAGCTCCATTTTCATAGACATTACTTGGGATGTTTTCCAGTTTGTTTAAGAATTCAGGATGCAAATCAAGATTGGCAACTTGGCTAGTGTAATGAATGGTACGCAACGCATATTGCAAAACCTGATCGGTTTCTATACCTGATACCTCATCGAAAAACCAAGCGCAACTAGTAAACATCAACAAGGCATTACGCTGCATTTCCAATAGCCGTAATACCGTTGTTACTTCCTCTTCGTGTAATTCCCGCCGAGCTTGTTTTTTTATAAATTGCTGGATGATATATTCTTGCCTATTTAGGATGACATGGATGTATTCATTCCTTGCTTCCCACGGATCATTCAAATATTTTTTTGCCTCTTTTTCATAAACAACGATTAATTCATCTCTCAGCCAATCCAATAGTTCTCGTAAAGGTTGCCGCCAATTTTGATTCCAGTTGGAGTGACCGCCTGTATTACAACCACAATTAGATCGCCACCGCTCTACTCCATGTACACAACTCCAAGAACTGTTTTCATGGATTTTTACTTCATATTCAGGAGGAAATTTCTCTAAATAGGCACCGTAGTTAATCAATTCCACCTCACTTTCCTGTTGGATGAAATTCAAACAATCCGCCAGTGCCATTTCTCCATGATGATGATGGTGTCCATAACTTTCTCCATCCGTAGCGATATGTACCAACTGTGGCAGATCATCTTCATCAAAAATATCTAAAAGCCGTTGGGCAAACCCTTTTCCATTATTGAGTAATCCTCTAAAAGCAACGTCCTGTGCTACATTGCCATCATAAAAGAACAAATCTATATGCTTTCCAGAAGGCAAATAACATCGATAGGGTCGACGAGGATCAATCCCTCTATTATCTAACGAAGTCCAATTGGTATCATCTATTCTCTTGATCGCTTTTGCTTGGCGAGGGGCAAGAAGGGTATATTCTATGCCATGCTGGACTAATACTTCAAGTGTAGCTGTATCTACTGCGGTTTCTGCTAACCAAATTCCCTTTGGTTTTCTATTAAACCGACTCTCAAAGTCTCGAATTCCCCAGATTACCTGCGTTTCCTTATCCCGAGCATTAGCCAATGGCATGATGAGGTGGTTGTACACCTGCGCTAGGGCGGACCCGTGACCGTTGAATGCTTCAATACCCTTTTGATCTGCTGCTAAGATGCTCTCATAGGTATCGGGATCTTCTTTTTGCATCCAGGAGAGGAGGGTAGGACCAAAATTGAAGCTAATATTGGCGTAATTATTTTTAATATTAATAATATCGCCTTGATCGTCTAGTATGCGTGCTGCAGTATTCGGTGCATAACACTCAAAATTGATACGCTCATTCCAATCATGGAACGGGGCAGCAGAGTCTTGCATTTCTATCGCCTCCAGCCAAGCATTCTCTCTAGGAGGCTGATAAAAATGTCCGTGAATACAGATATATTTATTCTTCTTGCTCATCAAATATTTTTATTGCAAATATATACCCAAAGTTAGTCTTAATATACTAAAATGATAGTAACTTGGATTGTTTAATTGAGAATACACTAGTATTCGAGATAACATAATTTTCTGTTCCTTTAAAAAGTCAGTTATGTTATCTCAAATTTTTTTCTAATAAAATTGCTAAATTTTCCTTAGAAAAAAGTTAGAGATAACACAACATTGAGTAGTCAGAAATCTTTTAAAAATGATAGAATTAAATAATAGTAGAAAAGAAAACCACGTAACCTGCCCCCTAAAGGGGAATACCGTAGAAAGAAAAAATGATCTAAGGTACTTTTCTTTAGGGGGCGGGGGCAGGTTTACAAAAAAGTTCTTCAGTAGGGCAATACTAATGTTGCTATTAGTCATATCCTTCAACGCCCTAACTGCCCAACAACGCTTCCAAGCAGGCATTGTATTAGGAGTAACCGCCTCCCAAATTAATGGAGATAATTCCGCACAATTCAACAAACTAGGGCTAACGGCAGGCTTAAAAGTCAATACCATTCTTACTAATAAATCCGATTTTATTATTGAAATCTTGTTGAGTCAACGGGGGAGTCAAACCGAGTTGCTTCCACGTTCAGGCGCATTACAGCAAACCATTCATTTGGACTATATCCAAGTGCCTGTGCTTTTTAACTATAAAGATTGGTTATCGGAAGAGGAGGACTATTATAAAATGCACTTTCAAGGAGGCCTATCTTATGGGCGCTTATTTAGTACCCGATTTGACAATTCTCCTATCGAAGAAGCGGGACCATTCTTCAGAAAAGACGATATTAGTTGGATGGCAGGGATGACTTTTTTCGCTAATGAACATCTTGGTTTCTTTGCTCGATATAACCGCTCTATTAATTTATTATTTAAAAATTCTTCGTCTAATCCCAATGTAAACTCCCTTTTGAGCTATTTTTTGAGTTTTGGAGCGAATTATGTTTTTTGAGGGAATAATTAATACCTTTACATGGTA
>CALJIQ010000348.1 GCA_937973995.1 uncultured Saprospiraceae bacterium
CTTTGATGTAGCAGGAGTAGATTTTGGATTATGTGAAGCCATTATGGGGGTTGCGGTAGTGAATGGGGAGTGTACTTATGTTAGTGGTTGTGGTAATTATGTTGTAGGTGGTATTGATTATAACGGAGCCTTCTTTCCTTCGGTAGAAATATGCGCTCAAAGCTGCACCTCTGCTGATCCTGTATTTGATGACTTTCCTTGGTTGACAGACTTAGTAGACCCTTTTAATTGTACGAATGAAAGAGTAAGTATTTATTCAGATGGAACATTTTCTTTTATCTATGTAGAAACAACTGCTTCTAAAAAAGTATTTTTTGAAGATGGTTCTTTTTATTGCGAATCAGTAGGAGATTTTGATTGTATAGAAGCCTATGGGTTTTCTGATCCAATTGCTACTTGGTTCTGTCAGGAAGAAAATTGTTTTTGTGATTTAGTATATGCTCCAGTTTGTGGGGTAGATGGTAAAACCTATAGTAATGCTTGTGTAGCCGCTTGTGAAGGAGTAGAAATTCTATCCCGAGGAGAATGTGATCCGGTTGCTACTTGTAATGTGCTCGCATTAATTGATGTTGGAGATTTTTGCGGTACTTGTACCAGTGAAATGTCCATCTATGAATACCAAGGCAAAAATTACTTAGTCTTTTTAGCAAGTGACACAGATGGTCTTGGAGGCGTTTGTACGGATGGCATCACAACGGTTGAAAGTTGTGATCTGGAAGCGCAGGGAAATTTTTGCTCGGATGGAGGGATTGCAGGCTTAAACGAATGTGAGGACTTTTTCCGAGAAGCTAGAAAATTGAGTGTCGTTATGGCTAGAGAAAATTGTTCTAGCAATGCGGATTGTTCCTATGTAGAAACGATTAGACTCAACCCTTGCGATCCTGCGGTCATCGAAACTTCTATATACGAGTACAATGGAGAGAATTATGTAGTAACCATTCCTGATCCCACTTTACTAGATGCAGGAAGAGTGGTCAAAAGATGTAGTGATGGATCGGACTTTTGCATAGAGTCTCCTTTTTCAGGTTTTCCCCCTTGTGGCGATTTCTTTGAAGTAGCTGAAAAATTAGAAGTGTTGGCAAGTAGAGCTGATTGTTCGACTAGCAATTGTTCTAATGTTTATGTGAGTGGAGGGTTATTTGAAATTGTCATTAATGATGGCCGATTATCCTTACCCTTAGATCAGCTAGTATTTTCAGGAGTGGAATATTTTAATAATGCTACAGGGGTAGGTGGGATTGCTCCAGAATGTTTTCAAACTACTTGCTCTCCAGAAATAAGAATACCTGTTGCGGTAACAGATGGGAATAATGAATTTACGGTGACCATTCATTTTGAAGGAGGCGAATCGTGTCGATATCCTGTTACAGTCCTTACACAAGAAGACTGTATTTGTCCAGCTGTTTTTGATCCGGTTTGCGGCGTAGATGGCAATACCTATGGCAATGCTTGCGAAGCCGTCTGTGCAGGTGTAGAGATCGTCGCTGAAGGAGCATGTATTGATGGTTGTGGCTGTGCTGGTGTTTATGATCCTGTTTGTGGGGTAGATGGAAAAACTTATAGTAATGATTGCGAAGCCTTTTGTGCAGGAGTAGAGGTAGCCTCGGAAGGAGAATGTTCCATGAATGCAAACTGCGATTTATTAGCAAGCATTTTATTACCAGCTGATTTGTGTGGTAGTTGTTTCAGTGAAATTGCGGTGTATGAATATCAAGGAAAAAATTATTTAGTTACAATAGCTAGTGATACTGACGGACAAGGAGGTGTTTGTAATGATTTTCAAACGACGGTACAAAGTTGTGGTAATGGAAATAATTTCTGTGTAGATGGAGGAATTGCAGGCTTGAATGACTGTGAAGCGTTTTTTGAAGAAGCTACTAAAGTTCAAGTCGTGGTTGCTAGAGAGAATTGTAATGTCTGTCTTTGCCCAGCCGTAGCTATACCCGTTTGTGGCGTAGATGGCAATACTTACATCAATGAATGTAAAGCAGCTTGTGCAGGAGTGGAAGTAGCTTATGAAGGAGTTTGTGAACCTAATATTGCAGAACCTTGTACCGATTTAGCAGGAGTAGATTTTGGAGATTGTAGAGCGGTGATGGGTATCGGAATGGTCAATGGTCAATGTATTACTGTTAGTGGTTGTTTGAATTATGTGATAGATGGCATAGACTATTCAGAGGCTTTTTTCCCAACCGTAGAATTGTGTATGCAAGCATGCCCGATACCTCCAGGTGATCCGCTGTTTGCAGCCTATCCGTGGCTAACTGAATTAGTAGATCCTACTAATTGTGAAAATGATAAGGTGACGGTTTACCAGTCTGATATTTATACCTACCTGTATGTTGAAAATACAGCTGGGAAAGGATTATACTTTCAAGATGGTCTGTTCTATTGCCAAGACAGTGAAACTTTAGATTGTAGAGCAGCTTATAATTTGACTGAAGTAGTGACAACATGGTCTTGTAATGGAAGTGGATCAAATTGCGATAATCCATTAGAACAAGAATGGTTACGATCTAGTCTAGGAAGTGAATGTACAGGTTCCATCTATCAAATTGATTACAATGGGACACCAGCTATTTATGTCACTACCTTATGCGAGTGTGTAGATGATTCCGATCAAATCTTTACTTGTGATGGGGAGTTCATTTGTGCTGTTGGAAGAATCGCACCTGATAGCCGCTGTGAATTTGAGGTTTCAAATCAACTGACAGTTGCTCAACGAATTTGGGCACCTGCCTGTGATTGCGACTGCCCTGTATTTCAACAACCTGTATGTGGGGTAGATGGAAAAAATTACCCTAGCCTTTGTGCTGCGGAATGCGCAGGAGTAGAGATAGCGTCAAATGGTGATTGCGCTATAACTACTACATTGACGCCTCCTTGTTATGATGTGGCTGGGGTAGATTTTGGAGATTGTGATGCCGTTTTAGGAGTGGCTATTGTTAATGGTACCTGTACTACTTTAAGTGGTTGTGATGTAAGGATTACTGGCATTGATTATTCCGCTTCTTTCTTTCCAACTGTTGAAATTTGTCAACAAACTTGCAGTGGGTTAGGTAACGGTCAAGAAGTATTTACCAACTATCCTTGGTTAACAGATTTCATTAATCTGAATAATTGTGAGGATGAAAAAGTAACGGTTTATCAATCGAGTATTTTCCAGTTTTTGTATGTTGAAAGAGGTGCCAGCGGGGAGCTTTATTTTCAAGATGGTACGTTCTATTGCCAAGATAGTGAAGGATTTGACTGTAGAACAGCTTATTCTTTAGCGGAAGTGGTGGGTGCTTGGTCTTGTGGCACTGGAAATCAAATAGGATGTGTAGATGTGCTAGAACAATCTTGGATGAAAGATATACAAAGACAGGACTGTACGGGTAAAATATATGGGGTACAATACAATGGCCAACCAGCCATTTATGTTGAAAATCGTTGCCTATGTATTCTTCCAGATGCAGGTAATAATGTATATAATTGTTCTGGAGACCTCCTCTGTAATTTAGGAGCATTTGGTCCTATTGGGTCGGGATGTGATCCCGTTTTAGGAGAACAAATAGTAGCTGCAAATATTATTTGGCAACCTGCTTGTGCATGTGATTGTTTAAGGCCATTCCCCGTATGTGGGTCGGATGGTAACACCTATTCTTCGGATTGTGAAGCTACCTGCGCAGGGGTAGAAGTAATCGGCGATGGAGCGTGTACACCATCAGGAGGACCTATCTTTGAAGGCTATCCTTGGTTGTTAGATCTTGTCAATCCTAACTCTTGTCAAACCAAAGCAATTAGCGAATTTGATTTTGGTGGATATAGCTTTATTTATATCTTCGAGAATGCCAATAGAGGTACACTTTATTTAGGAGATGGTACTTTCTATTGCCAAGATCAGCCACGCTACGATTGCTTAGAAGCTTATGGTCTTAGCTCAGATATGATCTCTAGAACTTGGAGCTGCTCCGATGGATTAATTTACGATGCAGCGGAACAAGCAGAACAAAGAAATAAAGAACAAGCCGCTTACTTTGTGGATGCCTTAACGGTATTTCCGAATCCTACGAAAGGCCAATTCAATATTCAGATTAATGATGCTTCTAAGGAGGAACAACTGCTAACGGTAGTAGATTTATATGGTCGCATTCTCCAAAAGCATACATTGCAGGCGGATGCTCCAGCGCTTACCATAGCGGTGGATTTATCTAGTGAACCAGATGGATTATATATGGTGGTATTGAAAGCTAGGGGGCAGGCTGCTATTCGCAAAGCGGTTGTTAAAAGTGGGCTTTAAAAATTAGTGAACCCACCCCAGCCCTCCCTTAAAAAGGGAGGGAGCTTCCTCCGAAAAGAAAACTTACTAAACGGAGGAGATTCCCCCTCTTGAAAGAGGGGGTTAGGGGGAGTTGAAAATTAGTGAACCCACCCCAGCCCTCCCTTAAAAAGGGAGGGAGATTCCTCCGAAAAGAAAAGGTTCAAACGGAGGAGATTCCCCTTTTGAAAAGGAGTAGGGGTAGTGAAAAATAGTGAACCCACCCCAGCCCTCCCTTAAAAAGGGAGGGAGATTCCTCCGAAAAGAAAAGGTTCAAACGGAGGAGATTCCCCTTTTGAAAAGGAG
>CALJIQ010000349.1 GCA_937973995.1 uncultured Saprospiraceae bacterium
AGAAAATCTATATTTCGCTGTGGCGAAATATAGATTTTCTGCCCCCAAACCCCATAGTCCCGCTGCCGTAGGCAGCGATTTCAAAAAGTGTACAGTAGTGTGTTCTCTGATATATTCTGTGTTCCCTTCCCTAAAGTGGATAACGAGTCCACTTCAGGGAAACAAGGGGTTCACTTATTAGAAATCTATCCACTAAGCCGCTTTAAATACTTCTTTGAAGTGAGGACTCTTTTGAATGGTAGCAAAATCCCCGCTTTCGATAATTTCTCCTTTTCTCATAATGAGGATGCGATCACATTTTTTGGCTAAGCCCACACTATCGCTGACGGTTACTAGTGTCCAGTTGTTTTCTTTACTAATGATATAGTCCAATATTCGATCTCTTTCTGTTCCCTCCATTTTGGTCAAAAAATCTTCTAAGATAAATAACTGTGGTTTAGCAATAATGCCTCTTGCTAGGATGATTTTATTTCTGACACTACTTGGGATATTCTTGCCCCCTGGCAATAGGGTAGTTTGATACCCATTAGGTAGTTGATGAATAAATTTCTCTACTCCTAATCGCCTCGATATTTCTATTACTTGTTGGAGTGTAATGGTTTCATCTCCTAAAATAATATTATCCAAAATACTTCCTTCAAAGATGTCCATGTCAGAGGTGAATTCTCCAATTCGATTGTGTAGGTCATTTAAATTCAAATTTTTCATAGGAATACCATTAATGGTAAAGCTCCCTTGAAAATTGTTGAAGAAGCAGCTAATCAATTGGGCGAGCGTACTTCGACCTGCATGATTATAGCCCGCAATACAGATCCGCTCATTAGGCGCTATATCTAGCGTGATACCTTTTAGCGAAGGCTTATCACTATCCTTATATTTAAATTCTATATTATCTAGGTGTAAAGCAATTCCTTCTCCTGTATCAATTTCTTTGAATGCCACTCCTCCTGTTTTATCCAAGGGCAAATCCATTACCTGACCAATCTTCTCTATAGCTGTTAGTAAATCATAGATGGTCTCCATACTCAATATCAGTTTTTCTACAGCTGCCATCACTAATAGTACCACAATCTCTGCCGCTACAAACTGTCCAATATTGATTTGATTTTCAATAACCAATAAACTGCCTAACAAGAGTAGGGCAGCGGTAACCAATACTTTGAACGTCACCATTCCTCCATATTGCCATAATAGAATTTTAAAATGTTTTCTACGGGCTTCTAAATAATTCATTACCAGACCGTTTGTTTTTTTCAAAGCATATTGATCTCCATTGGATAATTTGAAAGTGGTATTCGCTCTAGCAATTTCTTCTAACCAGTGGGCTACGGCATATTTATATTTGCTTTCTTGTAAACTAGTTGATAGTCCCCTCCTTCCTGTAAACCAAAAAATAAGTACAACCGCTAGTATTAGGATAATACTAAAGGACACAAAGAAAGGATGGTAAAAAGAAATCAACAATAATCCGAAAAGAATCTGAAGAACAGCAGAAGAAAAGTCCATCAATATTTTTGGCAATCCTTTCTGGATCGTCAAAGTGTCAAAAAAACGGTTCACTAATTCTGGAGCATAGACATCTTCTACGCTTTCCAATTGCATGTGGGGTATGCGATAGGCAAACTCAAAAGAAGAGCGAGCAAAAATCCGTCTTTGCAAGGTCTCCGTAACGGTTAACTGCATAATCTTTAAAATACCTGTAAGAGCAGTGCCTACTGTTACTACGCCCACTAGAACATAGATGGCATAAGACATCGTCCCGCCTGCAATTAAACCAATAATTGCCTGTACACCTAAAGGAATAGATAGGGTAATAAATCCAGAAAAGATAGCATAAAGATAGATATAACTAATGTCTTTTCTGTCTAGTGCCAGCATCTTAAAGAACCGCTTTATAGGAGACCAGTTATCGGAAGATTTATTCATTGCATTAGTTGTTTAGTAATATATGCAAATATAATAGTAATACTATTATTTATCAATATAAAACTTTAATTTTTATTATTACTTAAGGTAAGTATCAAGAGGGCAGAAAAAAAAGAGGCTACTAAACTTAGCAGTCTCTTTTTTATTTTGGTTGCGTTATAGAGCAATATCATTGTCTCTAACGAACTCCCCTCTTGGGCTGGGGCAGGGCTGTTAAGCATATGTCTATACTGAGAATGGGATGAAATTGTGAAAACGATTTTAGAAGTCAGACCGCCTACGGCTGTCAGGAATAACACTTTGTCAACGTCTTGAGTCTGACTTCCGACAGTCCTGTAAGGACGGTTTGACATATGACTTTTTTTTTCAAAATCATTTTTTTATCCCGTTCGGAGTATAAATCCTATTCTATCAAAATAATCTCGTCAGATAATTTTATTGAAATAAAATATGACGGAAATAGAATTACCCGTTTTCCTTTTGTTACTCTATCATTTTGAAAACAAAATATTCCAACATTTCCTCAAGGGGACTCATTTTCCCTTTTTTTAGTTTAATATCCGTTAGGGTAGGCAAATGTTCTGCAAAATAAGTATGATTATTTGCCATTTCTAGCAGATTACTAGCCAAGGTCTGTGGATAGGGAAAATTCGGATTTACTTCTTTTATGATGCCCGCTATTTTCTGACTCAGATCTTTATAAGAGGAGAAAAAACCTAGCTTGTTTTCCTCTTCTACTTGGTTGATATGATAAGATTTGATGCCTTCTTTCACGACAATTCTATGTAATAAATCTCTATCAATGTACTCCACCGGATTAGCTAAGCGGATGGTATCTACGATGGTCTTAATGATGATCCTCATTTTTCGTTTAGGGTCTTCAATATTCATAGAATTAAACCCTATTCGAAAATTAACCCACTCCCAATACCAAGAAACTAAATACACCAAAAAGAAATGCTTATTTACAAAATATCGATATATAGAAGCCTCTGTAGAGTCCATCCTTGCCGCCAATTTTTTGAACGTAAATTTTTCTATCCCAATATCATCTATGAGTTCAATCCCATGTTGAATCATTTTCTTCCCTAATTTGGACTCTTGAGGATCCCTTAAAAACAGCCGAGGGTTTACCTTTATTTTTACAGAGGCTGACATGATATTATTTTGAAAAGTCATCGTAGTAAAGGTAAATGTAGTGAAAAAATGATGGTAAAGCTATCTTTGAGAATTAATTTTACTATTTTTTATAATTGGAATTGTATTATATGTGACGGATACCAAACTACTATACACTTTTTGTAAAACCCGTCACTTCGCTACGCTACGTGACGGGAAAGGGTCTTTTGGGGGCAGAAAATCTATAGTCCCGCTGCCGTAGGCAGCGATTTTAAAAAGTGTATAGTAGTGTGGACGGATACAATTAATATTAAAAATAAAAACATACAATCATAATGTATTTACTATGTATTTGAAGCAGTCTGCGAATCCTTTCCTTGCTCTTTAGCCTCCATCACTGCATTCAATTTATCTTCTAGACGGCAGGGATAGACATACTTGTGATAATATTCAATTTCTGTTTTTGGAGCAATCTTATTTCCTCCTCCAAAAGAGGTTTTTAGTTTGTTAATTAGGTTAGAGAACCAGTTAACATCTGACTCAAACGAGTTGTTAGGTAATTGATTTTTGTCAATCATAATTACTAATGTTTTTAATTAATAATAAGTTGAGGCGATGCTCATATCGGTCAGGTTAAGGCTACTTTCTGTTCGAGCAGCGTCGTATTTCAATTTTGTCCCTTGCCTAACTATATGAAGGGCAAAGAGAAAACGGAGTTACACCAATACTTTTTGTATTTTTCCTACCATCAATATAAAAGGTAGGGAAAGCAAGAGAAATGCTTTCCCCTGATAAATCTTATGAACAGTCTAATTCTGTGGAATTATAGTCTTACCTGTGTTTCAAAAAACAGGGAAAGAACCTTCTTTCCCTTTGTGCATGTATAATTCATCTGAAATTCCGAATCTAGCAGATGCTATTAAGCAACTTGACTTTTCAGTTCTTTACCAACGTTATGGGCATAGGCTCTTTCAAATACTTTTACTGGACTTTCTTGTACACCTTTTCGTTTCCTACTTATAATTTCTACCTCAATATCCTTGTACTTTGCTCCTTCTTTGAAATCAAGAATAATTTCTCTGACATCTTTATCCATTTCAACCGTTTTGCTGGCATCAATGATTACTTTCACGCCATTTGGCATTTGGTCAAGCGTTCTTAAAATTCCTGCTTTATTTAAGAACGTAACATCTTCTGATAGTTCTAAATAAATTTCTTTTCCTTGTAAACTTTTGGTCTCATCAATATGATAGGGCTTTTGGTAATTTTTGTATAATACGTTGAAGATGGCTACTACCATTCCCATGCCGATACCCATCAATAAATCGGTAAATACAATTCCTAAAATGGTGACCATAAATGGAACAAAATACTCCGTCCCTGCTTGGTACATCTCTTTGAATAGGACTGGCTTTGCTAACTTAAATCCTACTACAAAGAGAATAGCCGCCAAACTAGCTAGTGGAATTAAGTTTAATATATTAGGGATCAACATTGCACATAAGATTAATAAAAAGCCATGTGCAATCGCTGCCATTTTGGTTTTACCTCCAGATTGGATATTAGTAGAACTTCTTACAATAACTTGAGTAATCGGTAAACCACCAATTAATCCAGATACGATATTTCCGATTCCTTGTGCTTTTAATTCTAAGTTGGCTGGGGTTACTCTTTTATAAGGGTCTAATTTATCCGTTGCTTCCAAACAAAGCAGTGTTTCTAAACTAGCTACAACGGCTATTGTAATCCCTGTAATATAAACTGCAGGGTTGGTCAATTGAGTGAAATCTGGAAAAGTAAACTGTTGAAAGAATCCTGCAATATTATCTGCTACAGGAATACTCACCATCATTTCTGGATTTAGCCCATAAGCTGTACCTTTTGTAGCCCAAGCCAAACCGATAGCAGTTGCTACTGCCACCAATGGTCCTTTGACTAATTTAGTCATGCTCAGGTTTTTGATAAACGGTTGCTCCCAAAGGATTAAAATAGCAAGGGAAATCAATGTGATGATAACAGCCGTAGGGTTGATGGCTTCGAACATATAAAATAACTCAGACAGGGTATTATGACCATCTGGCTGATTAAACATTAAGCTACCTTCAAAATCTTTATCATATCCTACCGCATGTGGAATCTGTTTTAAAATAATGATAACCCCAATCCCCGCAAGCATTCCTTTAATCACTGAAGACGGAAAGTAATAACCGATGATACCTGCCCTAGCAAAACCTAATAGCGTTTGGATGACTCCACCTATAACAACAGCCAATAAAAAAGTTTCAAAGGCACCCAATTCTTGGATCGCTGTTAATACGATTACCGCTAGACCAGCTGCTGGTCCACTTACGCCTAATTGAGATCCACTAATAACCCCGACTACGATCCCACCTACAATCCCTGCAATAATTCCTGCAAATAGGGGTGCTCCTGACGCTAAGGCAATTCCTAAACATAAAGGGACCGCTACCAAGAAGACTACAATACTGGCAGGCAGATCGCTTTTGAGATTCTTAAACATGTTGAAATTTGACTGTTCCATGATATAGCTTTATTTAATAATATTTTAGTTTATTAATAATGAATAATAGGTTTACTATCATTTTTTGATAAAAAAAACTGCACGAGACTATGAATGAAACCAACATAACCCGATGTTATGTTTGGAAAACAAGGCTTTAACAAGTCTTCTACCAAAAAGGTTTAAATTTTTAATGTTAAAAGTTGTAATTAACAAAAAAAACATAATACTGTGTCTTATTGGTAAATTGCAATGCAAAATAATAGTAAAACTATTATTAAATCAAGTTTATAACAAAAAAAAATTAGTTGAATATTTTTCGATATTAACAAAGCTCTATTAGTCAATGTTTTAGGCAATGAATCTATAGGTAGGTTCCATTTTTTGAAATTTAAAATAGTATTAATATGGAAGGTTAGTTGGATGAATCTATCAACTTGAATCCGTGTTCCCATCCTGCCCTATTGGAGTCTTGGGTACGCAATCCGTTATTAGAGTATGTCTAAATTTCTATCGGCTGAAAACCAATATTTTACGAACCTGACTTTGAAAAAATGAGTTTGCTTAGCCCGCTAAACGCACTAATTTTTTCTTCGCCAGAACCACAAACTATTGATTTTCAACTCGAAATAAATTTTAGACATAAGTAGTCTGACAAAAATAAGTTAACAACTTTGCTTTTCAGTTGATTGATTATTAATTACTGATTATTAGCTAATTAGGCGTGTTCAGTAGCGTCTGGAAAATAATTAATAATCAATAATTAATAATGTCACACTACTT
>CALJIQ010000350.1 GCA_937973995.1 uncultured Saprospiraceae bacterium
GGAAAGCACAGAGTCAGGAATCTTTATAGAAGAAAGAACCAAGATATTTAATCGTAATCCTCCCAATAGTTTGGCATTTTACACAAGTAATACTAAGCCAGAGAACATTGAAGAAATAATCCAAATATTAAAAACAATAAAAATTAAAGAATAGGTTGGCTATTCGAGTTCGTCATTTTAATACTCAAACTATCAAGGTATCAAAAAGGGCTAAGGATTCAGGATTACCTGACAGGCAAAAATCATTTATTGAAGTATTCCTTGTAAGTCACCTCTATCCGCTTCGACAACAACCGATACACTTTCTGATAATCAGGATGCTTTTCTAAGTACGCTAGATGTTTCTGAATCGTAGCTTGGTCCCCTCTCCTTCCTGGTCCAGTCTGCATATTAAAAGGAGCATGGTGTTTAATTTTATATACCGTCTCTTGAATAAGAGGTTTAAGAAGAGAAAAGTCGATTCCTTCTTCATCACAAATTTGGTGAGCGATATGAAATAAATGGTTGGAGAAATTATTAACAAAAACCGCAGCTATATGTAAGATTGCCCGCTCCTCGTCTTGAATAACCTGTACCTGATTACTAATTATTCTACCTAGCGTTAATAGCATCGCTACCGATTTTTTTTTATTAGCCTCTATACAAATGGGAATATTCTTAAAGGAGAGTCGCTTTTTTTTGGAAAAGGTTTGCAGTGGGTAAAATACCCCATATCTTTTAAAATAAGGTTGTAAGACCGTACTAGGAACCGCACCAGAAGTATGAACAATTAGCTTTTTTTTAAGTCGGCTATTCTTCGATAGTTCTTTTGCTACCATTGCTATTGCATCATCCTTTACGGCTAGAATATATAGATCGGATTGGTGGTGGATTTGTTGTAACTCTTTAATTGCCTCTGCTTGTACCAAGTTTGCCAATTCTTTTGCAGGTGCTAATGTTCGGCTATAAACTTGATTGATTGTAATCCCTTTTTTGTAAAGCCGTTTTCCTAGATGAAAGCCTACATTTCCGGCACCTATTAAAGTTATTTTCATAGTACTATAAATTACAACAAAGCTACTCTTTTCAGCAAAACTCCTTTATCAGTATGGATTTTAACTAAATATAATCCGCTGGAAAAATGTTGTAAATCAATCAACCATTCTTTTTGGAAAGGCATTGTTGGAATAGAAAGAGGTAATCTACTACCATCCAGACTAAATAGTTCTATTAATTGAATGCGATTATTGCTTAGGGAGGATTTAATAGAAAACATCCCATTGGTTGGATTGGGCGCAATACTTATTTGTCTTTGTAAAATGTCTATAATATTGGTAGAGGTCAAGGTACCTACTGTATATTGAAACTCGTAAGTACAGCCAATTAAATCCGTCAAAACCAACTGATATTCGCCAGCCGAAAGATCTTCAATATTATTGGTAGTAGCAATCAAAGAGTCTTGAAAATACCATTCATATTTCACAATAGATTCTCCCTCTAGTGTCTCTATGGTAATACTGCCATTATTTTGATTTTCGGTGGCGTCCTTGATTTCAGCTAAGGGTTCTATACTTCGAGTAGGAATACCTGTAATGGGCATCTCAATGGTCTCTCGGAGTGTACAATTATTGCTATCGCGTACTTCTATCAAAAAGAAAGGAATCGTTTCTGCAAGATTAGGAATCACATTAATCTTATAAGGAGGTGTCCCACCGCTAGGTTTAATGGCTGTAGAAAAATCATCTTGCACACAACTTAGGATCGCACTAATAAGAATTGGGTCTTCTAAAGAATCTACCAATATCCCCTCAGGCACTGCATAGCCAATAGTGATATTGGAACCCGTTCCCAAAGTCACCGTGAAATCGCATTGGGATGTATTACCTCCTGCATCTGTTGCCTCGTAGGTTACCCTAGTAGTGCCAACGGGAAAAGATGCACCACTTTCTAAACCTCTTATTTTTTCCAATATAGGCATCCCACAATTATCCGTTGTCGATAATTCATATTCAATAGGCTTATCTTCAAAGCAATGCTCAATTTCTGTGTCATTAGGACAAGTAATTAAAGGAGCAATAGTATCTGAAACCAGTACAGGAATAACCGTCATTTCAGAAGTAGCATCCGTAAATTGAGTAGTAACAATTAATTCTCTTTGCCCAATATTTCCACAATCAAAATTCAATTTGCTATATTGAATTTCATTTACGGAACAAGCATTCACTTCACTAATTAAAAGCATGGAGGCTTCTATCTTTATCAATCCGCTGGTATCTAAAATTAATTCTAATTGATCTACAAATAGGGGTCTAACTAAGGTATCGGTGTTACCAACTACATAGGCTTGGTCCTTTGTACATCCTACTTCATCTGACACCGTTACGCTATAAGTACCTTCTTGTAAACTATCTATTAGTGCTCCTTGCTTTCCATTATCCCATAAATAGGTAACTTCCCCTACTCCACCAGAAGCAATCACCTCCAAGCTACCAAATGAGTTGTTTAGACAGGAATAAGAAACATTAGACTCTAGGTCTATTGAAATATCACTCTCAGGTATCAGGGTTTGAGCATTCGTACCAAAACAACCGAGAGCATCCGTAATGGTCACTTCATACGCACCTGGTGCTAGACCATTTAATTGAGCAAGGGTATCTTCCGTATTCCAACTATAATTAAATGGACCTGTACCATTCATAGGCACTGCGAGTATCGACCCTAAGCCCTCCCCTAAGCAATTAGGATGTTCAAAGCTAAATTCAATAGCTAAATTATAACAAGGACCGTTGGATACATTGATCGTATCAATTTTAGTACAGCCAACATTATCTACAATGGTAACGGAATAACTTCCAGCCGCTAGTCTAGAAACATTTTGGGTGGTGTCTCCAGAACTCCACTGGTAGGTATAGGGACTTGTGCCACCACTTACTTCTAATTGGATCATCCCATCCTGAGCATTTAAGCTAGAAGGGTTTGTTGTAGAGAATTGAATTTTTATTTCACTTGGAATGGTGATTATGACTTCCTCTGTAATGGAGCAACCCATGCTATCGGTAACAACAAATTGGTAAGTACCTTCTAAAAATTCCGTACAATTGTCAAGGGGATTATTACAGGAGATATCAAACGGAGGTATTCCTCCATTCATTTGTAAGGAAACCAAAGAAGTATCACCAAAACAGGTAGCCTCTTGTATAGAACTCGATAGCGTAAAAGGTGAAGGTTCATTGATAGTAGCACTAAACACTTCCCTGCAATCTCCCGCTGTGGTGATAGTAACTTCGTATTCACCAGCATTGACTTGATCCAAAAAAGATAACCTACTGCCATCTGACCATACATAGTCCAAGAAGCGATCATCAACTACCTCTATTTCTATACTCCCATCGCTCTTCCCATGACAACTAACATCTTTTTTGCTTAAGGTAGCTTGTATGGGTAAATCCTCCCCAATATTAAATTCTTTTATTTGCGAACAGCCGATGCTATTCGTAATTGTTACTGAATAAAGTCCACTTTTTAATTCCGTCAAAGAAGGACTTGTATCTCCAGTACTCCATTCAAAAGTTAACCCTGCTAAGTTCCCTTCTGTTGTGATGAAACCTGTTTGCGTATTAGGACAAATAGACACACTATTTGAAAAATTCACATCAATAGGAAAAGCTGCTAAGACATTAACTGTTTCAACTAGACTTGTATCTTCATCACTTATGGTCACGGTATAAGAGCCAGGTGCTAAGTTTTGTTGCGTAGCTGTTTCGGCGCCATTAGACCATTGGAAAGTATAATCCCCTTGACCGTCAATCGGAAAGACAGAAACCGCTCCATCTTTACTTCCAAAGCAAGTTTCATCTTGTTTTTCAAAAGAATAGGTTAAAGCAGGTTTTACTTGTAAATCCAAATAACAAACTTCTAATGACCAATCATTAAGGCTCCCTCCATCTGCATCATAGGGGTCATCTACGACTAGACTCCAAGGTCCATTGATAGGTTCCCCAATATAGAAATCTAAGGGTTCTATCCCTTTGAAAGTTTCGCCAGTTGTAGGTGGACAAGGAATATCTAGATAACTGCCCGGCGCATCGTCATCAAAAGTTAGAAAAAGATCCGCTTGCCCGATACCACAAACTTCTCTTGTAAGATAAATACGAGTTCCTAAAGGACTGTTTAAATGGATGGATAAATCTTGAATCCAGGAATGCTTGATGTCTAGCTCTTTGACATTAATGTCCAACAAAATACCTTCCTCTGGAATATTGATAGTCGAAACGACCGATTCGTTTGCTATGGGTCGAATAGTCATGGGTACATCAGAACTTTCGTATTCTTTGCAAAAAGCAGCAAAGGTCGTGAAAGTATAAATAGCAGGGTTATTGCTAGCACATTCATTATCGGGAAGAACCCGCCAATAATATCTAGTGAGGAATTCTATAGGTTCGTCGAATTCAATAGAATTAGTAGCTATGACACGTTCTACTAGAATCGTTTCAAAGTCAGGGGTCGTGGAAAGTTGAAACGTGTAATTAGTAGCCCCTGCTAAAGCTACCCATTCAAAAGTTGGGAAAATGGTTTGCCCAAAAGAATTATTTTCAGGCGTTTGTAAGGCTACTTTATTACTAGCAGCTTCCACTATTATCAATTGTAAATCTCTCTTTTGTATGCCCTTTTCACTTTCTATTAGCAATTCAAAATCGTAGGTACCAATAGGCAGATTTGAAAGATTTGTCAAGGTTAAGGTGCTATTTCTCGGCGGTATAAAAGTGGTATTGGAGAACATGGCTTCTATTCCTTCCGGCAACCCATTTGTTGACACCGTAACCGCCCCTGATACAGCGCCAGATACACCGACCTCAATGGAAAAAGCAGCTTCTTGGCTATTGCAAACACTTTGAATGGTTTGAGGAACTTCCACCACTATATCATCTAAAACAGCTACAATTTCAAAATCCTGGTTATTAATATCAAAGAAAATCTGGTCGTGTCCTTTCACCATAACCCTAGCAGTAGCGCTTGGTAGGTTGGGAACAAAAATTTCAGCAGATCCTGTATTGGGAATATTTTCAATCACTAAATGAGGAAAACTTAAACCACCATCTGTAGATAAATAAATATCTATAAAGGGAGCATTGATTGGTGTATTGGTTGTTCCAGCCACATTCCATTCGATCGTGGTCACCTCTCCTACTGTCCAGTTATCAAACCCAGTTTCTACCACTTCAAATGGTCCTGAATTTCCATCCACTTGCAGTCGAACATCGTCTTCTGCGCTACATCCACCATTAGGATCATTATCTCGAACAGTAAAACGAAAATTTAATACTCTCTCCACTGCCGGTAACACCTCCCAATCGGAAGTACGATTATTAGTTAAATCTGCTAAATTCGGGAAGTATCTTTGAGGACTAGCAGAAGGAGGATAACTCCGAAATAATGGACCTGTCCGTGCCGTCGACAATGGTGGCTGAGTGGTCATACCATTATCCATTTGTTCCCAAGTATAACTTAGGGAAGTGGAAGATTCATTAGCCGCTCCAGTTAATACAAACGGAGTCCCCCTCGGAATGAAATAGTTATTGCCCGCTGATGCAATAGGAGGCTCTTTTGATAAATCTGACACCTCCGCGCAACGATTTCCACTACCTTGAATATAATCTGAAATTTGTTGCAAACTTCTAGCATGAAAATAAGCACCAACTCTGGTTTCTACATTCTGTTCTTCACATAGTCCTGCATAAGACATGATGGTTGTTCCGCTACCTGGCTCCACAGCCGCATGATTTACACCTTGTCTAAAACAAGACCCACTGTCTCCACTAAAGGTATGGTCTGCTCCAAATTGATGACCAATCTCATGCGCCACAAAATCAATATCAAATTGAGGTCCTTCTGGATTGGGCAAACCCGAAATACCCTCCGCTTTAAAGGCATTGTCACAGACAGAACCAAGTGCTGCGGAACCGCCTCCACCGGTAAAAAACAAATGCCCTACATCAAAATTATCAATCCCAATTAAATTAGTAATAGTAGAACTGGTTTGATCCAATAATCGAACCTCATTAAAACCTCCCTGAGCTGAAACACCATCAAAAGGATCTGTATTAGGATTCACAAATAGTATATCCGTTAGATTTTCAACTAATTGGAAAGTAATCGCTACTTCTTTTTCAAATACGGCATTGATTCTCGTAACAGAGGTATTGATAGCAGCGACTGCATCTGCTAAAGAACCACCGTGGAATTGGGTATATTCACCTGTACAAGCAATGGCTAGACGATAGGTTCGAAGCGTGCAATCTCCAGCGTTACGGATAGTAGCGGAATTGTTATTTCTATAATTTGAATGATCCTTCACACTGCACAAAAAAGAATCGTTGACAACATCTTTTTTATAATAACTTTTATAGCTAGAAGAAAACTTTTCGATGGGATCTACATAAATGGTGCCTGCTGTAGCAGATAAAATGATGCCCTGTAATCCGTGAGGAGTCCATGACAATCGAGCATAGGCCGTTGGATCGTCGATGCCAACTCCTTTGAAGGAACGGATGCTTGGAAATTGATGAGTTAATTTATCTGGTAGAATGCTTGCCTCTTGAATCAAGAAAGTTTTAAGTTCTCCATTAGGGTATGGCAGTTGCAAAGAAACTTCTTTTACCTCCTTTTCTGAAATTGGGAGCAATGTTGCTTGTAAGGAGGCTTTATTCAATTCGTAAACTTGCCCCTTAGGGAGAACATGTTGCGAGTCCGTTAGCTTGGCAACGGATGCAGAAGCGGGTATCCAAAGGGAGGAATTTTGGGAATACCCAATAGTAAGGAAGCTAAGTAAATAGCTAACAACTAATAGACTTGCGAGGGGCTTATTTTTTTTAATCTTATCCTTTCGAACCACAATTTATATTTCAAATATTCTGGGAATTTAAATTAAGGAATGGTTCATAAAAATCTTCTGGGGGTTAATCTTTCCAATTGATTCTTTTTTTATAAGTTTTTAACCCATTGAAAAAGAAATCATTTGAAAGATGCAGAATTTATTTTTTTGTCAATCCTAATTTTCTATCTTTGATGAATTACCAAACAAAAATATCTTCGTAATGAGGGACTAATAAGACGGACAAGTTTGTGCGGATTATTATTCCCTCATTACTTTATAAGTAGGCAAACAAATATATCCGACACTTTCCTGACGGACTCTTTTTCCGATATACTGCGTTAAAAAATATTTCCGTAGCTCGGCTATGCAAAGATTTTTTGCCTTGTCTATCGAAAAAATAGTCTCGTCAAAAGTGAC
>CALJIQ010000351.1 GCA_937973995.1 uncultured Saprospiraceae bacterium
AGTAGTCTGACAAAAATAAGTTAACAACTTTGCTTTTCAGTTGATTGATTATTAATTACTGATTATTAGCTAATTAGGCGTGTTCAGTAGCGTCTGGAAAATAATTAATAATCAATAATTAATAATGTCACACTACTTATAGTTATTTTTTTAACCACATCAGTTCCTATTAGTTGGGGCACATTAGTACACAATAAAGTCTAATTTGTGAACTTATGTGAATCAACTTTGTGCACTAATGTGGTAAACAAATCCAAGTATGGAATTACTAGAAACCTTTCAACAACCCTGGGCCTTTCGGGCTTTGATTGCCTCCATGATGGTAGGACTTATGTGTGGGGTATTGGGGTGTTTCATCGTATTGCGGAACATGGCGATGATTGGTGATGCACTGTCTCATGCCATTCTTCCTGGGGTAGTAGGGGCATTTGTATTAGTGGGATATAGCACCGTGGGTTTTTTTGTTGGTGCAGTGATAGCTGGTTTATTAACTGCTTTTATCATTACTTGGATACAACAAAATGTAAGGACTAAAAATGATGCGGCTATTGGGATTGTGTTTACCGCTATGTTTTCCATTGGGGTAATGGGTATTTCAGGAATTTCTAGGACTGGCGTACATTTAGATTTGAAAGATTTTTTATTTGGAAATGTGTTGGGTGTTTCCGATGAGGATTTATATTTAACTGCTGCGGTTACGGTGTTTGTAATAGTGAGTATTATATTCTTCTATCGCTATTTATTTGTAACGACCTTCCAACCTGTGATAGCAGAAACGATGGGCATCTCGGTGAATAAGATGCATTATTTTTTGATGCTGATGTTGTCTTTTGCAGTGGTCGCCTCTTTGGGCACCGTAGGGGTTATTTTGGTAGTGGCGATGCTCATTACGCCAGCCTCCACTGCCTTATTGCTAACCGATCGTTTGCAGTGGGCACTTGTGCTTTCTGGTATCATTGGTGTACTCTCTGCTATATTAGGGTTGATATTAGCCATTGTTTTCAATACGACCCCTGGTCCTGCCATTGCAGTTACGGCTACCCTATTTTATGGATTAGCAGCACTTTTTGCCCCTAGAAAGGGGTTACTATTTAGGTTTATCCAAAGACAGCAATTACAACGAAAAATACAGCAAGAAGATATTTTGAAGTGGGGCTTACGTATGAAAATGAAAGGGGAGATGACCTTGAAAGGATTGCAAACACAATTGGATTTTTCTAATAATCAGATGAGCCAACATTTAAGAACACTAAAAGAACAAGGGTATCTGACCTATACCAAAACCAATCTAGACTTTACTGAAAAAGGCAAACAAGAAGCCATGCGATTAGTCCGTGCCCACCGTCTTTGGGAAACGTATCTAGTAAATGAAATGGGCTTGAGTGCAGAGCAAATTCACGATGATGCCGAGAAGCAAGAACATTTACTGACCCAAGAACTATTAGATGAAGTCGATTTAGCCTTAGGCTTTCCAGAAGAAGATCCACATGGTTCGCCGATTCCATCCCGCCAAGGATTTCCCGATTTTTCTATGAATCATTTGCAGCTTAATCAGTACGCAAAAATTGCGAAACAGCAAATTAGTGATGCCATTGAGGCTAAATTATGGGAGTTGGGCTTGGTCCCGAATGCCTCTTTTAAATTGGAAAGTCGGCAGAATGGTACTTTGAATATTTTGGTGAATGATAAGATTGTTGCTGTTCCTGTAGTGTTGGCAAAGCGAGTGAATGTGGGGGAGGTTATTCAGAAGTGATTTTAACCACATTAGGACATATAAGTTGTTTCACATTAGTCCACAAATAGTATGTGTGCTTAGACTTTGTGAACTTATGTGAATCTACTTCTGTGAACTTTGTGGTTAAAAAAATACGTTTATCGGACTTCCTCAATCAAATTAGGATAATCCGTAATAATTCCATCCACGCCCATGTCTTTTAAAGACTGCATGGTCTTCACATCATTCACCGTCCACGGAATGAGTTGCATATTTTTAGCCTTCGTATATTTTACTAAGTCTGGCGTTACCAATTGATAATAAGGACTATAAATAGTTGGCGTAAAACTCAACAATTGCATGTTTTCCTCAAATGGATTAATATTCTCAATCAGGTATGCCGTAACAATGGTCGAGTCAATCGCATGAGTTGCTTCTAAACTACGCACATCAAAAGATTGAATACAAGTCTGATTTCTTATCCCTAATCGATTCACTTCTTTCAATAAAATAGCGGCGAATAATTTAGGAACAGGGGCTAATTCTCCATCCCATTCTGGACGACTTTTTATCTCTATATTATACAAAGGTTGAGGGTGGTTATTCTTTTTGCAATATTGGTTGACTGCCGTTACCACTTCTTCCAGTGTTGGCTTGTGCACCTTCATTTTGGTTTGCTGTGGAAAACGTTCATTGCCTCTGCTACCCACATCGTACTGTTGTAATTCTGTTACGGTCATATTCCGAATACCATGCTCTTTTTCCTCTTCATGCACGATAGGCGTTCCATCTGCTTTAGAGGAAATTTCAGCAGAGAACCAAGGCTCATGAGAAATGATGACTTGGTTATCTTTAGAAATGGCGGCATCCATTTCTAAGGTTTTTACAGGATAGTCTAATGCTTTTAAAAAGGCAGGTACTGTGTTTTCTGGTAAGATCCCTCGACAGCCCCTATGCCCTTGCCAATCAAAGTTAGAAGTTGTTACTCCTTTTTTATCTGAGTCCATGACGGTAGGTTTGACTTCTCCTGCACAGGAGAATAATAGTACAATAAGAAGCGATAAAAACATCCCTTCTTTACAGCTAGTTGACAGTATTTGAATCGTTTTCATGCTGTAAAGGACGGAAAATAGTCTTGATTGTGCAAGAAAAATGAATAATTGAACTCCTGCCACAATGTCACAAATAATGGCATGGCAGTGTATTTGATATTCTCATAATAAATAAAGAAGCGTACCTTTGCGCTTTTTTATTGATAATCAACTTCTAATAGGGCAAATACGCTAAAAGCAATCCCATTTGTTTATGTGTTTATGCTGTTTAATTGTTTATGCCATTGGGTCTTAATAACGGTTAGGTTAAACAAATAAACAACTTAAACAATTAAACAAAGAGCTATGGTACGTCTGCCTTAAACTTCTCATACATTATTGTGATTAAAAAATTGAAGGATATAATGAGTAAGAAAAACAATCAACCAGACCTAGAGGCTGAAGAAAATGTTATTACAGAGGAGACAACAAATGAGGCAAAAGATCAAGTAGAACCTTCTGAAAACGAGGGGCAAGAAGCAGCAACGGATACAAAAGCACATGAAAACTTAAGTCCAGAAGAACAAATGGCAAAGGAAAATGAAGAGTTGAAGGCGCAAGTAGCGGAACTAAAGGACAAATATTTGAGAGTCTATTCCGATTTTGAAAACTTCCGTAAGCGCAATATGCGGGAACGACTAGAACTAATAAATACCGCATCACAGGACACAATGGCAGCTATATTGCCCATTTTAGACGATTTTGACAGAGCAAAGAAAAGTGCAGATGCTGAAGATTCCGCAGAGCAATTTAGTGAAGGAGTAGAGTTAGTCTATCAAAAAATATATACGGTTTTAGGTAATAAAGGCTTACAAGCGATGGAGTCTACTGGGCTGGCGTTTGACCCTGAATTACACTCTGCCGTTACAGAAATACCTGCCCCTACTGAAGATATGAAGGGCAAGGTGATCGATACAATTGAAAAAGGATATAAGCTAAAAGATAAAATTATCCGCCATGCGAAAGTAGTGGTAGGGAAATAAATTGTCATTAGTCATTAGTCATTGGTCAATAGTACATCTGTACTTAATGACCAATGACTAATGACCAATGACCAATGACCAAATAAAAAATGGCAAAAAGAGATTATTACGAGGTGTTGGGGGTAACTAGGGATGCAGATGCGGGGGCTATTAAAAAAGCTTATCGTAAGTTGGCGGTAAAGTACCATCCTGATAAAAACCCAGATAATAAAGCTGCGGAAGAGAAATTTAAGGAAGCCGCAGAAGCGTATGAGGTATTAAGTGATCCTCAGAAAAAAGGACGCTATGACCGTTTTGGACATGCAGGTATGGGACAAGGTGGCGGTGGATTTAATGGAGGCATGACCATGGAAGATATTTTCTCTCAATTTGGAGATATTTTCAATGATAGTCCTTTTGAATCTTTTTTTGGATCAAGAGGTCGATCAAGAGGTGGAGCGACCTCTAGAGGGCAACGGGGAAGTAACCTTAGAATCAAAGTTGCTTTAACCTTAGATGAGATTGAAAATGGAGTTACTAAAAAGATAAAGGTCAAGAAACAAATTACTTGTAATACTTGTCATGGAAGTGGCGCAAAGGATAGTAGTTCTGTTTCCACTTGTAATACTTGTCGAGGGTCGGGTTTTGTACGTCAGGTTAAGAATACCTTCCTAGGACAGATGCAAACGACGACCACCTGTCCTACCTGTAATGGATCTGGGCAAGAAATAACAGCTAAGTGTACCAAGTGTAGAGGAGAGGGCGTGAATTTTGGGGATGAGACCATCGAAATAGAAATTCCAGCAGGTGTAGAAGAAGGAATGCAGTTATCTATGAGAAGTGCCGGAAATATGGGTAAGAACGGAGGCCCTTCAGGAGATTTGCTTATCAGTATAGAAGAAAAACCACATGAGTTTTTGCAACGGGAAGGGAATAATGTCGTCTTTCCTTTATATGTCAATTTTGCCGATGCAGCTTTAGGAACTTCCTTGGAAGTACCAACGATTAATGGTCGAGTTAAAATAAAAATTCCAGCAGGCACGCAAGCTGGCAAAATATTTAGGTTGAAGGGTAAGGGATTACCTTCTGTTCAAGGGTATGGCAAAGGCGATCAATTGATACACTTAAATGTATGGACACCTAAAGATCTAAGCAGTGAAGAGCGAAAAATGCTAGAACGCATGAAAGAGCTGCCTAATTTTCAACCCAATCCTAAAAAAGGAGAGAAGGGATTTTTTGAACGTATGAAAGATTATTTTGCATAGCAAGTGGACGGGTTACATACATCATGTATGCAACCCGTTCACCCGCAACCCGTCCACCCGCAACCCACAACTATGGCTTCCAAGACTTCAGATATACACTTAAAAGTTCAGTTAGATAAAGAGAATGTTCCTACCAAAATACATTGGTCGGCTGGTGACGGTCCAAATGGGGCAAAAGAGGCAGAGGCCAAAGCATTCTTACTATCCATTTTTGATAAAGACAATAAAGATACCTTGAAGATTGATCTGTGGACGAAAGAAATGCAAGTCAACGAAATGGATCGCTTCTTTTTTCAGACCCTACGGGCTCTATCAGATACTTATTTCAAAGCTACGCAAAACAAACAGTTAGCGGTTGATATGCAGCGGTTTGTCCAATATTTTGGAGAACAAACGGAAATACTTAAAAAGTAATCGGTAGTGTATAAAATGTGTTGAATTGGTGAAATTGGTTGGCATTTTACAAATCTATTGATACCCCACATCTTTTTGATCTCTACAATCCCGAAGGGATTGAATACGAATAGCCCTAGATGCAATCTAGGGATAAGATTGAGGATATTTCCCAACCCAGAATGGGTTGAATGTGCGATATTCAACCCATT
>CALJIQ010000352.1 GCA_937973995.1 uncultured Saprospiraceae bacterium
AAGTAGGTTTTAGGAGGGAGGGATTTCAAAATTGGCTTTAAAAAGCCAATTTTGAAATCCCTCCCTCCTAAAACCTACTTGCCGAGCTGGCGTTAGCCAGCGAGGCAAACCAATAATTAGTAAGCAAAACTTTTGAAATTAGAGCAGTAGTAACTAAGCCACTATAGGCCCTTGATGGTTAAAAGAATACTACTATGAAAAATTCAATCCTCCTCGTCCTATTCTTTAGCTGTATTTCTTGGCAACTTAATAGCCAAACCATCACCGTCTCTGACGAGATCAATTTCAAGAGTGATCATAAATACGCCATCATTGGTAAAATGAAAGATCATATTTTGCTATACCAAGAAAAAGACAACGACTTCGAGATACAGGCTTTTAATAATAAAATGGGAAAAATTTGGGATAAGGAATTAGAGTTGGATAAGAAGAAGCCTCAACCAATCGATGTGATTGGTTTCGACGATCATTTCTATGTAATCTACCGTTTTAAACAAAAAGGAGAACATCTGGTAAAAGTGCATAAATATAATGCGGCAGCGAATTTAGTCGATTCCACTGTGGTTACCAGTTATGGCAAACGATTTACCGTTCCAGACCCAGAACTAATCATTTCTGAAAATAAAGAGACCATTTTATTATTCTCTACCGAATTTTATTCAAAACTAGAATTCACCGCTTTTAATCTACGGGATATGAAAGTGCTTTGGGAGGAAACCTGTGCGCCAAAGGATTTAAACAATGGCTACCACTTACAACAAATCGTCTTGAACAATGCGGGTGCCATGCACATGATTATCACAAGGGAAAATGAACGCATCAAAAAAGATAAGCCGCATTACTTTGATATTTGGAGTCGTTATCCAGAGCAAGATCAGATTGTCACTAGCAAAATTGACTTAGAAGGTAAAATGACCTACGATGTATTTTTTCAGCCAGATAATTTAAATAACACCTTAGTTGCAGGAGGCTTATATTCCGATAAGAACAAAGCCCGAACGCAAGGATATTATCTTTTAAAAATACCAAATGGTCAGCCTGATAATCATCAATTATATTTCTATGAATTTGAGGAAGCCTTTATGGAAGAGCTAGTGGAAAAGAAAACTAAAATAACCAAAGGCTTATTTGATATTGAAGTACAGGACCTTGCCATTCGCAGAGATGGTGGTTTGTTGATTATTGGAGAGCAACGTAAAGAGTTAGACCGTAGAGCAAACAATTATATCTCGCCCTATTATTCCAACGATCAACTACAAGTGGCGGCCGATTATTTCTACGAAGATTTATTTATCCTATCCATCCACCCAAATGGCGAAAAGCATTGGGAAAAAATTCTGCATAAAAAACAATACTCACAAGGCGACGATGCCGCCTTCTCCTCTTTCTTCATGGCAAAGACACCTAAGCAATTGCGATTAGTCTATAACGATGAAGTCCGAAACGAAGGAATTGTTAATGAATATTTAGTCAATGGAATTGGAGATACCAATCGTAAAAGTGTATTGAATACCCAAGATCAAGATCTAAAACTACGCCTCAAAGAGAGTATGCAAGTAGCTCATAATGAAGTCATTGTACCTAGTGAATTAAAAAGTAAGCTAAAATTAGTACGAGTAGTTTATTAAGAACGGCCTATATGTATTGAATAATTTTCAAAATCTGTACCTCTAACAATCGTCATTTTTATGAATTTCTAATTAAAAATACCAATTATTAACAATTTCATAAATTTTTGATAATTTCTTTAAAAAATTTGCATTAAACTAGACCTGTCTTTAACTTTGTATCATCAAACAAAGCAAAAAGATGCTTTGTATATAATTTTGAGTTTTGAATAAAGAATTTTGAATGGCAGTACGCCTCATTCAAAATTCAAAATTGATCATTCAAAATTATTCTAATACTGTGAGGTGATGAAATTGGCAGCCATGCCCTCCTGTCTCGAGGGTGGGGAGTCTAGGATAAATTCTAAGCAATTAGAACTAACTACTCCGTGAAGGTTCGAATCCTTCTCTCACAGCCACACTATCTAATTTTGAATTTTGAATGAATGAATTTTGAATAGTGCGAGCCACATTCAAAATTCAAAATTCTCCATTCAAGATTAATCTAACACTGTAAGGTGATGAAACTGGCAGCCATGCCCTCCTGTCTCGAGGGTGAGGAATCTGGGATAAACGTAGTATAATGGGTTGACCACTATCTTTCTTTTGTACTATGGCTAACCACCTCGTGAAGGTTCGACTCCTTCCCTTACAGCTAAAGCCCGTTAATGATTAAATTCATTAGTGGGCTTTTTTATTGTTATCCCATGAACTAATAGGAGTTTAGTTTTGTATCTTTGAATGAAGCTAGCACTCAACTAATTGCAAATGAAATGACCCAACGAGAAATAGAATTAAGAAGAGAGTTATTAAAGAAGCAACTAACGTTAATCAATCGGTATCCAGAGGAATTTATAGAACGCCTAGGGATTGCGGGGGTAGAAAGATTTGTTAATGAGATACTAGATGAAATGAATTATTTAAAAGAACTATCAGAAAAACAATCAGATGAATAAATCAAAAGTTAATACGGATCAAGTTATCACTAACATAAAAAAAGCGCTTTACGATTTAAGAGATGTGGATTTTGATGCCATGACAGAAAAAGAAAGAGCTGACTTTCGAGATGGCTTTCAAGAGTCAGAAGAATTAGCGCACAATATTTTAGAAAAAATTGCCATCTTGAAAGAGAAGGAGGCTAATAACAGTAAAAAAGAATAGTCTTGCAAGGATAATTGATAAAGGAAGGCTTCCTAAACTTAACCAATATTGCAATTGTTCTATCTCTAAAATATAATTGACAAATGACAACCAAAGAATTTCTATCCATATTACAATCAAATCCAAACTTACCCCTTCAATTTGAATACCAGCAAGGTAGCTTCACCAGAATGGACTACCACATCACGGAAATCAAAAATGTAAACTACGATACGGTGGACTGTGGAGGCGTCCGCAACCAATGGCAGGAGGTACATATCCAATTATGGGAAAACGAAGTACCAGAACCGCATCATCAGGTAACTACCACCAAAGCCTTAGATATTTTTGAAGTAGTAGAAAAAGCGAGAGCGACTTTTGGAGAGGTGGAAATCAAATTTGAATATGGTAATGCGCAATTTCATAAAGCGGTATTGCCTGTTGGTGGAATAACCGTACATCCTAATCAGTTGATTGTCAGATTAGGTCAAGATCAAACTTGTTGTAAGGCAAAAGATCGGGCTGAAACAGTGGAGGAAAAAGCAGCGGCTTGTTGCGCGCCTGCTGTAGAAGCAGTAGTTGAACCTAAAGTGAATTTGGCGGAGTTATTTGTGAAGGGAGATAGTTGTACGCCTGGGGGTGGATGTTGTTGATCGCAGATTTCTCAGATTTTCAACGGATTTCGCAGATTAGATATTCAGGATAAAATGATTAAAGCAGATCATGCAATTGTATGATCTGCTTTAATCTTAATAATCTTTATCCATCTAATCTGAGTAATCAATTCTGAATCAGCGAAATCTGCGATTCAGATTCCGTTACTCAATACGCAAATCCTCCACAAAAATATCAGGATACTCATCCGGATTGAAAACAAAATCAGCAGACGCATATTTCTGATTAGCTTTGAATTTTTTCACTTCCATTGTGTAGCGTGATCCATCTTTACTGAAAGCTTTGATGCGTTTGATTTCTAGTTTTTTCTTATCAATGGTCACCCGCATTTTGGAGTATTCCGAATCTTTATCTGTCGGCTTGAATTCGATTTGTTGAATCATTACCCCATTTTCATAACCTTCATTCACTAATTGGTAAATAAAGTCTTCTTTCTCATAAATTCTTAACAAATCTTTGGGAGATAACATTTCGCCTTCTTCATCAAAATCATCCACATCATTAATTTGCACCTCGTTACTATGCTTCATATACAGCCATAGCGATTTCCCGTCGGAGTAAACTGCTTGATGCTCTAAATCCACGCGATACTTTTCCCCTTGTTGAGAAATCGACCCTTTTTGTACTTCTTTTTCTTCTTCGGGGATTTCGATGGTTAGGGTAAAATCTGCTCCTACCGTTTCATAGGCTTCATACTTCGTCTCCATTTTCTTTAGGATGGCTTTTGCTTTGGGGTCAGAGGTTTCTGCCTCTGCTTGCGCAAAAACACTTAGCGAACAACAAATGGCTATTACAATGACAATTATATTTTTCATAGTCAGTAGTTTTTTCAATGGGCAATTTTCAATGAAGCACATTGTAAATGGAATGTATCGTCAAAAGTCGTAATAAAAACGATTTATTAGTGCTACCAATTGGTTAATGGAGGGATAAGAGTTCGTTAAAGTTTATTTAAAAAGATTGAAAGCTTCAATCCTTCTCTACTTCAATCCTCACTAAAAACTCAGCTTCCGTCAATATCTCTACGGTTCCAATCGCTTCCGCCTTTTTCAACTTGGAGCCCGCTTTTTCGCCAACTACTAAAATATTTAATTTAGAACTAACGGCACTAATGACTTTAGCGCCTGCCTTTTTAGCTAATTCTTGGGCCTCCTTTCTACCCATTTGCTGAAGGGAACCCGTGAATAAAATACTTTTACCCGCTAAAGGCGCATCTTCTGCTATTTCTAAGGGCTTATCTGCTTCCGTTTGTTGTAAATTAACCCCATATTCCTCCATTTGTTTAAGAAGGGATATATTCTCGTTATTTTCAAAATAGGCAATTACATTTTGAGCAACTACTGGACCAATATCCTTAATGTCAGTAAAATCCTCTAGGGTCCAATTTTGCAAATCTAAGACATGATTGATTTGTTCTGCAATTAATTTAGAGGCTTTTTTTCCAAGATGGTGGACACTTAAACTATGTAGTAAGCGATGGATGGGGTTTTGCTTAGCTTTATCAATGGCTTGTTGCAAATTAGTAGCAGATTTTTTACCAAAACCTTCTAAAGTCGACACTTGTTCGTAATCTAAATTATAAATATCTGCGATGTTTTTGACCCAACCCAATTCGTAAAATCGCTCTACAATAGACTTCCCAAATCCGTCAATATCCATCGCAGGTTTGGAGACATGAAAAATCATTTTTTGTAAACTTTGTGCACCACATACACAATCAGGACAACGCCAAGCAGCCTCCCCTTCTTCTTTTATTAAGTCAACACTAGTATTGGTCGGATTAATCGGACAAGTCTTGGGATATTGGAGCGGTTGTTCTTTTCCCGTCCGCAGATCTTTCATCGTTTTTACGATATAAGGGATGACATCTCCTGCTCGTTCTACCAGTACGGTATCCCCTATTCGCAAGTCCTTGGATTTGATAAATTCTTCGTTATGGAGCGACACCGAAGAAACCGTAACGCCAGCCAAGTGTACCGGTTCTAGCTTTGCTACAGGGGTGATAGATCCTACTTTGCCCACTTGGTACTCCACATTCAATAGCTTCGTGGTCGCCTGCTTGGCTTTAAATTTAAAAGCAATTGCCCAGCGAGGATGATGGCTCGTAAAACCACATTTTTCTTGTAAGGCCCTGCTGTTTACTTTGACCACCATCCCATCTAATTCATACTCGTAGCTATCTCGTTTTTCTTGCCATTTCAAACAAAAATCAATTACTTCTTGGATATTTTTACATACTGCATGACCAGCATCTGGAATTTTAAAACCCGCATTTCCAAGCAAAGCAATGCTTGCGCTATGCGTAGTAAAGTTGGCTAAAATATCTTCCCCTTGTTCGTTTTCTGCGAAGCCCAATTGATAAATAAAGGCTTCCAAACCTCGTTTAGCTGCTTCCTTTGGGTCTTTCATGCGAAGCCCTCCTGTCGCAGCATTTCGAGGGTTGGCAAATACATTTAGCCCTTCTGCCTCTCGCTGTTGATTGATTTTATCAAAATTATCTTTTCGGATTAGCACCTCTCCCCTTAACTCTGCTTTATGGATACCCTGTGCTTTCAAATCAGCACTTAAGGGAATAGATTTTAAGGTACGAGCATTGGCAGTCATTTCTTCCCCCTTTACGCCATTCCCTCTAGTGGCTGCCCGTACTAAGCGATTGTTTTCATAAACCAACGCAATACTCCCTCCGTCGTATTTGGGTTCAACCGCATATTCTATGGCTTCCTCTTCTGATAAGCCTGTTAGTTTTTTTATCCGCTCGTCAAAACTTTTTAAATCTGTTGCATTGTAGGAATTATCCAAAGACAACATGGGTGTCAGATGCGCTACTGAGGAAAGATCTGTTGAGAGGTCATTGGCGACTCGTTGGGTAGGAGAATCGGGGCTTACTAAATCGGGGAAAGCCGCCTCCAGTGCTTCTAGTTTTTTATATAAGGTATCATACTCAAAATCACTAATCACGGGATCATTCTGCACCGCATATTTCCATTCATGATAGACGATGACCCTTCTAAAGTCTGTTGCTTGCGCACTGGCTGCTAATGGATTATTGGCTACTTCGGTTTTTAGTAATCGTTTGGAAAGGTCGTATAGTTTTCTTTGTTGTTGTTTGTCGTACATGAATCGCAGATTTCACTGATTTTTTTATTGATTACGCAGATTAGATGGTAGAAGATTTTATTGATTTTTGCTGATTATACATTTATTTTACGCTATTCATCTTTTTATCAGTGGCTAACTTTGAATGGTTCTTTGATGATTTTTACAAAAGCTATTTCTACATACTCGTCGAATGGCTGCCGCCGTCCGATGAGTAGATCGTTCCCATCCGACGGCGATAGCCATCGGTCGGGAAAGCTGCAAAAATCATCAAAGAACCTTTTAGATTATCCAGTATCAGAAAGACACTGGATAAAAATGTCCAATCCGCAAAAATCAATGTCATCCTTCAAATCTAATCAGCGTAATCAATATAAAATCTGCGACATCTGCGATTCAGAAAAGAATCACCAAAGACCGAACCCGCAAATCCGCCGCCGCCGCTTTAGGATGACTAGACGAAAACAATTCATCTCCCATCAAATCAGGCATAACCGCCTCTGGATTATTGGCATCCAGAAATACCGTCAATTTTTCATTTACCTTCCCGCCTTCCCATGCATTCGTAAAGCCTGCATAATCCCACTCAAAGCCTGCAAATTTAAAATCTTTTCCATTGATTTGTTGCAACTCCGCAAGCGTTGTGCCGATGCCGATTCCTTGATCGGTTTTCCATTGGGCATTGTTTTTTTCAATCCGAATTTTGGCAGGTTTTTGAAAAGCTTGACCATCTGCCCATTCAATGATTAATTCGTTATCTGTATCGGGAAAAACAACCGTTCCTTCTGTGGTTTCACCTTCGCCTAAACCAATAGTTCTGCGAACCACATTTTCTTTCCCATAAGCAGCGATAACAGCTGCTTCATTACTAGTGCTCTTTATTTTTCCAACTTGTTTGCCTGGAATACAAAGCCATTGGGCATTCACACTTCTTGGTTGCGATACCGTTCTGGGAGTTGTTGGAGCAACATTGACATTGGGCGTTTCCTTTGTTGAATTAATTGCATTGGAAGTGTTGGTGCTGCTAGTTTCCCATTCGCAAGCCCCCAAGCTGAATAGCAGTAAAAATAGGGGTATATACTTCATAGGTTGTTTTTGAGGCATCAGGGGTCAGGGGTCAGGAGTCAGAGGAGTACAGTTGTCAAAAATATAGTTCTAACGAGACTCTGTTCGTTGGCAACATTATTTATCCAAACCGTAATCTACCTGACTCCTGACCCCTGACTCCTGACCCCTAATAGTTCGTTTTTAAATTATCCAAATGATGATAGTGGTGATAAACCATCCACAACATTAATTCTCTTACGGTTAACTTTCCTAAAAGCGGATGAGGAATTAGATATTTATCTAAATCTTCCTCTGACCATTTATCTAATACTTTCTGTAATCGCTGTATTTGTATTTGAAAGTTAACTATTAGGCTTTTCTTTTCTTCAATCGTATGTTTCATACCATCTGTTGGGTTATTACCCCCTGCCAATCCTTTTAATTTTTCCTTATAACGAGCAACAATTGCATCATAGTCTCTCCCCTTTCGATTTGGCTTTCCAAAACGCCATCGAAGGATAAATTTTGGCAATCTTAGCACTTTATTGATTAACACGACAGCTTGGTGTAAATGATCTAAATGTTGGCTAGTATCCCATTTATTAGCGGGTCCTTGGGAAAACTTCTCGGAAGGCTGGTGTTCTACCCAATCTGTTAGGGCAGTTGAACTAGTTTCTAGTCCTTCTATGATTTCTTCTTTTACATACATGGTGTTAGGGTTTAGGGTGGCGTCATTGAAATATGGCTGTAAAATTTCAACTTCAACCTCCATCTCAACTTCAAAAACTAGATATTAACACTCTTGGGGTTTAAAGAGTTGTCGATTCTGCATTCCTTAATAGGTCTTTACTAACTCGTATCTTGCAAACTGCTAACTCCTGACGTTCCCCACCAATATACCACTATTATTGAAAATTTCGGAAGACTTTTAGGGTTTGGTTGTAACGAAATGGCATTGGAGTAGTATTTGTATTTAGTTCTTAGTTGCTTGGTTCAACAATTTTGACCAATCAGCCTAATCAACATAGTCAACAAACAATATAGAACATGGAATCTATTTTTATTTCGCCCCTCACCATTTGTTTTATTGGATTAATGAGTGTCCTTTTGGGTGGTATGTTAGGATGGTCCTGGAAGAAGCGATCAGAAGGAACATGGAAAGAAGATTTTTTAGCGTTGGAAAAAGAACAAAATACGCTTAATAAAAAAGCTAAAAAATCAGAAAAAGAAAATGGTCGCTTAAAAAAGCAATTAGAAACTTGGAAAGAAAAAGCGCAAGAAGGGGAAAAGGAGTTGGTTACCTACAAAGATCGTCTGACGCAAGAACTAGCTACTTTAAAAGAAGATAATCAGACCAAGGATAAAACCATTCGACAGTTAGAATCTTCTATCCAAAATTCCAAGAATAATTATGAGCGATTAGAAAAAGCGCATACTAAGTTGAATACAAAGTACAAGGAGGATATGGTGGATTTAAAAGAATGGCGAAAGAATAGAGTTAGTGTCAATAGGGCCACCAAAGATTTAAAAAGTCGCTTAAAGGTTGCCCAAGAGAAAGTCAATAGCCTTACTACTAGTAATGAAAAATTGACTAAAGAAATTGAAGAAAACAGTGCCTTTATCAGTAAGCTACGAGCATTGAAAGCTAGAAATAAAAAATTGCAAGAAGACCTAACTTATTGGGAGAAAAAGCATTATGATTGCCACCACGAGTTATCGTCCTTAAAGGAGCAATTTGAATCAATGCAAAATAAAAACCAAGAGTTAGAAATGCAAACCCAATCCGCTGCCCAAACCCACCAAGCCATGCAGCAGAAAGTCCAAGAATTTAAAACCAAATTCGTGAATATTAATGATAAGTATCATCGCTTGTTGGAGTCTAATTGAGTCGAGTGGACGAGTTAGCGAGTTGGCTAAACTAAACTATTCTAACATGCATCAATTATGCAAATAAGCATAAAAAAGCCGTTTTGATTTTTGTTCAAAACGGCTTTTTTTTTATGGTTCTTTGACAAATCTCGTGAAATGGAGGCAATTTGCAAATCAGATTGGCATCGAGCCAATCGGATTTGCAAAAGGGTTTCTAAAGGGGCAGGTCAGGCATAGCCTGACCTGACCCTTTAGAAACCCTTTTGCAAATCCGATTGGCTCGATGCCAATCTGATTTGCAAATTGCCTCCATTTCACGAGATTTGTCA
>CALJIQ010000353.1 GCA_937973995.1 uncultured Saprospiraceae bacterium
TATTTCGAGTTGAAGATCAATAGTTTGCGGTTCTGAGGAAGAAAAAATTAGTGCGTTTAGCGAGCTAAGTAAACTAATTTTTTCAAAGTCAGGTTCGTAAAATATTGGTTTTCAGCCGATAGAAATTTAGACATACTCTTAGTTTAGAATTAGGAAAGGCTCAAATTTTTTTTTGAGCCTTTCTTAGTTTATGGTGAATTCATCTTGATTTTAAGATGGAGGAAGGTAGCTATTTTGTGTATGGAAAGAGGATGGGTAATAAATATGCCTACCAGAATAAGAAATATATTTTTTTCATAATGTCTGCTTATTTTAGAGTTTTGACAACTTCACTTTTTTTGCTCGACGGCTAGTCGCCAACTCCGCCCAAATAAACTCAAATGAGTTTTGACAAAACTCCAAGCTTATTGTTTTATTAGAAAATAGAGAAGTAATCGAACTAATTCTAAAAAAAAAAATCTATTGGCATATTTTTTGGTTTCCTTGGTAACTAAATATTATCCTAATTTCATCCCTTCACCATTTTTCTTCCCCCTTCTCTTGTTATCCAATAATAGCTCCTCCAATAGCTACCTTTAAAGGCAATTAAGTTTCCAATCAACAAAAATGATTTGATAACTCCCTTCATTTATCCTTACCTCCCATTCCTCCCATTACCTCCATCATTTTTAATAATTAAACACACAAAAAAACATGATGACCTTTTACAACCATTTTATTTTTCAAAAATTCCAAAAAATGAAAAATAATATTTTTAGCACAAGACGAAAAGTTCCGTACTGTCAATTATTGGTAGTCGGGTTATTCTTTCTTATGCCATTTTTATCACATGCTCAAATAGATCCTGCTTGCTATGCTGATATACCATTAAAGGTGCTTGATTTTTCTGCTGGAGATTGCCCTGATAGCTATGTCTATAAAGGGAACGGTACAGGAGATTTAACTATAGAAGGAGTGAAGTTTGGAAAAGCTAATGAGCCCGAATTAAATGTAACAAGAGAAAACGGTGGTTGTTGTGGTAGTCCTTTTGACAATACCAATGGGAATGGGAATGGGAATAATAACCTCAAAACAACCTGTCAAGCATTTCAGATAATATTACCTACTACTGATCTATGTGTGACATTTGGAATTTTTGGTACAGGTAATCCTGAGTTACGAGATTTAAATTGCAATGTTGTGGCATCTGGTAATCAATTTGTTTTTACCGATTTGGCTACAACTACTACTATGGAATATGTAATGTGTTCCAAGAATAATTTAAAAACTTGGTTAGGAGTAAAAATAGCTTCTTGTTGTTCTATCTCATCAACACCGCCTGATAATCTTGAAAAGGGTTGTTATGATAATGCAGTAAATTTAACGCCACCTGTATTTGCAGGTGATGCTACTGACCATGATGTATATGAAGCTTTAACAGGAACTACCTTATCACTCACTTCTAGCAAAGCGGCAGTTACCTGTGATATAGACGATTTAAGAATTAAAGTAGAGGACGAAGATTTATTTGATGAATGTCAAATAGGGGCAAAAGTTAGAAGATTTATTATCACTGGACCATGTTTTGAACCTGACACAGCGGTCCAATTTTTAAATACATTACCACCCGATGAGATCAGATATATCCGTTGCGATGATGGTGATCCTTGTACTTTTAACGATCAACAACAACTAGGCTGTGATGGAGAAGGATGTGGTCCTTGTATGGGAGTACCTCAGTGTCGTCCATTTTGGTGTGATGATGGTGATCCTTGTACTTTCAATGATCGTGTCATGTTAGATTGTGATAATAATGTGTGCGAACCTTGTATGGGAACGATGGATATGGCGGATAAAGATGGTGATGGCATCATGGATTGTGAAGATGCTTGTCCACATGATCCAGAAAAAGGAGAACCAGGCGCTTGTGGTTGTCATCAACCAGACACGGATAGTGATGGCGACGGAACGCCTGATTGTGCAGATAAATGCCCAGACAATCCTTTCACAGATGAAACTGGTTCTTGTGGTAGTTGTGATGCGCCAGGTATTGTAGATATTTATTTGTCCAGACAGTCCGCTTGTAACGATAACGGATCCTCTAGTCCAGAAGATGATTACATCACAGTTGATGTAACCGTAGTCTTCAATTTCCCTCCAAAATTAGGCGGAGTAGATTTAAGTGGTTCTGTTAATCATTATTATAATTTTGAAAATGGAAATACGAAAAATTACATCGTCATTCCTAATCAAATTATACCAGCTAATGGAGAAGAAATAATGGTCAATGTAGCTTATAATGGAAATGAAGAATGTAATGGTATGGCCTCTTTAGGGAATGCGCCACTACCTTGTTCGATTACACCATGTATCCATCCAAATTATAGCATTGCAAAAGAAAATGCAGAAGGTTGTGTTTATGACATCACCCTTTCTAATATTTCAAAATGTGATGATAATAATACGGGAGCGAATAAGCAAGACGACTTTGTATGGGGGAATGTAACCATCCACTTGAACAATGCTCCAAAAGAAGGCATGTTGGTAGTAAGTGGTATGTCTGAAGCAGTAATTAATTTGGAAGAAGTGAAAGGAGATTCCTATACGTTCTATGCAAAAATAAACTTCAATCATGCACATGGTTGGGTGGTAGCAGAGATCATGGATCACGATGCTTATGAAGCACATGTAAATGCTCCACCGCGAACAACTAAAGAGTCTCTTAAATACTATTATTTTGGTCCTGAACTTGGTGCCTGTGGTATGTACAAACCGATCTTTGAATGTGACCCTTGTACTATATCAAGCAGAAATAAACAATTTACAGAATTCAATGCATTTAAAGCAGAGCGTCATGTAACGCTAGAATTTGCCACTAATATTTCTGACCAAACAGAAAACTTCACCATTGAGAAATCAGAGGATGGAGAAAACTTCAGACCATTGTTGAATAAGAATGGAACGCAAGCTAGAAAAGTCTATGCGAAGAGCCAGGATGAGCAACCAGCATTAGGTGAAAACTACTATCGTCTAAAACAAGTAATGAAGGATGGTTCCGTAGTATATTCTCCAGTGAAGGTGGTTAATTTTGGAATTGACTTAGACGCTGTTAACTTCTTCCCGAATCCTGCTCACAATGAATTATTCTTGGACTTGGATAATTACGCAGGTCAGAAAGCTGAAGTGGTTATTAGCAATAAATACGGTCAAGTAATGAGAAATCTATCTTATAAATCGTTACCAGAAGAATTAATTACAGTAGATGTAACCAACTTTTTAGATGGTTTATATTTGGTGAAAGTCAAAATTGGCGATACCAAAACTATTGTAAGAAAAATATTTGTAAGCAAAGTACACTAAGTACATATCCAAAAAAAGACTCGTACAAAGGCAATTTGCCTTTGTACAGTCTTTTTTAAATTCTTTGATAATTTGAGCTAAGCACCCAAACAATCAGAGAAGATTTTTAAATCCAATTTTTTACCATTTTCAATACTCGATCCATCCCTTCTTCTAGCGGTAATACTACTGGGATGCCCAGTTTCCTTTCTTTTTCTTCTTGATAAGCTACCAATTCCTCTTTGTTCATTCCTATACCATTTAACCCAACTGCTATCACTTCTGCCCCATAGCAATTAATCAATTCTATTTCTTTTTCTAAAACGGGTAAGAGTCCCCAAGATTCATGGTCATCAAAATATTTTCGACTGGGTTTGTGTTGCAAAATCACTTCCTTCACGCCACCAGATAATATTATTTCAGAACCACAAGGACCGGAAGGATTGCGTAAAGACGACTGTCCCTCTATTAAAATTAAATCAGGATTTTCTTGCTCTGCACAAGCGACAATAGCCCGCTCTATCTCGCCACTTATAAAATCATTTAAGGTAGAATCAAAAATAAAACCGTGTTTATATCCTTGCATCCAACCTGTTTGACCCGTATAAATCATTTCTGCTTTGATGCCATTGGCTAAACAGGCTTCCATTAAAAATCGGCAAGTAGTTCTTTTTCCCACAGCACAGTCCATTCCCAATACCGCAATTCTAGGGATCTTAATTTCATTAATTTTTCCACTCCAAAAATGGAGTTCATTAAACTTTCTGGGTTTGCGAATATCAATTAATTCTACTCCATATTTATTCGCGGCTGCTATAAATGAAGCATCTTCACTTAGCAAAGAATGTAACCCATTAACGATGGATAATCCATTTTCTACGCCTTCTAATAATTCTGCCTTAAAGGAATCTGGCAAAATCCCTCCCTCTAAAGCTACCCCTATAATGTAATATTTGGGCACTGGATTTCCAGCTTGCAAATACTGTTTGAGGGAAGGATAAATAGTCATTCCTAACACCTTCCCATCCATCACCACTCCTGCATCTTGTCCTGCATGTTGTTCATCTATTACCCCTAGAATTTCAAATCGTTCTGTCCCCCTTAATAGTCCATGACAAGTCTTAGCATTCATGGTGTGGAGCATGCCTCCTGTTAGTACGATGGCTGTTTCTTTTTGCATAGTTATAGATTTTTTTAACCACATTAGTGCACATAAGTTGTTTCACAGAGGGCACATAAGATTGAAGCTCAAGATCAAGTGGCAAGTACAAACTCAACTAGCTAAACGGTGACAAAACTTAATTTTTATAAACCTAACCTAGCGAAGTCAGTACCATATTCTCTACCTCGTTGGCTGTCGCCAACTCGGTAAATAGGGATTTTTGAGGCAGCTTTTTTTAAAAGGATCAAGATCAAACTTTAAACCACCTTTGGCGAGAATGTTGAACCTATTGTACTTGAACTTGACACTTGCGCTTGAACTTAAAAATTATCGATTCCGATCTGTTTCGGAATTGGTTTTAAAACTTGTTTAAGGATTTATAAAGATTCTCCTTATGTGGACTAATGTGAAACAACTTATGTGAACTAATGTGGTTAAAAACAACAATCAAATCCGCTCAAACCCAAACCCAGGCCCATCCAAAGGACGCATCATTCCCTTCTCAATAATAAACCCTCCTTTTACTAAATCTCGACCCAAATCTAAGCTACCATCCAAATCTAAATACTTGGTATTG
>CALJIQ010000354.1 GCA_937973995.1 uncultured Saprospiraceae bacterium
AAATCGCTGCCGCTAAAAGAACCTCACTGCCGAGCTTGCGAAGCAAGCGAGGCATAAGATTTATCTGCCCTATGTGGTTCATTTCATACTATTGAACACTTACCAATATTCAATAACAAAACGAAAAACCCTTAGTCATGAAGCGAGTCTTATTGATGCTACTCGGCTTACTTTTACTTACCCTACTCCTTTTCATTCTTTGGCCTAGCCCAATTGACCCCGAAGCTTGGACGCCACCAAAAGCACCTGAATTAACAGATGAATACCAACCCAATAATAAATTAGCAACTATTGAAATATTATTTGATGGACAATGCGACAAATGCGAGGATGTAGCGATTGACTCGTTGGGCCGAATTTATGGTGGTCAATTGAATGGCGATATAATACAATTTGCCAATGGAAAAAGAAAAGTATTGGCTAATACAAGTGGCCGACCATTAGGATTACACTTTGATCAAAATAAAAATTTAATTATCGCAGATGCAGGGGCAGGGTTATTATCCCTCGATGTAAATACTGGAAAGCTGACAACCTTGGTTGACGAATACGAAGGCAAGAAAATGATCTTCGTGGATGACCTGGAAATAGCCAAAGATGGAACGATTTATTTTTCTGACGCTTCCACTAAATGGGGTTTTGCGAATAGCACAACGGATATATTGGAGGGAAGAGGTAATGGACGACTGTACGCCTATTATCCAAGTGCCAAGCAAACAAAATTATTACTAGATGACCTTCGTTTTGCGAATGGCATTGCTGTGTCCCACGATCAATCCTATGTTTTGGTCAATGAAACAGGAAGATACCGAACGCATCGTTATTGGCTGACAGGTGCTAAAAAAGGACAGTCTGATATTTTCATGGAAAACCTACCAGGCTTTCCAGATGGTATTTCGCAAGGCTTAGGTGGTTTATTTTGGATTGCCTTAGTTTCGCCAAGACAACCAGCACTAGATGATATAGCCAGCAATACTTTTATGAAAAATATAGTAGCGAAACTCCCTGCCGCTGTTCAACCTGCCCCTGTGCATTACGGCTTTGTATTGGGCGTAGATGGTAATGGGCAGGTACAATATAATTTGCAAGACCCGAAAGGAGGTTTTGCAGAAATTACCAGTGTTCAACAATTTGGGGATGTTATTTATTTAGGGTCTTTATATGAGGATAAGATCGCTAAGTATTCTTTGAATTAGATTTAGGCACTTAGATCATGGTGATTTTTAAAATCACCATGATCTAGGTGGTAAACCACTTCTACAGCTAAAGTTTTATTTCCAAACACTATGCACAAAGTAAACCTCTCTTTACAAATCATCCCCGTCAATGAAGCCAATGCTTATCCAATAATTGACGAAGCCATCCGAGTTATTCAAGCGTCAGGATTGCGATATGAGGTACAACCTTTTGCTACTATCATTGAAGGGACTTATGAAGAAGTCTTAGCGGTTGCCACGGCTGCAAAAGATGCGGCCTTAGCAGCAGGGGCATCTGAATTGGTAGTAAATATCCAGGTACATCTGAAGAAAGAAGAAAATGTAGCTTTTGAGGATAAAACCGCTCAATTCAAGCAATCAAATATTAAATAATTTGTTTATTTTTGTGTTTTTAAACATTATTTGATTATATTTTTTCAACCACATAAGTACACATTAGTAGTTTCACATAAGTACACATTAGATTGACCAAGTTAGATTAATGGGTTCTATAATTTTAACTTCGTTCTGACAAAACAACCTTTTGTCAACATCTAATTGGTTGAACTTGTACTTGACACTTGATCTTGAACTTCAGTTCTATCCGCCCTAATGCGAAACAACTAATCTGCTCGAAGGTGGTTCCAAAAATTACACAAGCACTTTGTCAAACAACACTCTCCAAAATATAAAAATTATCTCCGCAGGGGCGGGAAGTGGAAAGACCTACCGATTGACCCAAGAAATGGTCGCCTTGCTGAAAGGTGGCGTTCGAGCAAGTGGTATTATCGCCACCACCTTTACCAAAAAAGCAGCAGCTGAACTACAAGAACGAGTGCGGGTAAAACTATTGCAAGAACAATTAGCCGATCAAGCCGATCAATTGACCAATGCCATGATTGGGACCGTGCATAGCTTGGGCGTTCAATTATTAAAGCGATTTGCTTTTGAAGCGGGCGTCTCCCCACAGGTGGATATTATCGCCGATGAGGATCATCAACTATTATTTAATCAGTCGCTTACAACCGTTCTTACAGCAGATGTCATTGCCCATATGGAACTATTAAGTACGCGTTTGGGACTGAATAAGCGGGGACCGTATGATTGGAGGAGAGAAGTGAAAACGGTAACGGATATTGCTCGCTCCAATGATTTTTCCATAGAAGTATTAGAAAAAAGTAAAATCAAATCTTTTGAAGCATTCAAAGTTTTCTTGGGAAGACCAACAGGAAGAGATTATTCGGATGTGATCACTGATTTAAAAAGAACTTTACAAGCGACTATTTTAGAATTAGAGAATAATGAGGACAGTACAAAAGTAACAGAGAAAGGGGTGGACGATTTGAAAAAGCTGCAACGGAAATTGCAAATCAATGATAGTCTAGAGTGGTTCGAGTGGGTAAAGATGAGTAAGATAAAGGTAGGTGCAAAAAGTAAAGAAAGCTTAGAACCCTTACAAGATTTAGCGAGAACCCATGATAGTTTTACGGGTTTTCATACCGATATTCAGCAATTCATTTTCGAGATTTTCAATCTGGCGATTAAGGCACTCAAAGAGTATGATGCGTATAAAAAACGACGAGGGCTAATTGATTATGTGGATATGGAACTCCATGTGAAAAGGCTGCTGGACAACCCTCAAGTACAAGCAGTACTGAAAGAAGAGTTGGATTTATTGATGGTCGATGAGTTTCAAGATACGAGTCCGATTCAGTTAGAAGTATTTTTAAAACTTTCCCAATTTGCCAAGCACTCCATTTGGGTAGGCGATCCCAAGCAATCTATTTATGGATTTAGAGGGGCAGACCCTTCTTTGATGAAAGCCATTATTGAGCAAACAGGTGGCGTTAAAAAAGAGGATATACAAGTATATTCGTGGCGATCTAGGGCAGGCGTAGTCAACACTACCAATGCTATTTTCACAAATGCCTTTTCAGATTTGCCTGCCGAACAAGTAGCCTTAACACCTCAACGTACTGAAGATAAATTAGTGCCTACCGTCAAAGATCAAGAGGATTTAGAATTTTTAAAAAATCCATTAATCCATTGGCATTTTGACTATGATGGGAAAGGGCGTGCCCCCGGTAAACCGTGGATGGAGAATTGTATTGCTACTTCTATTAATAACTTATTGGAATCGGGTATTCTAATTTTCCCTAAAGATGAAGCCGAACCTCGACTGGCACAAGCAGGCGACATTGCCGTCCTGTGTCGTTCTAATGCTAATTGTACCGATGTAGCAGAGGCACTGCATCGAGCAGGTTTAAAAGCAGCCATTTCTAGAAATGGATTATTGGAAATGACGGAATCGAAATTGGTACTGGCATGCTTAAAGTTTATTGTTAGCAAAAACGATCCTTTATCCACCGCAGAGATTTTAAAATTGGCCTCTGGACAGCACTTGCAGGAAATCATCGAAGGGCGATTGGATTTTTTAAAACAAGTTGCCGCAGAAGAAATACAAGAATGGCGATGGGGACAAGACAATCCTGTTATACAGAAATTATTGGAGTTAAGGGAACAGGTCAAAGAACTGTCTTCTTCTGAAATCATTAATTTGGTTTTGGAAGAATTGGATTTGCGCCGCATCATCGTTAGATGGGGAAATAAAGAACAACGCTTAGCCAATATAGATGAACTAAGAAAATTAGCCCTGCACTACGAAGAGGCTTGCAATCGTCTTCACTCGGCAGCCACACTTGGTGGCTTTTTATTATGGCTTAACGAAAAAAGTCGAGAAGGCAATGATTTGCAAAGTTCAGGAGAAGGAGTAGATGCCGTCAATGTATTGACCTACCATAAGAGTAAAGGCTTAGAATGGCCAATCGTAATTTGTCATTCCCTCGAAGGAACTTTGCGAGACAAGGTGTGGGGCGTAGAGATTATTCCTGAAACCGAAGAGGTAGATTTAGATAATCTTTTGGGTAATCGTTGGTTACGCTATTGGGTGAATCCGTATGCCGATCAAATCAGAGGTACTAATTTGGAAGAGCGATTAAATAATAGTGAGGTTAAGGCAATGGCACAAGTAGCAGCCCTACGAGAGGAAGCGAGGGTTTTATATGTGGGTATCACAAGAGCGAGGGATTATTTAGTATTCCCGACTAGAGCAGTGACCACCAAATGGCTTAATCGAGTTTGTTTTAAGGGGGATGAAAATATTCCTGCCTTGGATCATTTTACGACGGAGTCGCCGTGGATGTGGGAAAATAAAGTAATAGAAAAAGAGACCATCATCACCCCATTCCCAAGAGACTTTACTACTTATGAGCCGGTTGCTTCCTTAATAGATTTTATCGCTGAACGAACGGGGAAAGACCAACATATTCCATATGAAATAGATATAGAACGAGAACCGTTCATCAAGGAAATTTCTCCGAAAGCCATACGAGTATTTCAATATGGAACAGCTATTCAGCCAAGTGAAGAAGGGAATATGTATGTGCTATCAAAGGCAGTAAAGGCCTTTCTAACAGCGGATGACTTATCCATTAATCCAATGGCCCGTTTTGATCTAGCAGAAGAATTATTAGAACGATATGGCGTGGATGAATTATTGAATTTTAGAACCTTGGTTCAACACTCTAAAACTTATCTACAATTTTTAGAACAAACGTTTCAACCTACCCAAATCTATCGCAAGTACCCAATTCAACATTACCACCAGGGTAGGCTATTTGAAAAAATAATTGACCTCATTTTAGAAACGCCACAAGGCTTAGTCTTAATCCAAAACAGTGGATTTGCTGGTGAGGGAAATGGCAAGCAAATGAAGAACAAAGCCTTAGCATTGAGCTCTTGGTTGTATCTAGCTTCTGAAGGAATCAATCAGGTCTTCAAAGAAAATCGTATCCGATGTTTTATTAATTTTCCAATGGGTGGCGGAATGGTGGAGATTGCATTGAATAAAGTGGCTGTGAAGCGTTAATCACAATTCACTCACTTAAAGGTTTGCTAAACCTTCCTCCTTAGGGATCATTTGCTCAAGCCTCGCAACAGGGATTTTGGAGACAGTGATTAAAAAAATGGTTTTAAAAAACCATTTTTTTAATCACTGTCTCCAAAGAACCAATTTGCCGAGCTTGCGAAGCAAGTGAGGCAGTAGAATAAAGTTTAACTGGCGATTGGCATTAATACTAATTAATAAATTAATGAAAATTTCAACCAACGTAGGCTATTTATTATTAGGATTCTTGTTGTTAGTGTCCTGCAGAGATAGCCCCACTATTGAAACACTAAAGGTAGATACCAAAAATATTAAAGTGTATAAGAATACTGGCAAATTGGTAGAAAAATACAATGTAGTGGATATGAGTTTAGAGGCAGGTGGCGGAGAGTATCCTGTCCAAGATGGTTTTGGTTGGACGAATGGGGTCTTGCTTCGTTTGTTGAGTGAGGATAAGATTTAGAGGGTCGACAGAAGGACTCTTTTCGAAAGACAGATTACAAAAGTTTTTAAAACTTTTGTAATCTACCCATAGTAAAGTGGCCTTTGAGATATTCTTAAAAGAACTTATTACAAGTTTCCATAAATAGCGAGCAAGTAGCATGTTCCTAGATATTGACAATTGATGTATCGTTTTGGTTTAGCAGAGTATGTCAACATCTAGGCGGGATGGCCCGTCAAAAAACTGTTTGACCGGAGGGAGTTTTTTTTGACAAGCCTTTTTGGTTCTTTTTTGGCGAATGCAAAAAGAACAATGAATTTTTTGTATTAATTTCTAATGCTATTGAAAACACTTTAAAATATTTAATACTGCATTTGAGTCATAAAAAGTAAGAAAGGTTCATGCCTACACCAAAGCAGTTTCCTTCCGAACCAATTTAGGCGCAGGTTCCTCAATCACATGCACCTCAATAATATCCTCCGCATTTTTCAATAATTTCTTACAATCCCAACTGAGGTTTTGAAGGTGGACTTTCTTACCTACTTTATGATAACGTTCCGTAATTTTATTTAAGGCTTCAATGGCAGACATATCGACTACCCTACTTTCTTCAAAGTCAATGATGATTTCTTTTGGGTCATTTAAGACATCAAACTTTTCATTAAAAACAGTAATAGAACCAAAGAAAAGAGGGCCATAAATTTCATAATGCTTAATTCCTTTCTCGTCAATTCTTTTTCTAGCTCGAATCCTTTTGGCATTATCCCAAGCAAAAACTAGGGCGGCTATGATGACGCCTACAATGACGGCAAGCGCTAAGTTGTGTAAGACTGCCGTTACCAAGGTCACTAGCACCATCACAAAAATATCCGACTTGGGCATTTTATTAAAAGTCTTCAAACTAGCCCATTCAAAAGTACCAATGGCCACCATAATCATCAAACCCGTCAAAGCTGCCATCGGCATTCGCTCAATTAAGCTCGCCCCAAACATGATAAACACCAATAACATCACAGACGCTACAATCCCCGATAATCTCGCTCTGGCACCAGAAGAAACATTAATCAAACTTTGCCCGATCATCGCACATCCACCCATACCTGAAAATAACCCAGATAGAATATTGGCAGCTCCTTGTGCAATGGCTTCTCGATTTCCTTGTCCTCTAGTCTCTGTGATTTCATCAATAATATTTAAAGTCAATAAACTTTCAATTAATCCAACCCCTGCCATTATAGCTGCATAAGGTAGTATGGTTATTAGCGTTTCCATATTGAGCGGCACATTAGGCAAATGAAAGGGTGGAAAGCCACCTTGAATAGAGGCTATATCTCCTACTGTTTTTGTATCAATACCCAACCCTACTACGACCCCAAAGATTGTTAAAATAGCTACTAGGGAAGAAGGAAGCGCTTTACTTAATTTAGGTAAGCCCCAAATAATCAACATGGTCAAAAGAACCAATCCCAATATAGTATAAAGGGGCATTCCCGTTAACCAGTTTCCACTGCCATCTTTGAATTGCTCTAGTTGAGACATAAAAATAATAATGGCAAGCCCATTGACAAATCCAAAAATGACAGGATGAGGGACTAAGCGTATTAGCTTTCCAAGATTTAATAAGCCAGCCGCTAATTGTAATAAACCTGCTAACACTACTGTAGCAAAAATATATTCAATGCCATGCGTCTGTGCCAACACCACTAGTACTACTGCCACCGCACCCGTAGCACCAGAAATCATACCTGGCCGACCACCAAAAATGGAAGTGATTAAGCCCATCATAAATGCTGCGTACAAACCTGTTAAGGGAGATAAGCCTGCAATTAATGCAAAAGCGACTGCTTCCGGAATTAACGCCATGGCTACCGTTAATCCAGAAAGAATTTCTGTTTTATAGTCTACTTTTTGTGATAGGTCAAATAAATTAAAATACTTCTTCATTCAAATTAGACATTAGCTTATTGTTTCCGAATCAGCAAGTATTCGAAAAGCGTAAATATTGGAAACTTTTATCAGCACTTAGCTAGGAATGGGAAAAGCTGTTGATTAGAATTAAGTAACGACAACACAATAACTTCCACATCTGCCTCTATTCTTTTCCAGTCTAAAAGGAGCAAATGTATAGTTAATTTATAGTTAAGTCAATATGTACATTAAATATGAAACAAAATTATTATTGGAAATTATAAATTTAAATTATTAAATTCAAAATTAATCGTTGTAAAAAAAAATAACACAAAACTAAATTCTTATTTACTAAAACACCTATGCACAATATTCCTTTATTTAAGGGAACTGAACTATTTAAAATTTAGAAAGAAATTTTAAAATTTCTTTCTACCTCAAATGGATATAGAAAATTTAGAGGTACTTTAGTTCTTCATACAAGCATCCCACAACGCTAAATCAAAGAATTGCATGAAATCACTTTTTTTCCCCATTTGTCTGTTATTCTTACCCATATTAGCCTATACCCAACCCATACCCTGCGCAGACCCACCCATGATGACCTCCTTTTGTAAAGACGCTTGCATCATTTGCGATATTGATGGATTCACAGGTAGAAATAATAGCCAAGGTGTGGGAGAAGCACCAGATGATTTTTGTACAACGGTACTTCATAATGGACAGTGGATAGGGTTTATAGCTGGTACCCCAAAACTAGTCATTCGATTAGATGTCTCCAATTGTATTAGTAGAAATGGATTAGAAGTTGGTCTCTATGAAGGTATTAATTGTGATAATTTTCGGCAAGTATCCTTTTGCGATACACGGGTGGAAACTAGTCAAACGTTTACTGCGGAGGATTTAACGATCGGTCAATATTATTACTTAATCATGGACGGCAGTGGCGGGAATGTATGCGATTGGACGTTTACCGTATTAGAAGGGGATACCAGAGTTGCCCCACTGGAAACGTCTGGTAATATTTTCGGAAATTTTGAATCCTGCCCAGGCGTGGAAAAAACCTTTGTGTTGGATAAGCCAGTTGGCGCAACGGAATTTTTATGGGAAGTCAATGGAGTCAATCAATTTAATAATGATTCCGTATTGATTACTAGTTTTCCAGAAAATGGTGTTTATAATATTTGTGCTACGGCTTTCAACGTCTGCAATGCAGCGCCACCTACCTGTCAACAAGTGGTGGTCCGATCGATCCCAACTACCGATTTTGGGAAACAGGTGATTTGTTTAGGAGATAATTTTGAAGTGAATGATTCCATTTTAACCCAAACAGATTTTTACGAATTTCACATTATTTTGGAGAATGGCTGTGATAGTATAGTGCTGGTAGATTTGGAAGTATTTGAACCTACCTTTACCGATTTTGGCAGAGTCAATATTTGTAGCGGAGATGCCTTACCTATTGGGGATAAATTATTTTCAGAGACTGGTTTTTATACGGAAGTGCTCACTAATGAAGTGGGTTGTGATAGCACCGTCACGCTGGATTTATTTACAGTAGAATGTAATATAGAAGGGTCCGCTACGCCCACCACTGCGATCTGTCATGGAGAAGCAAGCGGAAGTATTGACTTTTTCATTACCAATGGTTCGCCCCCTTTTGATTACCGCTGGGAAAGTATTGATAAAACGACCAACGGTATGGGGCGAGTGGACAATTTAAATACCCCCATTACCATTCCTAGTCTTTCAGCTACTACCTATCTGATTACCATCACGGATGACTTTTCAGAATTAGAAAATGTAGAAATTTTATTTGGAGAGGTGCCTCAGCCACCCAAATTAACCACTGAATTAATTACTTCCGATTATAATGGCTATACCAATGCTTGTCATAATTCGGAAGATGGGTGGATCAAAGCGCTTCCTACAGGAGGCATGCCTCCCTATCAATTTGACTGGAACACCGCCGCTACTCAAAATGAAATCATTAGTCTAGCCGAAGGAAATTATACCGTTAGCATTCAAGATGACTTAGGTTGTGTGCGAGAAACGAGTGTCTTATTAGAAGGTCCACCTCCCATAGAACTACAAGGAAATTATATCAACTCTACTTGTGAAAGCCTGACCTCTGGAAAAATATTATTGCAAACCATTGGCGGAGGCGTAGCCCCATATCAATATAGTTTGAGCGGTCAATCTTTTCAAGAAGAACCTAATTTTGAAAACTTAGGAGTCGGCAGTTACTCCCTTTTCGCAATAGATGAAAATAATTGTGTGGCCGTAGATACGGGGCGATTAACGGCGCCCGTCATTCCTGTGATTGACTTAGGAGAAGACAAGAGTATTGAGTTAGCAGATGGTATTTTTTTAGTTCCCAATACCTTTACTGGAGCGGATAGTATCGTATGGCGACCTGACCCTGGTTTATCTTGTTATGATTGCAAAAGAGCCTTCGCCGATCCCGTCAATCCCACCACCTATTTTGTATCTGGTACTTCTGCTGATAATTGTACCACCACTGATTCCATCCGTATCAATGTGCTAAAAGTATATGACGTCTATGCTCCTAATGTATTCAGTCCAAATAGTGACGGCATCAATGATAGTTTCTATTTATTTGGTGGACCAGAAGTCCAAGCAATCTCTTCCTTCCGCATCTTTTCTCGCTGGGGAGATTTGATTTACGAGCAGCCCACCATGGTTCCTAATGATGGACAGTTTGGCTGGGATGGCACTTGGAATGGTAGTGATCTTACCTCTGGGGTTTTTATTTGGATAGCGGATATTACTTTTATTGATGGGGTGTCTTTGGTTTATTCTGGGGATGTGACGATCTTGAAGTAATAATTCTAGAAGCACTATATCGTATCCTCATCAAATTTCCCCAAATCATGTAAATCCTTAATATCGGTTCCATCCACATGAATGACTCGTAGTTTAGAGGAATCTAGCCAACCCATATTTCCATCCCGATCGCATAAGCAGACAAGGGTATGGGTACTTTTCATTTGAGTATTGACTCCTAGGTCAGTGATGATACCAGCATGGGTTGCTCCAAAACCACCGCCAACAAGAACAAATAAGTCTCCTGTTTCTTTGTGTTCTACGAAGATGGGCATAGTAATTTTCGTTTCAATTAATTCAAAGTAATTAGCAGTCTCAATGTGAAGGGTACAATCTACGCTGCAACTTTCATCTCCCTCATCAATAATATTCCATTAGTGGAAACGCTGGCGGTAATACTAACTTTCTCCAAAAAGTATTTTTTCACAATATCTTGAATCACCTCTGAAGGAGCAATGAGTGTATAAGAATAAGGTTGGTTGGAATCTTGGATTTTAATTTGGTTTTCATTCGCATTCGCATAAATAAATAAACCAATCAATTGAACAAATTGGTCTTGCGATTTGATAGGTTTCCGTTTACTTATTTCTTTAGCCAAATCCGATAATTCTTCTTTTATAAAATCTGGTGGAGAACTAGTTAAGCCAAGTAAAATTAGTTGCTCTGCTTCTTCAAATTGCTCACTTAGCATGGCTAATGAGGCAGCACTCCGAATAAGGACATGTCTTGGCACCATATCAGAATCCATCAAAGGTGCTTTAAGAGCAGCTTCCTTTTCCAGTTGAAAAGCTTTTAAGAATAACTCTCTAGCTGTTTGAAGATTCCCTTTGTGTTTTGCTATTGTTGCTTCATCTGCAAATTCCAAGGCTTTATTATGTAATACACTAATGACATTCATTTTTTAACAATTTTAGCTTTAGGTTGGCTAAATTCTACTACCACTATATAAACGGGCAAGTTGGTATCATCTGTTTTTTTAGATTGCTTTTCCTTTTGAGCTACCCTCATATTGATAGTATTTCCTTTGGTAGCTTTTAATATACCTGATATCTCCAATCTTCCTTTTCTAGCAGCAATTGGCATTTGTTCACCTGTATAGGTGCCTGTCCCAAGCCAGTAATCAATACCTGCCCCCTGAAATGCTCTAATGAAATAAGTATAATTTGTTTTCTCTAATAACAACAATAATGCTAAAGCTGTTGCTCCAAATTCAGTTGCTTCTTTTGGATCATTCCAGCTATTTAAAATTGAGTCAGTTATTTTATCGCTCCATTTTACTTCAAAAGTTTCATTAATCACCCCTTCTACTTGCAATAACACACCTGACTCATATCCACTCAGTGTAAGACAAATAGCAGCAGCTTCTGCTAAAAATGCGCCTGTTTTTTCAGAAATTACAGGAATTCCGTTTTTCAATATGTCTAGATTTAACCTTCTCATAGCGTAAGTAAATCTACGTTATTCCTATTAAAAATCGTTAATACATCATAATATTATCTAAGATTATTTAATTCTTACCTCTTTTTCCTCTGTTAGTATGCACTTAACTTAGAGAGATTTAATTTTTTTTTCCACTGCCTAGCTAATTGAGGAATACGGGTTAACACCTCTTTTCCAAAGAGTACTTCATCGACAAGCCCCATGTGCATAGAATCAAACAGACGGCATAAATAAGAACGCCCTTGTATCCACCAAGTAAGATAAGCATCCGCAATTAAGTAATGAAATACTTTTCTATCAACATTTAAATTAGCTTCCCATAGTTCCCATCCATCTAATTGCGTTTCGTAAACACCATCAGCCACTCTACTTCCAAATGTGGTGGTAAAATAATACTCCTTAATCTCCCAAATAGCAATAGGATCAATAACAGAAGGAAAAGCACCATCTACTCTTCTGGATAAAACTCGGATAGGAAATTTATTACTGGTCAATGCAGTCAATTCTTTTGGATCATAGTTACAAGGTGCTTTTCCTATTTCTTTTTCAATTAACATATTCACGATGCCTGTCAAATAAGCATGATCTTTTTTGTCTCCTTTTTGCTTATTCATAGGCAACGGACACTTGGGATTTAACAGTTTTTTAAGCTTATAAAATACTGCTTTAGCTTCCTCTTTATCCATTAGGTTTGGCTCTACCTCTTTAGTTAATATTTGCCCTCGATATTTCATATAATCGCAAACCAATTGTCCAAAGGTTGTTAATTTTCCCGCTGCAATCAATTTGCTTGGATTTAACTTTTCTTTTTCAAAAACTGTTTTTATTTCTTCAGGTGTAGGGATTTTAAAACCACCATCGGGATACTTTTTACTTTTTCTTTGAGTGTATCCTAATCTTTGATTGAGAAGTTTAATATTTGCCCAAAACTCCGCATCAAGATTTTGAAATTTTCTTCTTGGCTTCATTAACGTTGGTTTCGAATTGTTGAATAAACTCAGGCAGGCTTGCCCCCATAGCCTCTACTATAATTTTTAGCTCTACTATATCTAAACGCCTTTCTCCTTGTTCCACTTTACTTATAAAGGATTGAGGTTCATCTATTCTTTCAGCTAAGTCAGTTTGTCTAAGCCCTGCCCCAATCCTTAAACTATAGAGGGTTTTTAATAAAGCCTTATGTTCCAGACTTTTGAGACTCTTTTTCATACTAGCAAAACTATATTCTAAAAAAGGATATGCCATTTTAGGATATTAGCACAACAAGCTATATATTTGAGCTATGCAGTTAACATTAGACAATAAATTCGCTACTTATATACCTCCAAGAACCCAACTATTAAAATGGGTAGGTAATAAGCAGAAATTTGCAGGTGAAATCACTAGGTTTTTTCCAATTAACTATAATACCTTCTATGAGCCCTTTATTGGCAGTGGAGCAATAATTGCCACTGTCGCTCCAAATAACGGTATTGGCTCAGACATTTCTTCTCCGCTTATTGAGATTTGGAAAATGCTAAAATCCGATCCTGAGCAACTTATTGATTGGTATGCTGCTAGAAGAGATAGAATAGATCAAGAAGGAAAAGTAGAGGTATATGAAGATGTAAAAAAATCCTTCAATGCAAATCCAAATGGTGCAGATTTCTTATTTCTTACTCGTTCCTGTTATGGTGGTATTGTGAGATTCCGAAAGCAAGATGGCTATATGAGTACGCCTTGTGGAGTCCATCAACCAATAGCCGTAAATTCTTTTGCAAAAAGAGTAAAGGAATGGAGACCAAGATTAAAAAATGTTGACTTTGAATGTGTGGACTACCAAGAAATTTTTGATCGAGCCAAAGAAGGCGATTTAATTTATTGCGACCCACCTTACAGCCATAGCCAAAGTATTTTATATGGTGCTCAAAGTTTTAGCCTTGAAACATTATTACACAAAATTTCAGAAGTTAAAGAACGAGGTGTAAAGGTAGCACTAAGCATAGATGGCAAGAAAAAATCTGGTAACCTCATTTGTGACCTACCCATTCCAGAAGGTTTATTTGAAGAGGAAATATACATCCAGTTAGGTAGGTCTATGTTAAGAAGATTTCAAATGGAAGGGCAAACCTTAGAATCTGAATTGGTTGCAGATCGTTTATTACTCACTTACCCTGTATCGTAATTTCGTAAAAATCTAAAGGTAACGCTCTCCTAGCTCGTTTCTTTTTGTATCTTGGTACTACTTAACTAATACATACTAAGCAACCAACAATTAATGAGACGAAAAACACTTTTCTACTTATTCATTGGAGTACTTTCAGGCATATTCATACTATACCAATGTAAAAGCACCTCCACGACCCAGCAAACCCTCTATCCAAAAGAAATTATCCAATTAAGCGACGAAAAGGCAAGCACCTTAGCCAAACAAATCCGCAAGGAAGTTGCTGCTAAAGTAATAGATGGATTGGAACTTTCCCTATGGGCATCTGACTCCTTGGTGGTTGACCCAGTAGCTATTAGTATAGACCCGCAAGGTGGGATTTATTATACCCAAGGTACTCGATTAGAGAATTCCGAATTTGATATTCGAGGGCATCGAGATTGGATGACTTCTTCTATTTCTTTTGAATCGGTAGAAGATAGACGAGCTTTTCTAAGGAAGACTTTATCACCTGAAAATAGTGAAGAAAACAAAAAATTCTTAGAAGATTTAAATGAAGATGGTTCGCATGATTGGAAAGATTTATTAATTGAAAAAGAAATGGTGTGGAGAGTATCAGATGAAACGGGCGATGGCATTGCCGATCAATCACAATTATATATTGAGGATTTTAATGAGGAGATAACCGACTTAGCCAATGGCGTGGAATATCATGATGGAGATGTGTATATCGCAGTAGGTCCAGACTTTTGGAAAACGACGGATACGGATGGAGATGGTATTGCAGATACCAAAGAGTCCTTAAGTCACGGTTGGGCCGTGCATATTGGTTTTGGGGCGCATGGTATGTCGGGTGCCATTATGGGTCCACAAGGCAGGATATGGTGGGGCATCGGAGATATAGGAATGAATGTAACCGACAAAGAAGGGAAGCGTTGGAAATATCCCAACCAAGGAGTGATTGTTCGCTGCGAACCAGATGGTAGTAATTTTGAAGTATTCGCAAGAGGTTTGCGAAATACCCATGAGTTTGTCTTTGATAAATTTGGAAATCTAATTTCCGAAGATAACGATGGCGACCACAAAGGAGAAAGAGAGCGACTCGTTTATATTACGAATGGGTCTGATGGCGGATGGCGGACCAATTGGCAATTCGGAAAATATACGGACCCAAAGAATAACACTTACAAAGTGTGGATGGATGAAAAATTAAATGTCCCTCGCTGGAAAGGACAAGCCGCTTATATCACCCCACCCATTATCAACTATGTAAATGGACCAACAGGAATGGTCTATAATCCAGGGACAGCCTTAGGGCAAGAATGGTATGATCATTTCTTTATTGCGGAGTTCCGAGGGTCGCCTGCTAACTCCCCCATTCATGCCTTTACCTTAAAGCCCAAAGGCGCAAGTTTTGAATTAGAAGATACCAAAGAAGTAGCCAGCGGTTTGTTGCCAACTGGTTTAGATTGGGGGCCTGATGGAGCCTTGTATTTTGGAGATTGGATAGATGGCTGGGGGGTAAAAGAAGAAGGGCGGATTTGGAAATTAGATGTACCAAATGGAGCTGCCTCTCAACTTCGGCAAGATACTAAAGAATTACTCCAAGAAGATTTTAGTGAATACAGTGTGGAGACAGTGAGTTCTAGATTGTATCATCAGGATATGCGGGTACGACAAAAAGCACAGTTTGAATTAGTAAAAAGAGGGGAAGAAGGAGCAATGGAATTATTAGCTATTGCCAAAAGGTCCTCCTCCATGCCCACCAATCAATTAGGCAGAATCCATGCTATTTGGGGTATTAGTCAGTACGCTAGAAAAGAGGCGACCTACGGCAAAGAATTAGTCCCATTCCTAACAGATCAAGACCCAGAAATCCAAGCCCAAGCTGCCAAAATGATTGGAGATGTCCGCTATAAAGGAGCGACCCAAGAACTACTTCCATTATTAAAACATCCTTCGCTAAGGGTTCAGTTTTTTGCAGCGGAAGCATTGGGAAGAACGGAAGCAAAAGAAGGCATTCAACCTATCATGGATATGCTGGAGGCAAACAATGATGAAGATGCTTGGTTAAGACATGCGGGCATATTAGCACTAGCAAGAATAGGCGAAGCCGCACCGCTGATCGCTCTAAAAGATCATCCATCCAAAGCCTTAAGAATTGCTGGCGTGGTTGCTTTGCGAAGATTGAATAACCCAGCCATCGCCGAATTTTTAAAAGACAAAGACGAGTATATCGTCACCGAAGCGGCAAGAGGGATTAATGATGATTGGTCCATACCCGATGCCTTACCTGCTTTAGCAGAGGTATTAAAAACCACTTCTTTCAAGGGAGAACCCTTAATTCGAAGAGCCATTAATGCAAACTTACGAGTCGGCAATCTTACCAATATTCAGGCATTGGTGGACTACGCTAATAATAAAGCAGCACCAGAAGCAATGCGAGCCGAAGCCATTGCAACGGTCAGCAATTGGGTGGACCCTTCTCCACTAGATCGAGTGGATGGACGGAATAGACGCTTTATTCGCAGAGGCATCGGACCGCCTAAAAAAGCAATTGAACCCAGCATAGCGAGCCTATTAAAAGATTCAAAATCGTCGGTACAACAAGCCGCTATCCAAGCAGTGGGTCAGCTTAATTTAACGAATTTCGCTCCTTCTTTATTTGACTTATTGCGGTCTGCCAAACAATCATCTGTTCGTCAAGCAGCATTAGAAGGATTGAGTACGCTGAAATACGATCAACTAAGTCAAGCCACGGAAATCGCCTTAGCCGATAAATCCAATGAGGTAAGAAGTGCCGCTTTGGGGCTACTAACGGATGCTGCCATTCCTGAAGAAAAGGCCGTGCAGTTATTTACAGATATTTTGAAAAGTGGTAGTGTGCAAGAGAAGCAAGCCACCTTTGCTGCCTTAGGCAAACTGAAAAGTACAGCAGCCATTAGTTTATTAAGCACCCATCTTACTTCGCTTATCGCCGGCAAAAGTGAGGCAGCTACCTCCTTAGATTTGATCGAAGCCATCGAAGAAAATGGAACGGCTTCTCTTACTCAACAATTAAAGATCTATCAAAGTCAGAAAGATAAAAATGATCCGTTGGCTGACTACCGAGAAGTACTAGCAGGAGGTAATAAAGAAAATGGTCGAGGCATCTTTTATTGGAATGAAGCCGCACAGTGTGGGCGCTGTCACGCTATCTTTGAATGGGGCGGAGATGCAGGTCCAGTATTGCATGGAATAGCATCTAAACGCAGTCCAGAATATTTACTAGAATCATTGATCGAGCCTAGTGCTAAATTAGCGGATGGATACGGTGTTGCTACTCTAACTTTAGAAGATGGAGAGACGCTTGCTGGCATTATTCAATCAGAAAATGAAGAATCTATTACGCTGAAAATGGGGAAAGACGAGGCTAGGGAAATCTTTAAAACCAATATCAAAGAGCGGGAAGATGTTCCGTCTAGTATGCCTGGTGTGAAGGATGTTTTAACCAAAAAAGAAATCCGGGATGTCTTGGCGTTTTTGCTGAGTTTAACGGATGTGGAATCTTGATTTGTTTAAACCACAGTAGGGCATATTAGTTGTTTCACATAGTTCAAATTAGAGAGCAGAGTCAGAAATTATAAGTGAAAATCTCCCGCTAAGTCTCGCCAAGGTTTCGCAAAGGAA
>CALJIQ010000355.1 GCA_937973995.1 uncultured Saprospiraceae bacterium
AGAGTATGTCTAAATTTCTATCGGCTGAAAACCAATATTTTATGAACCTGACTTTGAAAAAATGAGTTTGCTTAGCCCGCTAAACGCACTAATTTTTTCTTCGCCAGAACCACAAACTATTGATTTTCAACTCGAAATAAATTTTAGACATGCTCTAAGCCAGTTCCTTTGCAAAAAAGAACCGCTTACAACAAAAACATGAACATCCAAAACCGATTTGTTGATGACCGACTTACACAAAATCACCCTCTTGGCTATAGGTATATGTATACATAGTCTCCTTTTAGCCGCCTCTACTTCGAACCACCTCTCTGAATTTTCCAATCCAACTTCTTTCAATTGCCCGTCAGATTCTCTTGAAATCACCTTGTTGACTACCGATTTATGTGATAAAAGCCCTATTGACTTTAAAGCTAATTTGAGCAGTGTGCAACTCAGTTGGGATTATGGCGATGGAACTCGTAATAATGGCTTGAGTAATGGGCTAGCCTCTCACGTATATGTTGCAGAAGGCAATTATACGATTACGGTCACTGCCGATTATGGTAATAACTGTACAGAAACTAAAAGTCTTCCAATTACCGTCCAATCACAAGATGTTGATTTTGAATATCAAGTAGTAAACAATACGGTGACTTTTACGGCTATTCCCTCTACCTATTCCTCTATTGAGCGATATTTATGGACGATGGGTGATGGTGCCACCGCCTCTGGGCTGACTACCAACATGGTATATACCTATCGAAATCCAGGAGAATATGTGGTTACACTGGTAGGGGAAGGGACTTGTCTCGCCATGCCCATTTCAAAAACCATTCAAGTAGGCACTCCAACTAGTTCGGAAGATACCCCTTCTGCATGTTCAGATGGCATCGATAATGACGGCGACGGTTTCACGGATTGTGAGGATAGTGAATGTGAATGTATTTGTACCAGTGGCAGTTTCGGCTGCTGCGATGACTTCACCGCAGAAGTCAATGTACAACATGCCTCTCCCGGTGCCTCGAATGGTAGTTTTGAAATTATTCCAAGTGGTGGGAGTGGTAAAATCTCCCATTATGTAGTGATATGGGATTCCATCCAAGCAGATTCTTTATTTAAAGCTTTTAATTTACCAGCGGGTAATTACGTAGTAGAAATTAGAGATACCGTTTATGGTTGTTTCCTTGAGTTACCAATCGATATAGAAGCCGATGATTGTCGAAACAATGAATTACTAACTACTATCGAAATACTCAATAATAGCAATTGTGAAGCGGCTGGTGGAAAGGCGACGGTTGTGGTTACTGGAGGTTTACCACCCTACTCCTATTTGTGGAGTAATGGTAATAGAGGAAGGACGGCCATCGAGTTAGAAAAAGGGAAACAGAGTGTTACCGTTACAGATAATGCAGGCTGTGTTACTGTTGACACTGTTGAGTTGCCTAGTTCCAGTGATGCAGTGGAGGCTAACTTTAAATATGAAATAACCAGCGATAGTATTCTATTTACAGACTTATCTTCAGGTCCTATCACCAATAAGCAATGGACCTTCAACACCCCTGATTTAATTTTAGAGGATCGAGTACCGCTGCCGCCATCTGGCAGATATGAGATTTGTCTCATTGTAGAAAATGATTGCGAAGGCGGAAGTACCCTTTGCCAAACAATAACGATAGCTGCCTCTTGCGCTAACCAAATTGTTGAAATAAATATACAAAATCCGCAAGATCGGTATTGCACTAGAGAACCCATTATTTTTAATACCAATGTCGTAGCTGAAAAATACACTTGGTATTTCGGTGAACTCAACGACTTTACAGGAGAAGAAACAATGGCAGAAGGTCCTGCACTACAAAGTACGACCCAAGTATATTTTCGATATGGCACTCCTACCGTTAAGTTAGTTGTTGACTATGGTAATAATTGTTTAGATAGCATTAGCACTCGAATCAATATTAGTAGTAGTGAAGCAGATTTTACTTATTCTTTGAATGAAAATGTAGCCAAATTTACAGCGGATACCACAGCCACTATTGATGGCTACCAATGGACGATAGTAGGCCCAACGACTTCTTATAACGGAACGGGTCGAACCTTAGAATATGAATTATCAGAAACAGGCGAATATGTAGTGGGGCTTATTACAACAGGAGATTGTAATGCCATTTTAAAACAGAAAATCATCAACATCAATGATTTAATACTCCCTGAAAATTCAGCGGTATTATGCTCTGATGGAATTGATAATGATGGAGATGGTTTACTAGATTGTGAGGATAGCGATTGTCCTTGTCCAATTTGTCCAACGGATATCGTTTTTAATAGTCAATTGGACATAGATAATTTTCCCATTAGTTATCCAGAATGTTCCAGCATTCCTAGCAACGTTACCATACAGTCTATTGATGATAATATTACAAATGTTTCCGCCTTGCAACAATTAACGGATATTGGTGGCAATCTTTTAATCATAGAGAATCCTCAATTATCGTCCTTAGGCGGCTTAAGTAATTTAGTGGAACTAGGAGGCGATTTAGAGTTAGATCAAAATCCTTTGCTAATAAGTTTGATTGCTTTTAATAATTTAGAATTTATTGACGGCACTTTAGCAATAGGAGAACAAGATGGACTCCTTGAGTTGTTTGGTCAAAATGCAGCACTCTCTTCCATTGGAAAAGATTTACTGTTATATGGAAATACCCAATTGACCAGTCTTTCCTCTTTAGAGAATATCTTTTTATTAAATGGAACGCTAGAAATTACTAATCAAAATACCCTACAATCCTTAAATGGGTTGGATAATTTGACTACTACTAAAGGGTCTATTTTAATTAAAGACAATACTCAATTAAATTCTATTGCTGCCTTGCAAACGGTAACAGCGTTAGATGGAGAAATAGTAATTTCAAATAATCCAGCCTTAGCTAGTTTGAATGGACTAGATAATATTGATGATTCCTCGATCACAAAACTAACCTTACAATCTTCGACTTCCTTAAGTGTTTGTAATGTGCCTAGTGTTTGTTCGTTTATTGACAGAGGCGGTGTGACCAAAATTTCTGGCAATGCAATTGGCTGTTCCTCTGCAATAGAAATTCAGGAGATTTGCTCCCCTATTCCTACCAATGGCAATTTATTTACGGATTATCCTTGGTTGTTAGATTTGGTGGATACAACCAATTGTGAAGGGGTGAGCATCAAAGAATTTACCTCTTCCGCTAATCAGACTTTCGTGTATATAGATGAACCTAGAGGGGCAGTACTGTATAATACAGATGGACGAGTGTGGTGTGCCAGTACCAGTACTTTTGCTTGTTTATCTTTTTATCCTGTTGTGGAGACTTTGCGAACTTGGTCTTGTAATACAAGACCCGCAGTGGATGCAGATGGAGATGGAACTTCTTCTGATACGGACCCTGATGATAATGACCCTTGTGTACCAGATGCCAGTGTAGCTGCTTGTGATAATACGACTACGGGAGGTACGCCACCGTTCCTAGAAGACTTTCCTTGGTTATCAGACGTGGTGGACTTCAATGATTGCCAAGGAATCAAGTTGACTGTTTATCAATCGAGTGGCTATACTTATATCTTTATAGAGAATGCATCTAGCAGTACTTTATACAGCGAGCCAGGAACTTTCTATTGCCAAAATGGAACGGGCTTATCTTGCTTGGATTATTACACCGTAGATGAAATATTACACGAATGGACTTGTGGAGATGAACCCCCCGAACCCATTGATGTAGATATGGACGGCACAATAGCAGAAAATGATCCTGATGATAATGACCCCTGTGTACCAGATAATACAGTAGCCAATTGCAACAATGTCGGAGGTGAGCATTCACCTCCCCCTTTTATCGACGATTATCCGTGGTTGGCAAATTTTATTGACATTTCTACTTGTTCCGTTACAAAAGTTACGCGGTACAATTCTAGTGGCTATACTTATTTATATCTAGAACAAGCCTCTGGAAACGTACTCTATAATGACAGCGGTGTGAGATATTGTGCAGATGGTATCGGCTTATCTTGTTTGGATTATTACCGAGTGGACGAAGTACTGGACGTATGGACTTGCGGAGAGGGAACTCCAACTACCTTCGTAGATGAGGATATGGACGGGACCACCTCAGAATTCGATCCAGATGATACCGATCCTTGCGTGCCTGATAGAACGGTTGCTAATTGTACTATTGATCCTCCTGTGGAACGTCCTACCATTTTTGTGGATTATCCTTGGTTATCTAATTTTGTAGATGCTGCCAATTGCGACCAAGATTCTATTACCATATATCGCTCCGCTGGCTATGTCTATCTGTTAATTGAAACAACGGGTAGCACGATTCTTTACAATGCGGATGGCGCACAATACTGCGTCAATTCTGCCAACTTTGATTGCCAGCAATTCTATCCAGTAGATGAGATCATTAATACTTGGTCTTGCACCAGTACAGAACCTACTAATCCCGATCCAGTAGATGCCGATAATGATGGCGTATTTTCCGATGAAGACCCAGACGATAACGATCCTTGTGTGCCCAATGCTAGTGGGGAGTCTTGTGGAGGTTCCACACCTGTTGGTACCCTATTCGAAGACTTTTCATGGTTGAGTGACTATGTCAATCCTGATAACTGTGATGGGGATTCCATTTTGCATTATCAATCCAACGGCTATGATTATCTGCTTGTCGTCAAGAAGGAGAGCAGCATTTTGTATAATGGTACAGGAGTACAATATTGTGTTAACGCTGCCAATTACAACTGTACCGATTTTTATACCATTGATAAGGTAATAGATACTTGGTCTTGTGGTACTATTTCCACACCAGTAGCTTCTGGAGATTGTTCCAGATTTACAGGAAATATACGTCTAGTTAATTGTAGCGATGGCACGCCTTTTTTCTTTATCGAAATGCCAGATGGAACTATTTATGATCCCTATTTTGCAGAGGGTATTACGTTCGACTATTTTGATGGGCAGACGGTCAATTTTGATTCCTACGGGGCAGACTTTTTCTCCCCTTGCAATTTTGTTCAAGGCACCATTATCATAACCTGTATTGAAGAAAGTGCGGATTGTTTTTGTCCAGATACGAACCTACCTGTCTGTGGAGAAGACGGTACTACTTATGCCAATGCTTGCGAAGCAGAATGTGCCGGCGTAAGCGTCCTATCCGAAACAGAATGTGGTAGCAATATCCCAAATTTCTTTTCTGATTATCCTTGGTTAGCAGATATTATAGACGTAGATAATTGTACTACGGAAAAGATCACGGTGTATCGAACAGGCGCTTATAATTACATTTGGATTGAAACGGATAATTGGCAAACCATGTACTTCGAGGATGGTACTTTTTATTGTCAAGAATCTCCTGATTTTAATTGTTTGGAATATTATCAATTGGATTCGGAGCAGTATGTTTGGAGTTGTGGGTCATCACTAACTAGTACAGCCCAATCCCGTAGCATTCAACCTAGTATCAACACTCAAAAGAAAAATAGATTTCCAGTTACTAAATCATTCAACGCCTATCCAAATCCGACTACTGGACCAATCACCCTTGAGCTGCCTCCCTCTGAAAATGTCCAAAGGATTCGAGTTTTAAATACTAATGGAACAGTGATATACCAAGAAGAAATACCCCCTACTACTGACACCACTGTCAAAAATCTTCCCTTATCAGAAGTACAAAGAGGAGTATATCTTATTCAACTACAAAGCGAGCATGGCATTCAAACTGAAAAAGTAATAGTGGAGGTAGAACGGTAACAATCCAGGTTAAAATAGATTAGAAGAATTCGTTAAAAGAACCTAACTGCCGAGCTTGCGAAGCAAGCGAGGCATAAATTTTATGGTACTGGCTTCGCCAACCTATGTGTTTAACCAAAAAAAAATGAGCTAAATAATTTTCTTAAGAACAATAAGGAAAGATTATTAATCTCCCGCAAAGGTCTAACTTAGTGTAACTTAGCGAATCCTTGGCGAGACTTAGCGGGAAATAAACAGAATAATTTCCACCATCAACCAAGAACAAAACCCCCAATAAAAACACATCTAAAAAACGCTACTAGATGAAGTACCATTACCTCCTATTAGGATTTCTATTCCTATGCCCCAAACACTCCTTTGCCCAATGCCCACGCCAGCAAGCCTTAGACAATTATAGAAACAAATACCTCACTGCCAACTTCACCAATGCAGAACTCAATTGGACAGGTAACATCCGTACCTGTAGCCCAGGCACCATGTCTGAAACCGTCCGACAAAAACATCTACAAAGAATTAATTATTATCGAGAATTAGTAGGCGGATTAACCACCAACATTACCTTAGATGAAACAAAAAATCGACAATCAGCAGCAACCGTACTGATGTTTGAGGCCCAAAATACGCCACTTCCACAATTAGTAGAATTCAGTCATTGTACAGGAATAGGCGGTTCTCCCTGTGATGCCTATACCTGTACTTCGGCTGATGCCATTGAAGCAGCCTCTAAAGGAAATATTGCCTTTTCTTTTCCAGATTGGAATCAATTCCAGCCCATTGACTTGTATATGCTAGAAGAAGGAAATATTAATAGAGATGTGGCGCATCGGCGATGGATACTCTATTCAAAAGCACAGGAAATGGGTATTGCTACTTCCTCTCATTTTAATACCATGTGGGTAGTGGATGGCTTTTCAAATCCATCTGTTTACGACAACTTCATTGCTTATCCACCCAATGGATATATGCCGCAGCCTTTGATGCCTGCCCGATGGTCTTTTGGCATTCCCGATGCAGATTTTTCGGTAGCCTCTGTTACCATGCAAGATGCGGAGGGTTTTGCTATCCCAGTTTCCATTATCAGTAGGGATCAAAACTTTTATGGCGATAATAGCATTGTCTGGGAACCCAACGGCATTGACTTAACCAATGCGGATGATGTTACTTATACCGTTTCCATTTTGAATGTTCGATCAGCGGCTCAACGAGATTATACTTATAAAACGACCATTATGCCGATAGTGGAAAAGGATACAGAAACGGTTGCTGACTTTACGGTTGGAATGGAGGATGGCGAGGTCTTTTTCACAGATAGTTCAACCAATGCAGATAGTTGGATGTGGGACTTTGGAAATGGAAGCATCTCTACAGATCGGCACACAGATTTCCCTTTCGAGCCTGGTACTTATACGGTCTGCTTGACCGCTTCTGGTTCTTGTGGGAGTAACACTACTTGTAAAAATATTCAAGTCACAGAGGAAGCCATGCTACTCGATATAGAGGGCACTATTAGCACCATCAAAAATCAACCCCTGCCAAATGTCACCATACAAATCAATTCGACTACTCAACAGACAGATCAATTTGGAACCTTTCGTGGGATGTTCCTAAGTCAAGAAACCTATACGGTGCAACCGTTCAAAAATGATGATGCCTCCTTAGGCGTTTCTATTGCGGATGCGATTCCCATTCAACGACACATTTTAGGAATCACTCCAATTTCTTCTCCTTATCAAATGATTGCGGCAGATGTGAATGGGTCTGGAACGATTACTACCTTTGATATTGTTTTTCTAAGAAGAATGGTGTTGGGGGTAATCAACGAATTCCCAAATGGTGTTCCTTCGTGGCGATTTATCCCTACTGACTTTTCTTTCCCTAATCCGACGAATCCATTTGAAAGTGGTATTCCCGACCAATATACTTTTGTTTTAACAGACCCTCAAACCTCGCTTAATTTTATCGCTATTAAAATGGGCGATGTGAATGGAAGTGCTTTGGGTGCTAATTTCTTAGGGCGTAGCCATGGTCTTGGTTTACCGAATCCAATTAATTTTAAGTAGGTGTTGTGGTGTTATGGCATTGTGGTGTTGTGGTGTTGTGGCTGAGTCATCGATAATTTTTTCATAAGAATAGACTCCAGAAATAGTAGGCTACTGCATTATCCCGTGACTTAAGGTTGACGAATTAGCAATCCGTCTTACATCATCCTCGATTGGGAATGAACGAAATTCTATTATCTTTATGCCCATGAGAAATTTAAAAAATCAATACATCTGGATAACGGGAGCCTCCGACGGCATCGGAAAAGAACTAGCGATTCAGTTAGCTAAAAAAGGAGCGCATATTATTTTGACTGCTCGTAAAGAACAAAAATTGAAGGAGGTAGCTAGTCAATTAGAAGGGGATAAGCATATCGTATTTCCTATGGATTTGCTAGAGACGGACAAGATACCCGCTAAAACAAAAGAGCTTTTACAAAAAGTACCGACCATAGATGTGTTAATCAATAATGCAGGTATTTCTCAGCGCTCTTTGGTAAAAGAAACGACCATTGAAGTAGATCGAAAAATCATGGAATTGGATCATTTTTCTAAAGTCATTCTAACCAAAGAATTACTTCCCTTATTCCTAGAAAAACAAGCGGGCCAAATAGTAACCATCAGTAGTGTAGCTGGAAAAATAGGGACGCCGATGCGCAGTGCTTATTGTGCAGCCAAGCATGCGATCATAGGTTTCATGGATAGCTTACGAGCAGAAGTACACAATGATAATATCCGAGTATTAGTGGTAACACCTGGTTCTGTACAAACTAATATATCTAAAAATGCTTTAGAGGGAGATGGTAAAGATCATGGGGTGACGGACCCAGCAATCGCCAATGGTATGTCTGTAGAAGAATGTGGGAGGAGGATTGTGAGGGCAATGGAGCAGGAAAAATCAGAACTATTAGTAGCCAAAGGAAAGGAAAAGATGGCAGCGAATTTGAAGCGGTTTTTTCCGAGTCTGTTGTTTAAGATGGTGCGGAGTACGAAGACGACGTAAGATATGATTGTTAGATAGTCTGATGGTTTGATTGTTTAGCAAAAGCCATCAAACAATCAAACCATCACAACATTTCCACCCTCTTATTTATCTATACTAATCAACTCCACCGTAAAGATCAAAGTAGCAAATGGTGGAATAGAAGGCGGTGCGCCTCGCTCTCCATAAGCCAAATCATAAGGGATCGTCAATTTGAATTTATCACCTGGCTTCATTAATTGTAACGCCTCTGTCCAACCCGCAATCACTTGCGTTACACCAAAACTAGCTGGACTATTTCTTTTATAAGAGCTATCAAAAACGGTCCCGTCAGGCAAAGTACCTTCATAATGAACGGTTACTTTATCATCTTTAGTAGGGCTTACTCTTTTTCCAGAAATCGATACTTCATTGTGCAAACCCGACTCGGTAACTACTTCTCCAGATTTTAATACTTCATACTGCAAACCCGACTCGGTGACTTTTACGCCTTCCTTCTTCGCATTTTCTGCTAAATAAGCTTTCCCTGCCGCAATTTTACCTGCATTGGCTTTTTCAGACTGCTGCTTCATATAGGTTTGGAAAATACTCCCTGCCTGTTCTTTCGGTATTTTTAAAGCATTGCCAGAAAAGACATCATTCACAGCATCTGCTAAAGAAGCAGGATCGACTTTATCTACTCCTTGGCTTTTTAGATTTTCGGCGATAAGCACGCCAACGCTATAACTTACACTATCCATAGTTAATTTTGAATTTTGCGCACAAAGAGACGTAAATAATGCCGCAAAAACCAGTAAAACGGTAATTTTCTTCATATTTAATTTGTGTTATGAGATGCGAGTTGCAGGTTTACCTACCTGACTTATTCCTACTGCAAGAATAACTCCTTTATTCATTCTATGTTATAATCGGAAGGTTAATGTTTTTTTAAAATGGGTGGGTGATTGGAGATTAAAGATCAACATCAAATATCAAGAAAACTGTTGATTTACTCGTCGGATGGCTGAGCCGTCCGATGAGCATTCCCATCCGACGGCGTCAGCCATCGGACGGGATTTTATCATTTCTATCCAATTACTTAATGGGTATATTGAGAGCATCTACCAATAGCTTAATGTACTTCTTCGTGCCTTTAGGTACGACATGTT
>CALJIQ010000356.1 GCA_937973995.1 uncultured Saprospiraceae bacterium
TTATTAGCTAATTACGCGTGTTTATCGTAAATTCTCAATAGAGATTGAATAAATCTTGTGTTAGCACTCTTGGTGCTAACATAAGTTGGTTGACTTATAGAGTTATGTTAGCACCAAGAGTGCTAACACAACTATCAATCATAAAATGCTAATTATGCATTGAGAGCTTACTGTTTATCACGTTTGTAAAATAATTAATAATCAGTAATTAATAATGTCCACCCCCTTATCAATCCGTAATTATTCCTACTTATTCCCTGCCGCTCGAATAGATTTGGTTACTGCAAAAGCAGCAATAATAACGCCTACAAAGGCTATCCAAAACATCACCTTATATAAACCTACCACGCACAGCACAAAGGCCATAAAAGCGGAAACATCTTGCTTTTCAATACCTCGTAAATTTTTGACCACCTTAGAGAATAATCCTTTGCTTTCCTTTACATTCTCATCCACCTGTTTGGTTACTTCCAAATTGGTAAGTGGGCCTCCATTTTTCCAGACGTATCTACCCATAATAAAGGCTGTGTAGGAAGCAAATACGCCTAGAATAAGGGCGCAATAGAAATATAGTTCTTGACCACTAGCGGTATATGCTCCAATTCCTAAAGCGGAGAGAAAGACGATATATCGGATATTATCGGTAATGGTATCAAACCAAGCACCGAATCTGGACCCTTTATAAGTTAAACGGGCTAGTTCGCCGTCGCACCCATCTAAAATAGAGGCGATTTGGAAAATCAATCCTCCTAAAGCGATCCAGAGATATTCTCCTGATGCTACCATCCATGCCCCCCAAAGGGTAATCAAGAAAACGAAGGTGGTGACGATATTAGGGTCAGTATTAAACTTGGTCAAAAAGAGACTTACTCTAGTGGAAAAGAAACGATTAATATTTTTACTGACCCAACCATCGGTATCTTTTACTAGCATTTTTAGAAGCCTTCGTTCTGCTTCTTTTTTCATGCTTGGGTTATCTACATCTTGCCAAAGTGCTTTGGGCAATACCGCTGTTCTTATGCCATCTTTATCAATGATTTGTTGGATAATTTGACTGACACTATGCGCTCCTTCTTTTGCCATTTTTCCAACTTTCGGTCCATAGCCAGCAGGAAAGTAGAATAATCCCATGTCTACCAAATCATATTGAGGGATGGTTTTCCCAATTTGTCCGATTAAGCCCTTATCTGATAAAACCTTAGTTGCGTCGTCCATATCAAAAACACCTTCTAAATCTGCATCACAAGCTAAGGAGGCTTTATTCGGATACCGCTTGGTGTCTTCAATAAAAGACTTAAGCGTTTTGGTGGAAATGATATGATCGGACATGGTTAGCAAAAAAGGTGCTTGGACTTCTTCCGCACCCTTACCAAAAGAAACGCCATTTCCTAAGTTGTAATCTTCACATTCAATATATTCGATATTGAACGTTTTCAAACGATCACACTTTGCCATCACCTCCACTATTTGTTTCTTGTAAGCGCCTACTACTATATGAAAGTTCTTGATGCCAACATCCTCCAATGCTAAGATGGCACGCTCCAATAAACGCAAGCCACCTACTTTTAATAATACTTTGGGTAACTCTACCCCTTTTTCTTTAAAGCGTTGTCCATTTCCTGCTGCCAAAATCACAGCATGTTTTACTTGTTTATTGGTTGCTTGGGTTGGATGTACTACTTGTTGTTGGTCAATTTTCTGAGAGGATACCATCTCCGTTTCTTTCTCCATAATGGGTGTTTTTCAGTGTTTGTAGTTCTTGGTCCCGTAACTTCCTTACAGTTGCCAAAGGGTGATTTCAAAATATATAATTTTGCAAACATAGTTAAAGTATACTTGTTATTTAAAGAAACTATTTAATTCCTTTTTTATTGGCTCCTATGTTTGATTTACTAGAAAGTAAAACTACCTTTAGAGAAAAATTAAAATTAGAGATAATGAAATATTCAACTCTCTCACTATTATTGTTTTGTGTCTTTTTTTCTTGTCAAATGGATACATCTGACTCCACTGTCGTAGCCGCGAAAGTAGATAGCAAAACAAAAATAGCCAACCAGAAAAAAGATAAGAACAAAGCGGAAAAAACGGAATTAGCCAAGACGAAAACCCTAGGACTTTTTGATAAACATTGTAGTTCTTGTCATGGATCTAGTATAGAAGCATTTGTGCAAGAAGACTGGAAGTATGGGCATTCTTGGAATGAAGTAAATGCTTCTATTACCAACAAACATAGCCAGCTTTCTAAAGCCGCCTCGCTTCAATCGCTAAGCGCCGATCAAATTTCAAAAATTACAGATCATATTCTCTATGCGATTGAAAGTACGACTATCGAATCCTTTGATACAGAGGCCGATTGGACAGGAACTATTACATCAGAAGCACAAAACTTTAAATTGGAAACCATCGCTTCTGAGGTGGGTATTCCATGGGGATTTGATTTCTTTCCCAATGGTGATTTGCTAATAACGGATCGAGCAGGAACGATGTATTATCAAAAAGCGGGAGGCGATAAAACAAAAATCAAAGGACTACCTAAAATCAAGGTTGTAGGTCAAGGGGGCTTATTAGATGTAGCTATTCATCCAGATTTCAACTCCAATCAAACCATCTTTTTTGCTTATACGAAACCAAAAGGCATAAGTGAAACGACCACTAGTATGGTCAAAGCAACCTTAGCTAATAATGAGGTCAAAGACCTAACAGAAATCATGGAAGCCCTACCCTATCACGGAACGAGGAATCATTATGGTAGTCGTTTACAATTTGATGATAAAGGCTATCTATATGTGACCGTTGGAGATCGTTTTAGAAGAGATGAGAATCCACAAGACTTAAGTCGCCACGCTGGCAAAATACATCGTTTTCATGCGGATGGTTCCATCCCTAAAGACAATCCTTTTGTTCATCAAAAAGGGGTTATCGCTTCCATTTGGTCCTATGGGCATCGCAATCCCCAAGGCTTAGCATACGATGCCGCAACTGGTAAATTATGGGAATCTGAACATGCTCCAAGAGGCGGAGATGAAATCAATTTAATTCAACCTAGCTTAAATTATGGATGGCCTGTTGTTTCTTATGGCATCAATTATAATGGGTCTGTATTTACTACTCTCACCCATCAAGCGGATATGGAACAACCTGCCCATTATTATGTCCCTTCTCCTGCGCTGAGTGGATTAGCCGTTGTTAATAGCGACCAGTATCCCAATTGGAAAGGGAATCTCATGGCAGGCTCGTTGCGTTTTCAATACTTATCTCGACTGACGGTTAAAGATGATAGCATCATTGCTGAAGAGCGCTTATTGGAGAATATTGGGCGGGTTCGATCTGTTGAACTAGACCCGAATGGGTATATCTGTATCGGGGTGGAAACAGGGCATGTTTATCGGTTATTGCCAATGTAAAAAATGGTTTGACGGCTGGATGGTCAACATGGTGCAAGCAATCTAGCCATCTAATAATTTTATACCGTGTTAAGTATATTATACTTGGAACGGGATAAAAAAGTGATTTTACAATACTGTTTAATTGTTTATTTGTTGAACTGTTTATCTAAGTATAGCTTGTAAACGAATAAACAGTTACACAAATAAACAATTAGTTCACTTACATAATTTTACCCCGTTCGCAGTATAAATGGGAAATTTTAATTGACAAGGCATAACTTGCCTTTCTCGAAGTCTTATTAGAACTACCAGTTTTCAAAAAACTGGTAGTTCTAATAAAATGTCCGATATTGAAATTCTTTCCTTAGTAGTAAGTCAAGTTATACTTGGAACGGGATAAAAAAGTGATT
>CALJIQ010000357.1 GCA_937973995.1 uncultured Saprospiraceae bacterium
TTTAGGGGCAGTAATTTTAATGGCGTTTTTTCAAAAACGCCATTAAAATTACTGCCCCTAAAAGAACCTATCTGCCGAGCTTGCGCAGCAAGTGAGGCAAAAACTTATTTTACTGGCTTCGCCAGGTTAAGATGTAGTGCATCAAAAAAGGGCTTTGAAAAGCCCCTTTTTTAATCCGCTGCATTTTAGAAATGATTACTAAACTTGTCTCAGCAAGTAAGTCAACAAAGATACTTAGCAGCATCCTTGGTTAAATGTCTATTATCTTAAAAGCAAAACATCTCCATGATAAGTCAATACTTCTCCATCATTAAAGAGGATTTCAGCCTCAAAAATATACACTCCTTTGTTTAAGGGTTTTCCTTCAAAATGACCATCCCATTTTATATTACCACCGACTAGATTAGAGTCATATAATAACTGCCCCCATCTATTGAACATTTGTAACCTTACAACTTCGGAGGTAGTTTTACCTGGCGGAATTTCGAAGAAGTCATTGTTACCATCCCCATTAGGACTAAACGCAGTGGGAAAGAATACAGGCCTATCTAGGTTTATATTCACCGTCACTTCATCCTGTCTAGAACAGCCCTTTTCATTCGTAACCACTACCGAATAAGTAGTCGTTTGATGAGGAGTGGCAGTAGGATCAGGACAATCTACACAGTCCAATGACTCAGAAGGATACCAATCGAAATCATAAGATGCTTCGTCTAACTCTTCTTCTAGAGATAACGTTTTACTCTCTCCTATTAAGAAGGTTTGATCCTCTCCGAGTTCTATTTCAAACTCTTCTGGTTCTTCTAAAAATAGTTTTTCTAACTTGCTACAGTTGCGAGCATCTGTTATTAAGAGATCATATTCACCAGCTGCTAAGTCTCTGTAGTCCGTATGACTTCTGGAAGGCGCATTATTTAAGGAATAAGAAAAAGGCAAAGCTCCTTCTCTATTGGCTTCTAGGCTAATTGCACCATCCGTAAACTCAGGACAGGTAGGGTCAAAAATTTGAATGACAGGCTCAATTGGAGGTGGAATATCTAATTCTATCATAGCGGTACCTACACATCCTGAAATATCATAAACCGATAAGGTGTGTTCCCCTCCTTTCAAATTATCCGCAAGCCATTTTTTCTTTAGATTGGGATCACTCCACTCATAAAAATATTGCACCCCAACTCCTCCTTGCACATCTACTGTAATAGAACCATCTTCCTTTTCTGGGCAACTAGGGTGTATGGTTTCTTGCACTTCAATTTCTATTGGTGGAATTCCGTCCACTTCAAAAGCAGTTCTTGTTGTACAACCCAAACCATTCGTTAAGGTCACTTGATAGGGTCCAACATCAAGTCCTTCTACCACCTTTGTCGTATGACCAGATGACCATTGCAGAGAATAGGATTCATCTGATTGAATACCTTTTGGGAGTAATTGAACCACCGCACCATCTTTATCATTACAGGTAATAACCTCATTATATACAACCACGACTTCTAGTGGAACAATCTCGTCAATGGTGAATTTATGTAAGATGGTATCTACAATATCCGTCATATAAAGTATATAGTCCCCTTCTTCCAAATTACTTGGAGCATCCCATACCTTCCCTACTTCTGTTAAAGTATCGATATATGCAGAAATAGCATTTTCTTTTTTTAATACAAAGCGCATGGGTGGTGTCCCATTTAAATAATGCACCCTAGCTTTAATAGGGTCATCTGAGCAAGTTCTATCACTTAGTTCAACTTCAAACTCCAGCTTATTACAAGAATTAAGATGGGTACTCCTTATAGACCCCGCATAGGCATTACTAGCTCCATGTCCTAAAATAGTGAAATAATTACCAACATTTGCATTGATGGAGTTAGGAGGTAAAAAAGGATCATTTACTTCATCAATAATCTGCACATCCGATGTACAAGCACCTGCGTTAATAAAAGAAAATAAGTCTAAGGAAACGCCTGCCTCATAAACAATGGACGTCAAAGGAGAAGATAAATGGAAAATATAATAATCGTAATTAGGCGATTCTATTGGAGCAATAATAGGGTCACTTACTTCCCATATTCCTGTATAAGATCTAATGGTAGATAATTGGAAATTCCCAGTAGGTACTTTAATAGTAATGGTTGCGGTATTCGTAATACTATTGGTAAGAGACCACGATTGCTCAGGGGTAAGGATTATTTTAAATTGATTGGGTTGATCCATCCCTACTACCTCTCCTCTAACTTGAGCTAGGATAGGTGGACTAAATACGTTAACGATTAGCAGTAAAAGGATGGGCCTAAGCCATATAATATGTTCACTCAGCTTTTTCAAAATGTCATGTTCAATTGTAAGAGTGTACAGATAATTTTAGAGAATAAATTTCTCTCGAACTGTATTATTAAGACTAAAAATATAGCGTGTAGGAGTAAAAGTTCTTTTATTTATTTTGGATACGCTCAAAAGTCTTAACAATTCAAATACATCTGATCTACTCTTGGGATCAATAATTTTGGATATAGTCTAGCTAATAAAAATCACCCGCCTTATTAGAATACGTAGGTTTAAACAGTGATGGGCTAAATGAATAGGTTCAAGAAAAAATCCTATGAGTTATAGGTAATTTCTCTACTACAAATTTCGGTTGAAAGGTAAATAGTTAATGAAAATGCAAATTAAATAGGAATTACCTGTATTTAAAAGCAAATTATTATTTTTTTTCTATATACAAAAGTATCAGAAGCAGAGGAAATTCTACAGTATTCTAAAAGAACTAAATAACTTTGTAAAATAGGATAGAGATAATGGAGAATAAGCCTTATAATCTTTTCAATCTATTGCTATTTGCCCATTCAATTAATGGTTAAGTCAACAAGTAGTGAGGGCAAAAGCATAGTTAGAGAATGCTGCTTATGTATAAATTACAAGAACCTTGCTAAAAATGCAATTTGAGGAATAGAGGTTTTATTTTGGTCTATTTATTGTAAAGCAATTATATATGTTTTAGTCTTTTATGTAAAAGACAGGTTTAGATAGCAATAGAGATGAAGAATTTATAAACCTGTACATAAGACCAAAATCCTATCTAGCCTTCACCTTATCCTTACAAAAACGGTTGATTTCCGTTCTTGATAATCTTCATACACACATTACTAAATATTAATAGGCAATATACTAAAGTTTAATGTTAAAGTCTATTTTTAACATACTTGGTTATCTATATGGATGAAATGAGTAATCATATACATTCAGATATTTCTAAGAAAGAAAGATTCCATGAACACAAAATTATTGATCCCCCTATTGCTATGCTTTTTCTATTTAAGTAGTGGTTTTAGTAGTCCACTCAAAATAGCAAACGATAGCACTTCCTGCATTTTATTTTTTGAAATAAATCAAAATGAGGAGGAAGAGTACGTCATTTCTCTTGTTCCAGATACTACTTGGACTTTCCCAAGAAATATTGTTAGTACGGCCCAAATAACGGTAAAAGTACCTACTGGAGGTTTTGAAGTTGGAGAACCCGTCAATCTAATTGATGGAGTTGTCTTTTTTCGATCTGGTAGAGATAATAGTCCAGCCGAAGCTCCAGGATTTGATTATATCTCCTTTAGCCTTGGTACACAAGGAACCACAAGGATTACTTTCGAGAAAGGACAAAAAGTTGATTTATTTTCATTCGCCAATACGGGGACTTGCCCAGACGGTGTCGTTACGTTAATGAATAACTTCGATGATCCTTTTTATCCACCAAATAGCAAGCAATCCAATGCAGGTCAACAAATGACGGTATCTGGGTTTGGAGCACCTGATCTGCCCGTTGGGGTAAGCGGAAATGGGGTCTCTTGTAATCCTGGCACAACAAATCCAGTGGATACAATGGTTACCACGCCAGTTGATACGATGACGGTGGACATGGATACAACGACCACAGTACCAGTGGATACTACTACGACTGATTCGACTGCAACTCCTCCTTTTATTGATTCTGATCTAAGCGTCCAAGTTGCGTCACAGGCCATTAGTTGTCACGGTGCAAATGATGGTATTATTGTATTAAAAGTAGATAATGGAGAAGTTCCCTATACTTATCTTTGGAATACAGGTGCCACTACTTCTAACATTGAAAATTTATCTCCTGGCACCTACTCCGTAACCATAAAAGACGCTACTGGTTTCACCATAGAAAGAACAGTCACTATTGTTGATACAAAACCTCTAGAAGTATTTGTATCTATCACAAATATTACTGCCACTAATGGTTCCGCAAGAGCGATTATCGAGGGCGGAACCTCCCCTTATAGTTATCAATGGAGCACTCAAGCCATCTCTAGTGAAGTGAATAATCTCACAGAAGGAAATTATTCCCTTACAGTAACCGATGCGCACGGCTGTACTGCGATTCAAAATTTCAATATTACCAGTCAAACTCAATGCCCCCAGATAGATGTTGCTTTGGATATGAAGACCCCTATTTGTTCGGGCGGAAGTGATGGACAAATTCTAGCTACTCCTTCTGAGGGAACTGCCCCTTATAGATATGTTTGGGAAATAGGAAATGAGACCAATTTTGTTAATAATATTCCTGCTGGCAATTACATGGTGACCGTCACAGATGCAACGGGTTGTACTACGGCTGTAAGTGCGATGCTTCCAGATGCAATACCCATCTCCATTAATTTGACTACTAGTGATAATCAAATATCAGCAACAGTATCAGGTGGTATGCTACCTTATAGTTACGCTTGGAGTAATGGAGCTAATAGTGCTACCATTAGCAATCTTACAGGCGGCGTTTATACCCTTACAGTAACCGATAATTCAGGTTGTCAACAAGTAGTATCTGAGGCCATAGCCACTGGTACCACTAGCTGTAATCTGGGTATTCTAAATAGTTTTGGACCGATCCATGTGATGGAGGAAATTGACTGCGAGGAAAAATCAACCTTCTGTATCCCTATTCCACTGGACAGCATGAATCAATACGCTATCTTTTTGGATGGAGATGACTATTCTAGTAATCTAGCAGGTTGTCAATTTGAGACCTTTTTTGCTTATTCCTATGCCTTCTTTCCCGCAGGGAATAATGTAGGTACTTATAACCTAAGGGAATGGACGGTAAATGGCACCACGTACTCTGGCGTCATTACCAGTATAGATGCCTTGGTAGATTCTATGAATGTATGGGATCCTACTGGCAATTGGGTAAATGATAAAGGAGTTTCTATCATTCAAGGAGGTGCATCTAATAAAATTTATGGTACTATGGTACTTGTATCTGGAGCCGCTTCTACCATCATAGAGATGAACTCCAATCTTACCCCAACAGGTACGGAAATTTCTTTTAAACCAGGAGGGCATGAATTAATATTAATTGAAAATGCTACTTCTTGTTCCGATACTTTATTGATCCAATTACCTTGTAAAAATACAACTAGCAGAGACACCGTGATTGGTATTACTATAAATGAAGGAGAGCAAACCTCCATCTGTTTACCTGATTTATTTGGAGGGAGTATTTCCGTCTCTGTTAACAACTGCCCTACCCTCTCTGGCACCGCTGCTGGAGTCACCTACGACTTTGGAGGTAATTGTGTAGAAATTAATGGATTAGCAGCAGGAACGAATGAGGCGTGTTACACCGTAACTTCTTCTAATGGAGAGATCATCAATGTAACGATACAGATAGAAGTCATAGCAGCAGCTATCCCTTGTTTAGAGTTTCCGCAAGACACCATATTTGCCTTTGCTCCTAATTGCGATCCAATTCAGGTCTGTTTGGAAATACCTTTCAGTGTTCTGTCTAATGCAACGATCTTAGCTAATAACGAACCCTATACAGGTACCGTAACGCCCTGCTCAAATGGAGGAAGTCAATTGACTTTTACTGCTGCTGGTGCTTACAACTTAAATATCTCTTATGGAGATAATTGTGCATTAGCCTTACAGCTACTAGTAGCCTGCGATACGGACGAAGTAATAGAACAAACCATAGAAGTAGGATTTAGTGATGTAGTTTGTGTTAACATCCCTGGCATACTCGGCATTTTTGAAACGGTAGAAAATATCTGCCCAGAAAAAGGGAATAAGGAAGTATTATTTGAAACGCTTGCTAATTCAGGCTGCATCAGTTATACGGGTATCGGTATCGGAACAGATACTGCTTGTATAAAAGTCTGTGACATATTCGGCTTTTGCGATACGGTCACCTTAATTTTCCATGTAGAAGATCCTACAGCTACTCCTCCTTCTTTGTTTAGAGCGGTAGATGATACCGCCACTATACGATTAAATAGTTCCATCGTATTAGATGTCTTGGGCAATGATGTCTTTCGAGTCTTAGATACCATCTATAAAACGAGTGAGCCAGCCTTCGGAGAGGCTTTTATTAATCCCGATGCTACGATGACCTATATCGCTCAAACAGGCTATTGCAATGACGATCTTCCAGATACCTTCACCTACAGTATTTGTGAAGGAGCGGTATGCGATACCGCCACCGTTGCTATTACGATTCAATGCTTTGTTAATCGGAACTTGACCATTTATACAGGTATCTCTCCCAATGGAGATGATATAAATGATAGTTTCTTGATTGATGGCATCGAAAACTATCCTAATAATTCCGTCAGTGTTTTTAATAGATGGGGCAATATGGTCTTCCATCAAAATGGCTATAAAAATGAATGGAAAGCTACTTGGGATGATCGAAAGGAACTACCCGATGGTACCTATTTTTATATTCTAAATCTGGGCGATGGTTCTTCGCCTATGAAGGGGTATTTGCAGGTGAGGCGGTAGTTGGTGATTGGTGATTGGTGAGGTAACCAAAGACTAGTGATTATAAAAAAAAGCAGGAGAGAACATTTTAAAAATGTTCTCTCCTGCTTTTTTTTACCAGTCACCAATCACTAATAAGTTTTAGTCATAGACTCAGGAACAGCCAAAGTGAAGTCCGCTTTTCCTTTATTATCAGGCAATAATTCTCGAATAGTAGATTGGTAAACAGAAGACAGCGTAACTACTTTTAAATTGGGTTGTTGCTGTTGCAAATACCATAGGATACCTTCATAATTATCCGAATGATAAGAACCATTTAAATGAATAAATAACTGCCCTGATTGATAATTTTTTAAAATAAAATGAGCCATCGTAGCATCTTTGATGGCTTGCGCTTTTGGAAAATTCTCTCCCATGTGTCCGCCCATTCCCATGTCCAACATAGCTTTATAACCGGGTAAGTTTATATCAAAGGGCATCGGTAAAGGTACGATCCATTTTTTTTCTGCTGCTGGTAAAGTATCCAATTGTTCGATCCCCTTTTTAAATACAATACTCGCATAGCGACGCGGGATATTGGTGGCAATCACTTGGATCTTTTTTTCTTTTGCAAAATCTACTACTGGCGCATAATCCGTCTTATAATTACCCCATAAACGTGCCATTGAATCTAACCCTACCGCATCTATGGTTCCTGCTAAATATTGATCTAGTGCTTTTTGGTTATCTGTTTCTAGCATTTCTAATCCTATTACTAAATCTCTTTTTGCATACAAGTCCTTAGCTAATTCCAATTGTAGCCAATGCCCAATGGGATTATTATGTAGTTCCCCAAACAGCACAATATCTGCCTTCATACAGGCTTTTATTACTTTCTTAAACTTTGTTTTTTTTGCCTTTTTATTATACAGGAGATAGGCGGGCTTATCTTGCGCGAAACTGCTCATGGTGAATAAGATAAATAAGATGGAAAATAAAGGGGAAAGAAATTTCATAAACCAAATGTGATTGAAAAGGTGCTTTGGTATTGTGGTGTTTCGGTATTTCCCGCCAAGGATCGCCAAGGTTTCGCAAAGTAAGCTAAGATCGTCCAAGGTCTAACTTTGCGTACCTTAGCGTATCCTTGGCGAGACTTTGCGGGAGACAAAAGATGCGCTACCACAAAACCAAAATGCCAAAATACCATAACACCTATTCAGTTACAACCAAATATACAAAGCATTTCATAAAGAGGAACTAGTGGATTCTAAGATAGAATAAGCATCTTTGCACCTAATTATTACTACCTATATGATGATATTAAAAATGCTCTCCACTTTACTCTTAGTCGTTCACTGGAATCCAGACCCAGCCATTTTCCGTATTGGAAGTATTGCCCCACTTTGGTACAGTACCACCTATTTAGCAGGATTCCTCATCGGCTATTACATCGTTTACCGAATGTTCAGAAGAGATGGGGTGCCTACCGATTCTTTAGACTTACTACTCTTGTTGTTAATATTGGGCACTATTCTAGGGGCAAGATTGGGACATTGTCTGTTTTATGATTGGGACTATTACAAAGATCATCTAATAGAAATTCTCCTGCCCATTCGCACAGAACCCACCTTTGAATTTATTGGTTTCATGGGATTGGCGAGTCACGGAGGAGGAATAGGCGTACTAATCGCCCAATGGTATTATTGTAAAAAGGTGATTAAAAAACCATTGATTTGGTTATTAGATCGAATAGGAGTGCCTGTCATTTTAGTAGGCTGTTTAATCCGATTAGGTAATTTAATGAACTCTGAAATCATCGGATTACCTACGGATGTATCTTGGGCATTTGTATTCGAGCAAGTAGATCAAATTCCTCGACACCCCGTTCAATTATACGAATCCATCGCTTACTTTTTGATCTTCCTATTGCTTAGTTTTTTGTATTGGCGAACCAATATCCGCCATCAAACGGGTAGGTTATTTGGTGTCTTTACCGTTTTATTATGGGGAGCTCGATTTGGGCTAGAATATTTTAAAAGAGATATGGGAGGAATTGAAAATGCCTTAGGGATATTCAGTACAGGACAATGGTTAAGTATTCCTTTGATTATGGTGGGTCTGTATTTTATACTTCGCCCTTTGCCTAGAGCTTGAACTCAATGAGAAGATGAATAAATGGGTTGTTTGTTCTATCGAAGGAATCTATACTTTTTGGAAAGGATGGTTCCATTATTTTCTCATTGAAAAACACGAACCATCAGACAATCAAACCATCTTTTTCCTCAAACATTCACATTAGGCACCTCCCGCCCATTAATCGCTATGACATCTTTTTTCTCTCCTTCAAAGGTGGGCTTATCATCGAATAATTTTAATAGATCTCCAACGGTTTTTCTCAAATCTGCTCGATCCACTATAAAATCTAAAAAGCCTTTATCCAATAAAAACTCCGCTCGTTGGAATCCTTCAGGCAACTCTTTTTTGATCGTTTCTTTAATAATTCTTGGTCCTGCAAAGCCAATCAAGGCATTCGGTTCCGAAAAATTTATATCGCCTAGCATTGCATAAGAGGCCGTAACGCCGCCCGTTGTTGGATCGGTCAGAAAAGATAAAAAGGGCAGTTTTGCTTTAGCTAAGAGCGTCAGCTTAGCAGAAGTCTTTGCCATCTGCATTAAAGAAAAAGCAGACTCCATCATTCTAGCCCCACCTGATTTAGAAATAATCATTAAGGGTAGATGTTCCTTGATACAATAATCAATGGACATAGCAATTTTTTCTCCTACTACAGACCCCATAGAACCACCAATAAAGGTAAAATCCATCGCCGAAACTACTAAAGGCTTTTTATCCACCAAACCAACTGCTACTGTAATCGCATCATTCAAATTCGTCTTTTCCCTTGCCGCTGTCAGTCGCTCATGGTAGGGTTTTAAATCCGTAAAGCCTATAAAGTCTTTGGAGACCAGGTTGCCAAACAATTCGTGGTAGGAGTCTTCGTCAAATAGAATCTCAAAATACTCATGAGAGCCTATTCTTGTATGTCGATTACAATTAGGACATTTATATAGATTTTCTTTTACCTCTTTTTGGGTAGTAGTTGTCTTACATTCATCGCATTGATACCATAATCCCTCAGGCGTTTCCATTTTACTATTCGTCCCAGTGGAAATGCCTTCTTTTAATCGCTTAAACCATCCCATGACCGTACTTTTTTGGGAAGATAGGTGGCTTGATAACTATTTATTAATGATTTGAATCTACTTTTATCATCTCCTGAAATTAGGATTGGCAGGAGATTGTAATTTCTCAATGATGAATTTTGAATGATTGAATTTTGAATAAAACGAGATGAAATAGGACAAAAACACTAAAACTTAAAACGACTGCCCATTCAAAATTCAAAATTCTTCATTCAAAATTGAGAACTTACAGGAGATTGTAAGTTCTCAATGATGAATTTTGAATGATTGAATTTTGAATGAAACGAGCCGCAATAGTACGAAAACACTAAGATGTAAGACGGCTACCCATTCAAAATTCAAAATTCTTCATTCAAAATTGAGAACTTACAGGAGATTCACATAAATCCTTAATAATCAATAATTAACAATCAATTAACCAAGTACCTATCTCCTATTAATTTAGGGTTTCTCTCTACATTTAATGACACAAACAGACCCAAAAGTAGGCATCTATTCAAACTTATTATAGTTATTTCTATGATTTTATAAATAACAAAGCCCTTCTGCACCATTATTGCAAATTTTACATGTTAAGTAACAATAATATCAGCAAAAACGCTATTTTGTGATAAGCGGCCTCAATTAACCCAAAACATACAACAACCCCTTGTCAACAGAACAAGTTTACACCGTCCACCGTCAAGCGAAACGATCTTCTACCTTCTACTAAGTAAATTTTAGTATTACGCATTATATTTTTTCATTCATAAACTAACACTCGTATGAAAAACCTGGTTTATTTATTTAAAATGACAGGTGTTATCACTTTACTGTTCCTTGTCGCCTGTGTCACACAGGGTCCCAAAATAGCTGATGCACCTGCAAAAGCAGAGACGCCCCCTACCCCACAGCCGGAGATGGTAGAGTTGACCCCTAAGCCAACCACCATGTTACCGATAGATGAGCGAGTGGTGATGGGAGAATTGCCCAATGGTCTAAAGTACTATATCCAAAAAAATGCAAAACCTGAAAATAGAGCGGAGTTGAGATTAGCAGTGGCAGCAGGGTCTATGCAGGAGGATGAAGACCAGTTGGGGTTAGCCCACTTTGTAGAACACATGGCATTCAATGGAAGTGCCAACTTTGAAAAAAATGAATTAGTAGATTACTTAGAATCTGTGGGAACTAAGTTTGGTCCCGACCTCAATGCCTATACCAGCTTCGACGAAACCGTTTACATGCTACAAATCAGAACCGATGATGAAGAGCAAATGCTGAAAGGCTTTTTGGTATTAGAAGATTGGGCAGGCGCAGTAGCATTTGACGATGAAGAAATAGATAAAGAAAGAGGCGTAGTGGAGTCAGAATGGAGAACCAGACTAAGCCCTGACCAACGAATGCAGCAAAAGTACTTCCCCATCATGTACAAAGATTCTCGCTATGCGAAGCGATTACCTATCGGAGAGCCTGACATCATCAATAATGCTTCTTATGAAACGGTAAAACGCTTTTACAAAGATTGGTACCGACCTGACTTGATGGCGGTAGTAGCAGTGGGTGATTTTGATGTAAAACAGATCGAGGCGGAAATCAAAACCCGTTTTTCAAAATTGACGAACCCTGCCACGCCAAGAGCTAGGGATAAGTACCCTGTCCCAGATCATCAAGAAACTTTGGTGTCTATTTGTTCTGATAAAGAAGCTTCTTTTACGAATATTAGAATGATGTACAAACACGATAATGAGAAGGTAAAAACACCACAGGATTTCAGAAAGCAATTGTCCTATAATTTATACAATAGCATGTTGAATGCTAGATTGGATGAATTGGCGCAAAGCCCTGACCCACCTTTTACTTTTTCTTATACTGGATACGGAGGAGATGTAGGAGATTTAGCTACTTATTATTCTTATGCATTTACACCTGAAGGCGGCGCTCAAAGAGGTTTGGATGCCATTGCTACGGAAAATGAAAGAGTCCTGCAACATGGATTCACGCAAACAGAATTTGATCGGGCTAAGTTAAAATCACTCAAAAATGTAGAGCGAGCAGTAAAGGAAATGGATAAAACGGAATCTAGACGATTAGTATCTAAATACGTTTATAACTTCTTGGATGACAACCCTATACCAAGTCCTACACAACGATTAGATCTATATGAAAAATACATTCCAACTATTTCTTTGGAGGAAGTAAATGGACTTGCTAAAAATTGGATCACGGATGAAAATAGAGTCATTGTGGTAACAGGACCTGAAAAAGAAGGCAGCCCACTACCTACCGAGGCAGAAGTATTAGGGATCCTTGACAATATCTCCGCTAAGGCAATAGAACCGTATGTGGATAAAGTTTCAGATGAACCCCTATTGGCTAAAGAATTATCTCCTATTGCTATCGAATCAGAGCAAAAACTAGCATCTATAGATGCCACAGAACTGAGATTAGCCAATGGAATCCGAGTGGTTTTAAAACCAACTGATTTCAAAAATGATGAAATCATGATGCGATCTTTTAGTCCAGGCGGTACGTCGTTGTATTCCGACAAAGACTACCCAAGCGCATCGAATGCAGCGAGTATCATCAATGAATCAGGCGTTGGGAGTTTTGATCTACCTCAGCTTCAAAAGAAACTGGCAGGTAAAAAAGTGAGTGTCTATCCTTCCATAGGTTCGATGTATGAATACATGAATGGTAGTTGCTCTCCTGAAGATTTACAGACGCTTTTTGAATTAACTTATCTGTATTTTACCGCACCTAGAAAAGATGCCAATGTCTTACAATCCTACGTAACCAAGCAAAAGTCAATTTATAAAAATCTATTTGCCAATCCGCAGTACTATTTTATGAATCAAACTTCTAAAATCAAGTACAACGATCATCCTCGTATGGGTTGGCCTACCGCAGAGGAATTGGACAAAATAGAGATGGACAAGGTGATGGAAGTGTATCAAGACCGCTTTGCAGATGCTAGTGACTTCACCTTCTTCTTTGTAGGAAACTTTGAGGTAGAAGCGATGAAGTCTTATCTAACGACTTACTTAGGCAATCTTCCTACAACAGACCGTAAAGAAAATTGGAAAGACTTAAATATAGATATGGTACCCGGTAGTATCACCAAAGCTCTTACCAAAGGGGAAGCTCCCAAAGCCTTGATCGATATTACGTATCATGGAGACTATACAGGAGAGACGATTGATGATCGAATGAAATTTCAGATGATGATTGATTTATTGAAAATCAAAATGAGAGAGTCCATGCGGGAAGATAAAGGAGGGGTGTATGGCGTACGAGTTGGAGGATATATCTCTAAATTTCCCGAACCCAAGTACTCCATCAATATCTCTTTCAATAGCGAGCCTGAAAAAGCAGAAGATTTGATCAAAACAGCGATGCAAGACCTTGAAAAGGTGCGGACGGAAGGTGCAGAAGAAAAGGATTTGGATAAGGTAAGAGAAACGATGACGCAAAGCAGAATTAAGAGTTTAAAAGAAAATAGATGGTGGATGAATAAACTTAATGGTACCTATCAGGATGACAAACAAGATTTTAAATACTACCAGTTAGAGCCATTCAAAGAAGCGATTGGTGGCATTCAACCAATGGATATGAAAACGGCCGTACAACAGTATTTCAACGACAAAAATCGTATTGAAATAGTAATGAAGCCTGCTCCTGCGGAGAGCAATTAATTCAATAGGCGTTATGGTATTGTGGTTTTATGGTATTATGGTAGGGGTTACTTTTACGAAAGTTTTATCGCTTTTTATCCCTATTTTTATTTTGAACACTCAGCCATACAACCACAATACCATACCACCACACTACCTAGTCAGTTACGCAAATTCCAAGCACCAAAATCCAAATTCCAATACCTTCTACTAAACATTGAAATTTGGTGCTTGAAATTTGGAATTTTTACTTGTAGTTTTGCGGTCGAGTTTAAGAACGGTTTGGAGAACCTCCAAACCGTTCTTATTTTGTTAAGTTATAAATTGAATTACATGTTCCCTTTTTTAGATAAGTTATCCGCAACAGAAAAAGAATTAGTGATGAATGCCATGCCTATCATCACTGTTATGATTGCCGCAGCCGATGGTAAAGTAGATAGTAATGAGACTGGCTGGGCAACCAAATTAGCAGACATTCGGAGTTATTCCCATGAAGAAAAATTACAACCTTACTACGAAAAAGTAAGCGAGGATTTTGATCAGAAAGTACGCATGATGGTAAAGGCATTGCCCAATAACACCAAAGATGCCATCCCTGGATTCGTAGCGCAATTAGAAGGATTTAATGAAATCCTACCAAAATTGCCTCCTAAAATAGCAGGCAAATTATTAGAAAGCATGAAGTCTTTCGCCACTCATATCGCTCGTGCTTCTGGTGGATTCTTAAAGATGGCAAGCATTAGCAAAGAAGAAAAAGCGTTAATTGACCTACCGATGATTACCTATATTCCGCCTGTGATTGAAGAGGAGGAAGAGGAAACGCCTTCGGAATGAGTTAATTTTGAATGGGGAATTTTGAATTTTGAATGGTCAGTTGTCATTCAAAATTCAAAATTTTTCATTCAATATTCAAAGAGGCTGATTATCTCAATAAATCTGCCAACTCCTTAACGCCCTCCGTTCCGCTGCGATACTCAAAGATCACTTGCGCCTGCTCATAATACGCTTTACGTTCCTTCAATTTTTGTTCTATAAAATCCGATAACTCTTTGTTACTCTTGCCAGCTAGCAAAGGACGATGTTCCGTTTCTGATTGTAACCGTTTTACCAAAATCGAAACGGGCGTTTTCAGATAAATCGTTTGCCCAATCACATCCATCCATTCCATATTATCATAAAAACAGGGGCAGCCGCCTCCTGTAGCAATCACTGTTTTTTCAAAATCACCCGTAGCCGTTAAATAGTCTTTTTCCAATTGACGAAATAGGGCTTCCCCTCCTTCTTCAAAGATTTGAGAGATGGTTTTACTTTCTTTGCTTTCTAGATAAGCGTCTAGGTCTATGAATTTCCACTGTAATTGCTCGGCGAGTTGTTTCCCAAGATAGCTTTTGCCGCTGCCCATAAAGCCGATTAGGTAGATGCGGATGGGCGAGTTGCGGGTTACGGGTTGCGGGTTTTCTCTACTGGACATTGTTGGATTTCCTATTGTGTTAACTCTAATTTTCTATTTTTAAAATTTGTAATAATTTTAAAAATAGAAAATTGAGATAACATAATTTCTTTGGTGAAAACTAAATTATGTTATCTCAAAATTAATGGATTAGCATTTTTATCAAAATACTAATCCATTAATTTTAGAGCTAACACAATCCAGATACAAATTACATATTATTTGTAAAACTAAATAATTTACCATTAGCAATATGTACGTAGTCCGCTCTCTTCATAATCACAGAATCCGTAAGCGAACCCGCATTAAAAGCGACTTTTTCATTTTGCAAAATAGCTTCATCAATGAATAATCCTATAGGTAATATGGGTGGACCAAAGGGAGGCACAGAACCAGGGACTAGACCTGTTAATTCTAATAATTCTTCCGGCTTAGCGAAACGAGTTTTCTTAGCCTTTAATCCTTGTTCTTTGAAATAAGCTTTGACCTTTTTAGTATCGAGTTTTCGATCAGCAGGCATGACGAATAAATAGAATGTTTTTTCAATTTTGTAAACAATCGCTTTTGCACCAACTGATAAATCCTCACCTCTATATTCGGCAGATTGCTCAGAGGTGTAGGTGGGTGGATGGTGGAGGGTTTTGAATGCAATAGGTTGTTCTTCTAGCCAAGTAGTTATTTTGTTGTATATGGTCATTCGTTTTTAATTTGCATCTCGATTATTAACCTGACTCCTGACTCCTGACTCCTGACTCCTGACTCCTGACTCCTGACTCCTGACTCCTAAAATCAAAAATATACAGGCAAATCCAATTTACGAGAGATCGTAAAAGCCGCATTAATTAAACCCACATGACTATAGGTTTGAGGGAAATTACCAAATTGACTTCCTGATTTTTCATGCACATCTTCGCTTAATAAGCCCAAATGATTTCCGTGTTGAATGAGCCGTTCAAAGATCGTAATGGCTTCTTTTACCCTGCCCATTCTAGCCAATGCTTCTACATACCAAAACGCACAAATTAAAAAAGTAGATTCAGGTGCGCCGAAATCATCTACATGTTTGTATCGATAAAATAAACCTGATTCTGTTCGGAGTTCCTCTTCTAATACTCGGATGTGTTGCCTTGCTTTAGCACCGTTAGGATTCAAATATCCCATATTTATTAATTGCAATAAACTGGCATCCAAGTTGGGGGAACCGATAGCTTGGGTATAGACCCCTCGTTCTTTATCATAACAAGCCTCTATCATCTTTGCAGATTCCTTGATTAAGCGATTGGCCTGTCGCCCCATTTTTTTATCTCCTAGAATATTTGCAATTTTTTTAGCCGAATGACTACCTGCCCAATGAAATAAAAAAGTATAAGAATGTAGCTGACTAGTACCTCTAAATTCCCATAAGCCATTATCCGGCTCCTTCATGGTTTCTTCTATTCGGTTGAGGCAATTGGTCGCAATCTTGATTAGGGAAGAATTCTTCGCATTTTTTAATAAGCGCTTATCAGAAAAAAGCGGTAGCAAGGTAACTAATACTTGACCATATACATCATTTTGAATATGCTCATAGGCTTGATTACCAATACGAACGGGTGTCTCTCCACGGTATCCTTTCAAAGGCAAAATCTTTTCTTCTGGTATGCGGTCCATCGTTATGGGATACAATGGATGATACCGACCTTCTTCATTCAAGACGATATTTTGGATAAAATTCGCATAGCGTTCAGTGATGCTAAAGTGGCTTAAATCATTAAGTGCCTTGATGGTGTAATGCGTATCTCTTATCCAACAAAAGCGATAATCCCAATTTCGAGTACTGCCTGGAAATTCGGGTAAGCTCGTGGTGGTAGCAGCTATAATAGCGCCTGTGTCTTGGTATTCGTGCAATTTCAAGGTCAGGGCAGAGCGAATAACTGCCTCTTGATGAAAGCGTTCTGTGGAAGTCGTCAACACCCAATCGCGCCAATAAGAAATGGTATTTCGGAGGAAATTTTCCGCAGTCGTTTCTAATGGACCTTCAAGTGGTACGCCCCAAGTCAAGATAATGTACTTGGGTTCATTTAGCACAAAGGACTGTTCTTGGTCAATATAACTCAAGGAGATATTACTCGTCAGCCGCACCTCTTTATCCAATCCTTCATACCGTATATGGCTACTACCAAACACTTTAGTAGGTACTGTTTCTCCATAATTTCCTACTGGCTGACAAACCACTTTGATGCGAGGCGTACCATTGATTGGTTCAATTTTTCTAACCAGCATCAAGGGTTTATAATATCGCTCGAATTGAAAAAATCGAGGCGCAAAATCGGTTACCTTGTATGCGCCATCCGCACTTTCGATGGTGGTTTCTAATACATTGGTATTAGGAATATATTGTTGATGACTTTGCTTAATTTCCTGTTCTGGATAAATGGCAAATTGTCCTCCCTTCTCCTCGTCTAACAGTCCACCAAAAATAAAACTACTATCAAAGCGAGGCCAGCAGAGAAATTTCACATTGGCGGTAGTATCTATTAATCCTATATAGGCACAATTACCGATGATACCTAAGTTATATTTATGCTGTTCCATTTTATTTTATTCAAAATATTGGTTATACTACTTCAATAGTTACAAGACCAATTGACATCGAGCCAATTGGTCTTGTATAAGATTCTTGAAATGGACTCGATATCCATTTTACGGAAAAATTAACGAGTAATGGTCAAAATTAACATTAATTATAATCCTATTGCTTCTACAAAAAAAAATTTAAAAAAGGCGCATTTATCAAACCGAATAAATCTCGGTTCATTTTATTTTAAAAAGGAAATATCCTACTTTTGCGTCAATTCATTCCTGAAAATTCTGAATTCCTTGGAGGTTAAATTTTTATTAATATTCGTGTTTTTATTATTCATTCAATGCCAATCCTCAAAGGAGGAAAGAAGCATACAGTCTGTGAGGACTACTGCCTCTAGTATTAGCAATGCGGATATTATTAGAAATCCAGTAACAGCCAACCAACCTATTGATACCATCAATATAGCAAAGATGGAATTTGAGTCTATTAGCTATCATTATGGAGAGGTAGAAGAAGGGGACGTTATTGAACATACCTTTAGCTTTACCAATACGGGAAATGCGCCTTTGATTATTAGTAATGCGAAATCTACCTGTGGCTGCACGGTACCAGAATGGCCCAAAGCGCCCATATCAGTTGGAGAAAGCGGAGCAATCAAAGTCAAATTTAACACAGCAAATAAGTTTGACAGACAAGTCAAACCTATTTTTATCACGGCGAATACACATCCAGCAGAAACGAAATTATTATTGGCTGGAACGGTATTGAAAAGGATGGAAGGAGAAAAGGACAACTTAGACTAATCAAAATATCATATAATAAAAATTTTCTTGTAAATAAAACTACATCCAGAAAAATCAAGTTAAAAACTTGAAGAATAACCAATTGAAGTTACAAACTTCAAATATCAGCTCAATACTTTTTTAATAAAATCGGTTTCATAAGAAAACCCTTATCATACAATAGTATATGAATAACTTATTTATATTTTTTCTTCAAGCAGGTCCCAATCCACTCATTCAATATGGACCTTTGGTATTAATCTTTCTAGTTTTCTATTTTTTCATCTTGCGTCCGCAGACTCAAAAGGCTAAAAAGCAAGAAGAATTTGTGAAGGCATTAGAGAAAGGAAAGGATGTGGTGACCACTAGCGGTATGCTTGGTAAGATCACTAAAATAGATGAGAATGTTGTCACCTTAGAGGTAGGACAAAAATCTTATATTCGTGTGACGAAAGGAGCGATTTCACGAGAACTGACGGCAGAAATTTTTGAGAAGAAAGAGGGGTAGTTAAATAGCGTTAAAAAGCCTCGGTAGTACCCTGCATTGCCTATACCTTTGCACCTCTGGGTGCAACCAACGCTAATGCCTTGCAGAAGAAAAAAATAACGGCGCATAGAAACGCAATTTATTACTGAATCATTCCTTAACCTCTTTGCGTTGACTAAAAAAATAAATCATGGGTAATAGTTAATTTGACATTATACAACCACCACGCCCTTCGCTCCAAGCGCATGTGTTTTACCATATAAATTAACGGAAACTTTACCAGAAGAAAGATTTTCAAGTCGGGTTTCTTTAGCGGTCACTTTCACTAAAATGGTATTGCCTCTAAACTGGATTTTAAAAGAAATCGACTGCCAAGTATTGGGTAAAAATGGTTCAAAATATAATTGATTTCGGTGAACGCGCATTCCCCCAATCCCTTTTACCACTGCCATCCAAGTACCTGCCATACTAGTAATATGCAAACCATCTTCTGTATCGTTGTTATAATCATCCAAATCTAGTCTAGCAGTACGGAGGTACATTTCGTACGCCTTATCTTTATTTCCAATTCTGGCCGCTAAAACGACATGCACACAGGGAGAAAGCGAAGATTCATGCACGGTAAGAGGCTCATAAAAATCGAAATTCTTTTTGATGGTCGCCAAGTCAAATTTGTCTTCAAAAAAGTAAAGCCCTTGTAATACATCTGCTTGTTTGATATAGCAAGATCGCAAAATCCGATCCCAAGACCATTTTTGATTCAAGGGTCTATCTGCTGCTGCTAGTTGTTCTACAGGAATGAGGGCTTTGTCGAGAAAACCTTCTTGCTGTAGAAAGACCCCTGTTTTTTCATCTTGGGGTAAGTAGATATTGTTTTGAATTTCTTGCCACTGTTTTAATTCCTTCTCCTCTTCAAAATTAGTTTTTTCTTTTAGTGCTTCATATTTGTAGGGGGCTTTATTCTTTACATACAGAAGGGCTTCTGCTGCATATTTTAAACACCAAGCAGCGATATAGTTGGTGTACCAATTATTATTCACATTATTCTCATACTCATTGGGACCCGTCACGCCATGCATTACATATTGCTGTTTTGGCTCTGAGAAATGAACTCGCTGCGCCCAAAAACGAGCAATCGCCAACAACACCTCTGCCCCATAATCACTCAAATAATCTTGGTCAGCAGTATAGCGGATATAGTCGTAAATAGCGTAGGCAATTGCCCCATTTCTATGGATTTCCTCAAAGGTAATTTCCCATTCATTATGACATTCTTCGCCATTCATGGTGACCATCGGATACAATGCGGCCCCATTTTTAAATCCTAATTTTTCGGCATTTTCTATGGCTTTATCCAGTTGCTTGTAACGATAGATTAACAAGTTTTTGGCAACTCGTTCTTCCGTTGTTGACAGATAAAACGGTAAGCAATAAGCCTCTGTATCCCAATAGGTACTACCCCCATATTTTTCTCCAGTAAAACCTTTTGGTCCAATATTTAACCGTTCATCTACGCCTGTAAAAGTTTGGTTTAAATGAAAAATATTAAAGCGAATACCTTGTTGGGCGGCTACATCTCCTTCGATAATAATATCGCTATCTTTCCATTTTTTTGCCCATGCTTTCTTTTGATCTTTTAGTAATTTATCAAATCCTAGATGCTGTGCTTGTTTGACTTTTGCTTTACAACGCTCTAAGATGTCCGATGTGGGATGATTTAACGAAGAGAGAATAGCAGCGTATTTATAAACAGTTATCGTTTCCTTTTTCTTTACTGGCACATCTACACTCGCTCCCACATACATGCCTGTCTTTATTTTTGTTGATTTGAATTTCTCCTCTTTTCCATTTTTTGAAATGACGAACTTCATTCCTGTTGCCACCTTAAAATTGGTCTTTTTAGTTTGTGACACCACAAAGGCACGCGTATTTTTTACCGCCACTTCCACCTTATCCCAAAAGGTTTCTTCCCAATTAGCATCTTCATTTTTTACATCTCCATTTAAGTAAGGCGTGATATTGATCGTACCCGTAAAATTGATGGGCGTAATAGCATAACGAATCGCCCCAATCTCATCATCCACAATACTACACAAACGAGTAGCAGCCACTTTTACCTTTTTACCTTTCTCGGTAGTAGCTGTGAAAGATCGCTCTAAATATCCTTCCTTCATATTCAATATCCTGCGAAAATCCTTCACTTTACACTTCGCCAAATCCAAACTCACATCATCTATTTCAATATCTATTCCTATCCAATTCGTGGCATTCAATACTTTTGCAAAATATTCTGGATAGCCATTTTTCCACCAGCCTACTTTCGTCTTATCGGGATAATACACTCCTGCGACATAGCTTCCTGGCAAGGTATCGCCTGTATAATTTTCTTCAAAATTAGCTCGCTGTCCGAATCGCCCATTACCGATACTAAAGATACTTTCCGAAATGCGATTATTTGCTGGTATAAATCCCTCTTCTATGATGCACCACTCGTCGTGTTTTAGGTAATTTTTCATAAGTATGCTTTACGAAATAGATTCAATAATTGCTTCAATCGTAGTATTTTCAAAAGAAGATAAAACTAGATGTGCTTTACCCAAATGCTTAGGATCACCGATACCAACTGCATAAAACCCACCTGTTAAAGCCGCCTCTACCCCACTCTGAGCATCTTCAAAAACGATACATTCCTTGGGCGTTAGGCGAAGTCGCTTAGCCCCCATTTGGAACACTTGCGGGTCGGGCTTGCTTCTCGTTGTTTTTGTTCCGTCAATAATGGTATTGAAATAAGATAAGATACGCACCTTCCGCAATGCCCTAACGGCATTCTTACTAGAAGAACCCAATCCAATTTTATATCCTTTTTTTCGTAGGTCTTTTAGTAGTGGCAGCACCCCAGGCAAAATTTCTTTGGGGGTCATATTATCAACAGCTTCCACATACCAGTCGTTTTTTTGACTAGCCCATTTCACTTTATCCTTTTCGCTCAATTCCAATCCCCCCCAACCTAAAATGAGATTCATCGAGTCCATTCGACTCACGCCTTTTAATTGTTCATTTTCCTTTTCTGAAAAGTCAAATCCCAATTCATTCGCCATGCGCCGCCATGCTTGGAAGTGGTATTTGGCAGTATCCACTATTACCCCGTCTAAGTCGAAAATAAAGGCTTTTATCATTATTAATTTTGAATGATTGAATGTTGAATTTTGAATGGGTAGTATGGTCTAAAATAAAAACAGCAAAGATAGATAGAGCCATAAAGAGTTAGTGTGTTTTTTACAATAATTATTCGTAATTGACTAGGTATTGTGGTTTTATGGTGTTTTGGTTGTGTGGTTAAGTTATCAATATCAAGAATAGGCGTAAAATTCGATAAAGTTTTTGGTAAAGTAAGCTCCACCAAATTACCGTAAAACCAAAATACCATAACACCTAGCCTGTTCCAATTATTCTTGATAATTGTAAATAGACTAATTTTAAATAAGAAAATTATTCCAAACCACTACAACCATTTTTTCTCTTACCTAGTTTACTATAAGGTAGGAGCAATTCAAGCATTGATTTATCAAAAACAAAAAATATTTTAACAATGGATTTACCTAAAGTAGCTGCAAAATCGCCAGCTAAAGTAGAATTAGAAAAAGGAAAGAAGTATGCTTGGTGTACTTGTGGGCTTTCGGATAAACAGCCTTTCTGCAATGGAGCGCATAAAGGATCGGACTTTAAACCGATGGTGTTCGTAGCAGAAGAAAGTAAAACGGCTCATTTATGCCAATGTAAGGCGAGTAAGAACGGTTGCTATTGCGACGGTACGCATAAGAATTTGTAATTTGATTAGTTGACTGATTATTAATTATTGATTACTGCTCGCAATAATCAATAATTAATAATCAGTCAACCAATTACTACTGCGAAAACGAATTATCCGCTCGATCCACATCCGCCATCCTAAGAGAAGGATCAATTTCAATAGAACGGATTTTGGCTAAGCCAGCAGGAATAATGAAATTATAATTAGGATGGGTCCAAGGCCAATCCGCTAATAAGGTTCTTTCTTGATTTTTGCGTGCTGGTTTCTCTCCTCTCATCATTCTCAAAGGAATATAAAAAGTTTCTTCTTTTCCATCCGTATAGGTTACCTGAATATCTAGGGGCATAGGCATCCTGCCCAATTTACTGATACTCACTTGGGTCCCTCCGTCCGCTTCCGTTACCTCATCGATAGCATAATTAATTTGATGGGTAGAACCAACCCAGTACTCCTTATACCAATCTAGCTCTAAACCCGATTGCTTTTCCATGATTCTAATAAAATCATTGGAATTGGGATGCTTGAATTTCCAAGTATCATAATATTTTAATAAGCCTTTCTTTAAATGCTCCTCCCCAATGATATATCCCAATTGGGACATATATACGGCCCCCTTAGAATAAGCAGCTCTTCCGTACGCAAAATTAGTCATGAAGTGGTCGGCATGCGTCGTCATTGGCTCCTCTTTGCCCGAAAGCGCAATGGTATAATAGCCTCCATAGTTACCTGCTTGGGCAAAGTCAGCTGGTGAACCTGGCAAGGCACGAACCTCTTTTAGATAGTCCATAGTCGCCGCACTAGCATAGCTAGTAAAGCCTTCATCCATCCAAGCATATAAGCTCTCGTTGGTTCCTAGAATCATTTGGTACCAAGAGTGCATCAATTCATGAACAGAAACGCCTACCAAGCTGCCTAGGGTACGCTCTCCCGTAATCAAAGTCGCCATAGGATATTCCATTCCGCCATCCCCTCCTTGTATAAAGGAATATTGCTCATAAGGATATTTACCATAGTTCTTATTGATAAAGGTAAACGCTTTATCCATGATCTTTGGTAAAGCCTCCCAATTGTCTTTCGTCTTATCGTTTTCTTGATAAAAGAAGTGCATCATGGGACCATCCTTCGCTTGAAGTTTGGTGTGTTTATAATCAGGATCAGCTGCCCAAACAAAATCATGTACATTGGGAGCGATAAAGTGCCAAGTCAAGGTATTGGACCTTCTATTATCTGGTACTTTCACACCATCCGCTTCATATCCCATTCCGATTTGGTTGGCATTTTGCAAATAGCCAGAAGCCCCTACTACATAATTTTTAGGTAGCGTAATCTTCACATCAAAATCGCCCCAAACCCCATGAAATTCCCGTCCAACATAAGGATTTGCATGCCATCCTTGGTAGTCATACTCACACATTTTAGGATACCACTGAGACATGGAATAATCGATCCCTTCTTTATTAAACTTACCTGTTCGGCGAATTTGATCCGGAATTTGAGAAGTGAAATCCATTTCAAATACCGCTGCACTCTTTGGTGCTATCGGTTCATTTAAGGTCACTTCTAAAATAGTACCTTCATCCACAAATTGAACAGGTCTGCCGTTTTGCGTTAAGGAATTGACCTTCGTATATCCCATCTGATGCGTATCTAAGCGATAAATACGATCCCCTACCCTACCATCCGGGTCTTCTATGGTCCGAGACCGAACATCCATCATACTACCTGGTTGGAAAGCATTGTAGTATAAATGATAAAATACTTTGTTCAATTCGTCTGGTGAGTTATTGATATAAATGATTCGTTGCTTCCCAGTAAAGGAATTGGTAGAAACATTTACCTCTATCTCCATATTGTACATGATGCGCTGTTGCCATCTATCTGCTTGTGCAGAAAGACTAAGCATAGCGCAACCAAAAATCATTATAAAAAGTAGTCGTACCATAAATTATTGGTGTTGTGGTACTGTGGCATTATGGCGTTTTGGCACTGCGACACTGTGGCACTGTGGTGTTTTGGCACTATGGCACTCTAATGATTGCCAACCAGCCATAACGCCATAATGCCACAAAGCCATAACGCCACAAAGCCATAACACCACAACACCTATCTAATTCTAATAGGCTTCACAGAAAGCCCTTTTAATTTTAATAAACGTAACACGCCATCTTTTCCAGCTAAATGTCCTGCCCCTATAGCGCAGAAAAGATTATGGTCTTTTATTTTTTCATGGATTCTATCTGCCATCAGGTGATTCCGTTCCCTTATCATAAACTTGCGAATAGACCCTAATCCTTTTTTCGAGAGTTGATACAGTTTTTGCATATCCCCAGATTCATATACTTCGGATAAATGCAGCAATTGCTTTTTATAGGCGGTTAATTTTTGAGAAATACTGATTAGGTTTTTGATCTGATAATCAATGGGAACTCTTTCTAAAATCTGCAACTGCTCTTCAAAGGTCTCTATCCCCGTTAGTTCTTTTCCCTGTTTCTCTGCCCGATTCCACAGGTCTCGATCCATAGAAATGGGTTGAAGATCGGCTAATAACTGTTCACTAATCAGGTTAACAATCATTAGGGGTTTCATTCTCAACAAAGAACGAAGGGGCATCCCTAAAGATTTTAATAATTGCTTTTCAATTTTATTAAATTTCTTTTCAGGTAGAAAATCCGTCAACTTCTTGCCATCTGGAAATAAAGAAAATTGGCTAACCGTTACTGGATTCACCTCATTCAAAGGAAATTCTGTAGCAAACACTTCACATAAATCTATATAATTATAATAGGTCTTAATTGCTTGGCTGGTACCATTATTAGGCTTCAAATGCATGGTACCTAGCAAATAGGAGATACCCTTAGTATCTTGCCCAGTAATCCGCCAAAGTGGAGTTTGTTTGCTTTTTTTCAATGGTGATTTTATTATTTCAAACAACAAAAAAACAAAAAAGCCCGATTCAATGTACATTGAATCAGGCTTTTTATAAAATTTAAATGCTATTAAGGATTTCTTAGAGCATCTCTAATCTCAGTTAATAACTCTTCTTGAGTTGGACCTGCTGCCTCTTCTACCTTATTAGTAGCTCTATTATAAGCTTGTACTACTTGGTAAATTACGAAAGCAATAATTAAGAAATCAATAATTTTTTGAATAAAATTACCATATCCGATTCTGGCTCCTTTAGTTACAACCTCTCCGTCTGCCCCTACCACATCTGGTGAAAGAACGTACGCCATATCAGAAAAATTGACTCCTCCCATAAAATTACCAATTACAGGCATAATCATGTCATTGGTAAAAGAAGAAACAATCGCTCCGAAAGCAGCAGCCATAATAACACCAACTGCTAAATCGAGCACATTGCCCTTCATAATAAAGTCCTTAAATCCTCCCATGTTTAAAAGGTATTTTTAGTAGGTTTGAAATAAAAATTGCGTCAATGTTAGGACATTTTTTTAAAAAGAAGTAACAATTGTTAAGTTTTTTTTAATTTTTTATAATTATATACACACGCTTTTCATTTAAAAAAAAAAATAACCTCCTTTACTGCCCTAACTAATTGATTTACATCTGTTTTCGTATTATAGATACTAAAGGAAGCTCTGGTGGTACCTGGTATTCCCAATAAGTCCATCAGAGGCTGGGTACAGTGGTGACCTGCCCGCACGGCTATCTGAGCACTACCCAAAAAGGTAGCCACATCATGAGGATGGGCATTCTTTACTAGAAAAGAACAAATTCCCGTCTTATTTGGTGCAGTTCCTATTATTTCCACTTCGTCCATTTTTGCCAATTCGCTTTGGGCATATTTTCCCAATTGTTTTACATAATTGGCCATCTCCTTTTTATCAAATTGCTCCAAAAACTCAATAGCACTTCCCAAGCCTATTACCCCTGCAATATTGGTCGTTCCCGCCTCAAAGCGTTGCGGTATTTTGGCGAAAGTGGTGGACTCAAAGTTTACTTTTTTTATCATATCGCCGCCAAACTGATAGGGCTGCATTTGTTCTAACCATTCCTTTTTACCACATAATACCCCGATTCCTGTAGGACCAAATAGCTTATGGCCTGAAAAAGTAAAAAAATCGCAATCCCATGCCTTCACTTGCATGGGGTAATGCGCTGCACTTTGGGCACCGTCCACTAATACTGGCACCCCTTGTCGGTGAGCAATTTTAATCATTTCTTCAATGGGGTTGATCGTACCTAAGGCATTCGAGATGTGGGTAATGGCAACTAATTTAGTTCTATCAGAAAGTACTGCTTGATAAGCGGCAAGGTCCAATTCTCCCGTTTTGGATACGGGTATGGTTTTTAAAATGGCGCCTTTTCTTTTACATACCATTTGCCAAGGAATCAGATTAGCATGGTGTTCCATTTCCGAAATAAGCACCTCGTCACCCATTTCTAATCTAGATAGTAAAAAAGAACTAGCCACTAAATTGATACTGGCAGTCGTACCACTCGTATAGACGATCGCATATTCCTCATTTGCTCCTAAGAATCGAGCGACTTGCGCTCTTACCTTTTCGTACTTAATACTAGTTTGAGAAGCTAAATCATAAATTCCACGATGTATATTTGCATTTTCTCGTTCATAAAAATGCTGTATTGCATCAATCACCATTTTGGGTTTATGCGTAGTAGCCGCATTATCCAAATACACCAAATCGGGATGATGTTGAAAAATGGGAAACTGTTTTTTTATTTCTTCACCGAACATGCATGACAGGTGTTATGGTATTTTGGTATTTTGGTTTTCTGGCCATAATACCATAACACCATAATACCATAATACCTTTAAAGTGATAACCGTACAAGAAGCAGAACATCTAATCCTACAAAATAAAGGGAATTATGGGAATGAAAAAATTCCAATGGCTCAATCTATCGGTCGAGTATTAAAAGAAGACCTTTTTGCAGATAGGGATATGCCTCCTTATAATCGGGTGACGATGGATGGGATCGCTATTGATTATGATACCTATTTAAAAGGACAAAGAGGCTATAAAATAGAGGCAGTAGCAGCGGCAGGCTCGCCACAAATTAGCTTGGTCGATCAAGGAAAATGTATAGAAGTAATGACGGGGGCCATTATGCCAGCTAAGGCAGATGCCATCATACGCTATGAAGATGTGGATATTCATGACGGACAAGCCAATATAATGGTAGAAACCGTCAAAAGACATCAAAATATTCATACAAAAGGGGAAGATCGTTTGCAAGGGTCTATGGTGGTAGCTAAAAACATCATTATTTCTCCCGCCGAAATAGGCGTAGCGGCAACGGTTGGAAAAACCCATATTGATGTCGCCCTATTGCCCAAAACCGTCATCATTTCCACTGGAGATGAGTTGGTTCGGGTTGATCAAAAGCCCTTGCCTCACCAAATCCGAAAATCGAATGTCCATCGCTTAAAGGCTACTTTGGACCACCATCATATCGACGCAGATACCATGCACTTGAATGATGATTTGGAACTTATCAAATCTGCTCTGTCTAATATCATCAAAGACTATGATGTGCTAATTCTTAGTGGAGGGGTGTCTAAAGGGAAGTTTGATTTTTTACCACAGGCATTGGAAGCCGTAGGAGTAAAAAAATTATTCCATAAAATTGCGCAACGCCCTGGCAAACCCTTTTGGTTTGGTCAAGCAAAAAATGGGACTACGATTTTTGCCTTGCCCGGTAATCCCGTTTCTTCTTTCCTCTGTACGCAACGGTATTTTATTCCTTGGCTGCGTGCGACCGTAGGTCTCCCTCACCCTCCTCAACCGATGGCAAAACTCGCCGAAAATTATTTATTCAAACCTGATTTGACTTATTTTCTACAAGTCAAAGTTTCCTATGATGAAAAGGGGCGTATATGGGCACATCCCATGACAGGCAATGGGTCTGGCGATTTAGCCAACTTGGTGGATGCGGATGCTTTTTTAGAATTACCTAGAGGTAGGAATGTTTTCCGAAGAGGTGGCGTCTATCCCTTGATTTTTTATCGTTGAAGCCAAGGTACTTTTTGTCAATGGAACAATCGGACAATGGAACAATGGAACAATAGAATTATTCCTCATCTATCCGCAATTCCTGAATAATAGACTTTCCATTTTTTTCCTGTAGATAAATATAGATGCGATAAGAAGCAGTTGGTGTATTTAAATCACCAATAAAAAAGCTTGATTTTTGCCCCTCTGATACGCCCTTATGCAATTGCTTAAAGGTGGTAGGCTGATTTTCTGAAAAGAAAGTTTGTAATTTATT
>CALJIQ010000358.1 GCA_937973995.1 uncultured Saprospiraceae bacterium
AAAGAAGACATTTTGTATGTCAAAGGAAGTGGATGGGATTTGGGAACCATCGAGGCAGCAGGATTCGCTCCTGTGAAATTAGATACCTTATATAAACTCGCCGAGCTAGACACGCTCACCGATATGGAAATGGTAAAATACCAACGCATGGCAATGACCAATCCCAACGCGCCTAACCCTTCGGTAGAAACCATTCTTCATGCCATCATCCCTTACACATTTGTAGATCATACCCATGCTGATGCGGTGGTGACGATTACCAATTCTCCTAATGGACGACAGCGAATAGCAGAACTCTATGGACCGAATATGTTGATTGTTCCCTATGTAATGCCTGGTTTTATTTTAGCGAAGACGATCCATGAAATGACCAAAGGAATAGATTGGGATCAACTAGACGGAATGATTTTAATGAATCATGGGGTATTTACTTTTCATCAAGATCCGAAAATAGCTTATGAGAAAATGATAAGTATTGTTTCTAAAGCGGAACAATATTTAACCTCTCAAAAGGCACTACCAATCAAAGGAAATAAGAAAGGCAAAGTAGATGCCTTGCAAATAGCCAAAGCTCGACAAGCAGTTGCAACTATTTGGGGACAACCCGTTTTAGCGCGGTTAGATAATTCTCCCGCCTCCACTGCCTTTAGTAGTTTAAAAAATATTCGTTCTATCACCAGTCGTGGACCATTGACCCCAGACCATATTATCCGTACTAAGCGAACGCCTATTGTATTATCCGCTACTCCCAAAAAAGATTTAGACAAATATATAGCGGACTACAAAAGCTATTATGAAAAATATAATACCGGTGAACAAACTTTATTAGATCCAGCCCCTCGTTGGGCGATCTTGCCTAAGGTGGGAAGTTTATCGTTTGGTCCTACCATCAAGCACCTACGAATTATAGAAGATATTACCCGCCATACCAAGCAAGCCATTTACCAGGCGGAGCAATTGGGCGGCTGGAAAGCATTGGGCAAAAAGGATTTATTTGAAGTAGAATATTGGAGCCTAGAACAGGCCAAACTAAAACGAGCGGGCAAACCTAAAGACTTGCAAGGAAAAATTGCCATTGTCACAGGTGCTGCAAGTGGTATTGGAAAAGCCTGTGTGGAAAGTCTAGTAGCTCAAGGAGCGGTAGTGGCAGGACTAGATATTGCTCCTGCTATTAAAAAATGCTTTACTCAAAAAGAAGTGTTAGGCATTCAATGTGATGTAACGAATCAACGTCAATTACAAAAGGCTATCGAATTGACGGTCGCTCATTTTGGAGGGATCGATCTCTTAATTAGCAATGCAGGCATCTTTCCTAAAAGTGCAAAAATTGCAGATATGAATGATGCCCATTGGCAAAAGAGTTTAGCGATTAATGTGAGTAGTCATCAGAAATTATTACAACTATGTACCCCATTTTTAGAGTTAGGTTTTGATCCTGCGGTGGTTATCATTGGTTCTAAAAATGTTCCTGCACCCGGTCCAGGGGCAGCCGCTTATTCTGTTGCCAAAGCAGGCCTCACCCAATTGGGAAGAATTGCTGCGATGGAACTGGGAGAGAAAGGAATTCGGGTCAATATCATGCATCCCAATGCCGTTTACGATACCGCCATTTGGACAAAAGAAGTATTACAAGCCAGAGCAAAACACTATGGACTAAGCGTCAAAGAATACAAGACTAACAATATTTTAAAAACAGAAGTGACCTCCCACGATGTAGCCAATTTGGCAGTTGCGATGTTGGGCAAAACCTTTAGCAAAGTGACGGGCGCGCAGGTGCCTATTGATGGGGGGAATGATCGGGTGATTTAATTAATTGAGAATTGAGAATGGATAATTGAGAATTACCTAAGCGTAACTTGAATTATCCATTCTCAATTCTCCATTCTCAATTAAAATATGATAGTACCACAAACATCCAGAAAAAAAATCCTAAAGAAACTTAAGAAAAAAAGGAAGAAGAGAATTCCCATTTTTATAGCTAGTGCAGGAAACGGCTTAGTCGCCAAACTATTAGAAAAAGCAGGAGCAGATTGTATCAATACTTTTTCAGGAGCGAGATTAAGAGCGAATGGAATGGGTACTATGTCGATGCTGTGGCCCATCTTAGACTCTAATAAACAAACATTAGATTATACTAGAGAAGACATCATGCCAGCCATCAAAGGAGATGCTTTTATCTGTGCCTGTTTGAATGCCAATGATCCTTTGAAAGATATGCGAATGGTGTTGAATGAGTGTAAAATGATGGGGGTGCATTCGGTTTCTAATATTGGTCCGTCCATTAGTTACGTAGATAAAGATAGTGAAATTTTTCGCGTCTTAACCAAAAGTGGAATTACGATAGACAATGAAATTGAGCTATTGAAATTAGCAAAAGAAATGGATATGGTTTCCATCGGTTTAGCTTTTACGATGGAAGATAGCATCCGCATCATGAAGGAGGCGCAGCCCGATATTTTCTGCTTTCACGCAGGTACTACTAAGGGCGGATTAACAGGTTACGACTCTGGCGAAACCATCGAACAAACCGCCGCCCGAACAGAAGAAGCCAACAAGATCATGCGAAAAATTAAAAAAGATGTGATGTTGATCGCCCACGGCGCAGCTATGGAAAATCCAGAAGATGCACAGTATATTTTGAACCATACTTCCGTTGACGGTATCTGGACAGGTTCATCTACAGAGCGAATTCCTATTGAAAAAGCGGTGTATGCTACGGCTAAGGAATTTGCTGATTTGCGGTTTCCGAAGAAGAAAAAATAGGCTTTATGGTGTTGTGGCATTTTGGCTTTATGGCCACAACGCCACAACGCCATAATGCCACAACGCCATTCAAAACATGAAAAAAACCATAGCCCTACTAGTCACCCTAGACACCAAAGGCCAAGAAGCAGGATTCTTAAAAAAAGAAATTGAAGCTAGTGGTCATCAGGCATTGCTAATTGATATTGGCGTCATTGGGAAAGCTGAAATTAAAGCAGATATAACTAGAGGAAAAGTAATTTCGACAGGAGGTGGGTCTATCTCAAAACTGCTAAAAAAACCTACCCGTGAAAAGTCCAATCCCTTCGTAGTCAAGGGGTGTATCAAAATTTTAAATCGGAAAATTGTTAAAGATGAAGTACATGCCGTATTAGGTTTAGGCGGCACGCAAGGTACCTCTACCTGCTGCGAAATCATGCAAGCCCTACCCTATGGCTTTCCAAAAATAATGGTGTCCACCATCGCTTCAGGAGATGTGTCCAGCTTTGTGGGTATCAAGGATATTACTATGATGTTTTCGGTCAGTGATATTTTAAAATTAAATCCATTTACTAGAAAGATATTGGCGAATGCCGCAGCAGCGGCTTGTGGTATGGCTCAAGTTAAGACGAAGTTCATCATGGAAAAGGGCGACAAGCCTTTGATTGGAATGTCGAACTTAGGCGTCTTGACCAAAGGCTCAATGGAAGCCATTCAATACATACAAGAAAGAGGTTATGAGGTGATTGTTTTTCACGCAGTAGGTTCAGGTGGACAAGCCATGGAACAAATGATGAAAGAGGGAATCATTGGAGCCGTGTTTGATTATGCGATGGGCGAAATTGCCGATGATGTATGGGGTGTATTACGAGCAGGTGGTCATGAGCGATTGACGGTGGCGGGCAAGTTGGGTTTGCCACAAGTATTATGTCCTGGTGGAGCAGAGCATTTGGGTATTTTAGTACCTCCTAATGAAGTACCAAAAGAATGGAAAAATCATAAAATCGTTTTCCATAGTCCAGTCGTTTTTGTGCCTCGACTAAATGAAAAGGAAATTATTAAAGTAGCAGATGATATTTGTAAGCGATTAAAACATACCAAGGACAAAGCCTATTTTATGATTCCAAAAGGGGGCGTTGGACGATACTCTTATAAAGGAGGTATATTGGAAGATAAAAAATCAGATAAGGCTTTCTTTGATCGATTGAAAAAGAAATTGCCTAAAAATATTATCGTTGTCGAAAAAGAAACTTATGCGGAAGACCCTGCTTTTGTGAAGGAAGGAATAGATTTATTGATTGAGTTGATTGAGGACCGACAAGTGAATTAAACTTATTATTTAACCACATTAGTGCACATTAGTTTTTCACATTAGTGCACATAGAATTAAAGTTTAAGAGCAAGAGCAAGAGTCAAGTACAAGTTCAACCAATTAGATGTGGACAAAAGCATTGTTGAGTTTACTCTAAAAACACAATTTGATAACCACAAAGTTCACAAAGTTTGGAGTTTTGACAAAACTCATTTGGGTTTATCTGTGCCTCGTTGGCTTGCGCCAACTCAGCACAAATAGGGATTTTTGTAAACTTCTATCAGGATCTAGTACAAAGCTGCTAAATAAAATTTGTGAACTAATGTGACTATACTAATATGCACTAATGTGGTTCAAAAAAATTTTTAAAATGAAACGAATTACCTTCATCACCTTATGCGCTACCCTATTCTTCATCAGTTGTAGCACCACCAAAAATTTAGTAGATCCTTATGTAGGATCATGGAATTATGTCATCGCTAAAGTTCCTACCATGGGAGATTTAAAAGGTACGTTTACCATCACCAAAGAAGGGGGTAAGTATACGGGTACGATTGCCGATGAGTCAGGGCAAACCACGACTTTAAATAATTTAATGATTGAGGACGGGAAGTTATCCACCAATTATAGTGCGGGTGGATACGACATAGATATGAAAGGTGATTTTGACAATACCACTTTTAGTGGTACGATCAATGTGGCTGGATTTGATTTAAATGTTTCCGCTATTCTACTTCACTAGTGGACAACAAAAAAGATGAAAGTATAAGAAGTTGAGAATCTTTACTAAAGGTATGTACCTGCAACCAAAGTGTAATTACTAATACAATTCCAATCATGAACCAGGTATTGCTACTACTTTTTTTGATGCTTTTCGTCTATTCCTGTAATAGTCAGGAAATCATTATTCCTTTATGGGAGAAAACTATCCCAAACTACCAAGCTGATGAAGAAACAGTGGATAAAAGTAGAGGTATTAGTTGGGTAACAAAAGTACATACCCCTTCTATAGAAATATATCTACCAACTCCAAAAAATGCAACGGGTCAAGCAGTGCTTATTTGCCCAGGAGGAGGCTATCGAGGTTTAGCCTACGATTGGGAAGGAGTGGATATAGCTAGATGGCTGAATTCAAAAGGTATTGCTGGGATTGTTTTAAAGTATCGCTTACCTATAGACAAAGGAAATGTGGTACAGCACGCTTCTCCCTTGTTAGATGCCAAACGTGCCCTGCGAATGGTACGAGCCAACGCAAAGGATTGGAATATCCAGCCTAACCAAATTGGTGTGATGGGATTTTCTGCTGGCGGTCATTTGGCCTCTACTTTAGGGACGCATTTCGATTATGGTCTTAAAGATGGTGATGACATAGATACCCATTCTTGCCGACCAGATTTTATGGCATTGGTGTATCCCGTTATCAGTATGTCCACGGACTTTATTCATCAAGGCTCCAAAGATGCACTATTAGGAGAAAACCCTGATGCAGATTTAGTCAAACATTTCTCTAATGAACTACAAGTAAGTACCAATACTCCATCTACTTTTTTGGTGCATTCTAGCGATGATGAAGCTGTACCTGTTGACAATAGTATTGCCTTTTATCAAGCCTGTATTGAAAAAGCGGTTCCTGCTGAATTACATGTTTATCCGATGGGTGGGCATGGTTTTGGGCTTGCTATTGGGCAAACCTATTTACAAACTTGGCCCGATCGCTTGGCGGATTGGTTGCAAGCACAACGTACCAATGATCCAAAAAAAGAAGAATAGCCTCTCGCCATATGCCAGTAGTTGGAATCCACTTCAATAAAGTTGATGGCAGTCATCGCTTGTCCATCTCTGGTGGTATCGGGTAGATAAAAACTAATTTTAGTGTCTCCTGCTAGATCCTTTTTACCATATATATATTTTAATCTATTTATTTCCTAACGTTAAAGGTAATTGGATTTGATTAATCACCCTATTCCGCAAACTATCTCGAATCGCAAATCAGGTTGGCATCGAGCCAACCTGATTTGCACAAGGGATTCTAAAGGGAGAAGTGAGGCTATGCCTCACTTCTCCCTTTAGAATCCCTTGTTTCCCTGAAGTAGACTCGATGTCTACTTCAGGGAAGGTAA
>CALJIQ010000359.1 GCA_937973995.1 uncultured Saprospiraceae bacterium
GGCGTAGCAGTAGCTTATTACTTATCTCAAAAAAATAGCGATCTCCAAATTTTATTAATAGACAAAAACCAACCCCTCTCTTTTACCACTAGCAAATCAGGCGAAAATTTTAGAACCTACTGGCCGCAGCAGTGCATGAAGGAATTTGTAGGTCGTAGCATCGCTTTGATGGAACAATTACAAGCTCAATATGGAGAGGAGTCTTTTGATATGAATTTCTCTGGCTATAATTTTATTAGCCATAAAAAAGACAAAGCTATTTTTGGTATTCAAGATGCCCGTGCTTTTGAAGGGGAATTAGAGATTGTTAAAGATGCCGCTACCATCAATGATAAATATCCTTTCTTAGACAACCAGCTTCAGCAATTAGTCATCAATCAAAAAGCTGGTGCCATTGACGTTTATCAATTGGGAAGTTTGCTATTAAGAGAAGCTAAACTTGCTGGAACAAAATTCTTACAAAATGAAATAGTAGGCATTCAAAAAAGAGGGAACATTTACAAACTTTATCTAGACAGGGGGAAGGTAGTAGAAACGGATGTGGTCGTCATTGCTACGGGTCCATTTATCAACCAAGTTGGGAAGATGCTGAATATGGAGTTTCCAATAACCAATGTATTACAGCGAAAAATCATTATACCCGATCCAAAGCAATTGATTCCTAGAGATATGCCCTTTACCATTTACATGGACGAACAGTTGTTAGATTGGTCGGATGAAGAACGAACTGCTTTTGAAGGCGATTCTACCTACCAACGATTATTAGAGCAATTCCCTGGCGCCTTACACATTAAGCCAGAAGGCACAGGTATTAAAATGGGTTGGGCATTCAATACCCATCCAGAAGAACCTAAATGGGAAACGCCCAAGTCTGAATTATTTCCACAAATTATTTTAAAGGGGACCAGTAAATTTATTCCTTCCCTAGCCATTTACGAGCAAAATATTCCCACTCCCTTAATAGAGTATGCTGGCTATTACACTAGAACAAAAGAAAATCTACCTTTAATTGGTCCCACTAATTCACCTGATGTTTTTGTGGTAGGCGCTTTAGCTGGCTATGGAACGATGAGTGCTTGTGCGGCAGGAGCCTTGTGTGCAGATTATATTTTAGAAGAAACGCTACCTTATTATGCAGCTTATTTCCATCCTGATAGAGATAACAATCCAGCAATCAAGAAAGAATTGGATCGCTTGGGTAGTGATGGGCAGTTGTGATGAACGTCGTTCCTTGAAGGAACGACGTTCATTAGTCGGTTAAGAAACCTTATTTTTTCTTTTATGTAATTTGAATAGTCTTCTTACTTTGTGAAGCTCCGTATCCTCTTCTGCAAGGGTGGTAAAATAATGTTCTTTAATTACATTTACTAGCCCCTCAATTTGCCTTAAACTAATATGACGATTAAGGGATAACCTAAGTCCCGTATTGTTAATAGCAACTGCTGGAAATAAGGCAATATTCAAATAATAACCACTATCCAATATCTTTCGATGAATCTTATACCCCATCTCTAGATTGCCGATCCCAATGAACTTAATAGGACATTTAGGATCAGATAAAACAGGTAAATCGGCATCCTCTAATAATTGATGGCAATAGCTTATTCTATCTGATAATTCCTTTTGCATCTCATAAATTTCAGGAGATAATAAAATATCGGTGGTTGCCATTGCAGCACCAATAATAGGAGGTGGTAGAGGATGAGAATACGAAAGAGGCCCACCAAATTTTTGAACTTTGGAATAAAATTGTTTATCAGGAAAGACAATCATCCCACCAATTGCTCCAAAACTTTTCCCCATGGTTGTGGCCAACACCATCCGATCTTTATGTTGAATTTTATCAAATATAGATCCTGTTCCATTTTTTCCTCCCCATACTACTCCATGAGCATCATCCACGTAAATATGTAACTGTTCATATTTTGACATTAGGGAGTTAAGCTCTTCCACAGGAGGAAAATCACCATACATGGAATAGACTCCATCTGCCATATACCAAATCTTCTCATGTTTATCTTTTAACCGTTGGATAAAACTTTCCAACATATTCATGTTGTTATGTTTTACCATCAATCTCGGAACCTCCTTAGAAGGAATTAATTGGGTAGCTGTATTAACACTAAAATGCACTTGTTTATCTAAAATTACAGCGTCTTGTGGTTGAACAATGATCGGAATAGCACTTGTGTGTGCAAGACTAGTAGAAGAAAATACAAAGACACCAGCACCGTCAAAGATTTCACTTAATCGGGCCTCTAATTTGGTTAGTATATTGGCGATCAAGAAAGTTCTTGATACGCCCCACTGCGTTCCATACTTTTTAGTGTATTCAATGGAACGGCTAATCAATCGCGGATCTTTCTCTAATGCCATGTATCCACATGATCCAAAATTGGCCATTTCTAGGCCATCGATCTGAAAAAAAGGTCCATTCCAGGAATCCGTTTCTAAACAAACTACCTTTGCCTTTTTACCAGAATCATAGACATCAGAAATAGAATTTAAAAGTTGTGTGTAGTGAATGTTCGACATAGTATTGTGTAAGTTTAAATGATGATTATTTTAGAAAATAGAATACTGGAGTATACGTTTCTTAAATTCATCAATTATTTGGGGCACAAAAAAGTAAGTCCAAACTCAAAGGATTGAGTTTGAGAAAAAAATCTTTGAAATTACTTTCAAAAAAATCTTTGTACTATGTCTCTCTATTATGAAGGAGATGGGATGATGAACTGCATATATGCTGTTACGAAGGGGTGGTTTTATCTCTCTTAATTCAAACATAACAATTTTTTTTCTAATTCCTGAATTAATTAAGAGCTTTCCGTAGATAGTTTTTTTTTGTATAAAAAAATAGACTTTATCAAATGGAATCGTTTTTGTAACTAGCTAGTTTAAATTCTCCCTCCCCAAACCATCATCAAATGAATAATATTGGTAGTTATAAACCTATATATTAATCATGTTCCAATATTTTCATTCGAAAAATGCTAGTCATTTTCAAATAGTAAACTCAAAGGTCATGCTGGGTTTACTAATCTTATCTACAATATTTTGTTTTGTAAATTCATCTATTGACCTCGGAGATCATACTCCTTTTTTACTTATCGGTATCCTTAATCTTCTACTCATATTCATTTTTTATTATACAAAATCCATCACAATAGCTGGCAATGCTTTCGTATTTATTTGGGGTCTAAGTTTAGCCGAGATGTCCATCAATACAGGTGGTATTTATTCGATGGATTCCTTTAGTTTAATTCTAATTCCCTTAACAGCCTATTCATTAATCGGACAAAAATCAGGAAACTTTTGGTTAGGATGTTTTCTTATTTTTATTGTATATCTGTGGAATTTAGCAGCTAATCCTGAAAATAATCTACAGTTTTTACAAGATAGAAATCAATTCGATAGAAGCTATTATCTTGCTGGTCAACTAATGATAATCATTTTTCTTATAGGCATATTTTCTCTAATCGCATATCACTACAAACAGTTAGTTCTCCAACTCAAACTAAGACAAGATGAATTAAACGATAATCTAGGTTTATTAAAAGAGCAATCCAAATTACTAGAACAATCAAAAATAGAATTACAAAGGAGCAATACAGAATTAGAAGAGTACGCCAACGCCACTTCCCACGATCTAAAGCAACCCATTCGGAATGTCAATAACTTTGCTGCTTTACTTCATCGTCATCTTTCTAAACAAGATAAATTAGATACTAGGAGTGAAGAAATGCTTGGTTTTATAACAGAAGGAAGCGATAGAATGCTTACTTTAATTTCCGATTTATTAGATTTTGCTAGACTAAAAACGGAAAAGGAAAGGGTCTTTAAGGCAGTGGATTTGAATATAGTCGTAGAGCGGGTTTTATTTAGTTTAAAAAGTCAAATTAAAAAAACGGGTACGGTTATCGAGGTAAACTCCTTACCCAAAACAATGGTTATCCCTATAAAATTAGGACAGGTATTTCAAAATTTAATTTCCAATGCGATTAAATTTAGGCGAAAGGAATCACCATTGGCTATTCAAATACAAGCAACGGAAGAGGAGGAACATTTTCTCATCTCTATTCAAGATAATGGGATTGGTATTGAAAAGGAATTTCAAGAACAAATCTTTACGCCTTTCAAAAAGCTACATACTCCATCCGAGTACAAAGGGTCAGGTGTGGGTCTAGCTACCTGTCGGCATGTAATAGACTTACATCTTGGCAAAATTTGGGTAGAATCTGAATTGGGAAAAGGATCAACTTTTTATTTTACCATCTCGAAGTTACTGAATAACAATACGATGGAAGAAGGTAAATTAATCGTCTCTAATCCTGAACTTAATTGATTACTAGCTCCCTCACTCACCTTTAAAATTAGCTTTCCGTTTTTCTAAAAAGGCAGCTGCTCCTTCTTTAAAATCAGTGGTCTCTGTACAATCACTAAAGCCATCCGCCTCTGCATTATAACCATCCGCTAGATAGTTGAAATAAGCGTTTACTGCTTCGATTACTTTCGTAACAGCAACGGGACCTTTGGTAGCAATCTTTTGGAGGATTTCTTTTGCCTTTGCTACTTCTTGCCCTAGTGGAATGACATGCGTAACTAATCCTAATCTCAATGCCTCTTCCGCCCCAATCATATCGGCAGTTAGCATCATCTCTATCGCTTTTCCTTTTCCGATCAATTGTATCAATCGTTGCGTTCCTCCATAACCAGGTAAAATTCCCAAGTTTACTTCGGGCTGTCCAAAGCGAGCTTTTTCTCCTGCCACTCGAATATGACACGCCATTGCCAGTTCGCACCCGCCTCCTAGTGCGTAGCCATTTACGGCAGCAATTACAGGTTTTGGAAATCGCTCAATCGCAAAGAAAATATCATGCCCTTTCATCGCAAAGGCTTTCCCTTTTCCTTTTTCCAATTTTAGAAACTCACTAATATCTGCTCCAGCCACAAAAGATTTTTCTCCAGCGCCCGTCACGATAACGCCTTTTAAATCTTTAATCGCCAATCCATCTTTGGTGAAGAATTGGTGGATTTCTTGCAGGGTTTGTGCATTCAAAGCATTCAGCGCTTTTGGGCGATTAATCGTCAAAACGGCGATGCCTTCTTGTACTTCTAATAATAGGTTGGTGTACATCATTCTGGTATTGTGGTTTTATGGTGTTGTGGTGTTGTGGCGCTACCATAAAACCACAATACCAAAACACCATAATACCTATTTCTCTTTACTCTCCCATATCACTTCTTCCGCTCCTAATGATTTTCCAAGAAAACGGGCAAGTACAAAGAAGTAATCAGAGAGTCTATTTAAATACTGAACTAAGATAGGTGCGACCTCATTGATTTCACTCAACGCCACCACATTGCGCTCCGCTCGGCGACAAACACAGCGCACGACATGGCAATAAGAAACCACAGGATGTCCTCCCGGTAAGATAAAGTTTTTCAAAGGCTCCAAGCTTTCCTCCATTCGATCAATCCCTTTTTCTAATAATTCGACTTCTTCTGTTTTAATGGTTGGCAACCACAAATTTTCTTTAGAAGGATCTGCTGCTAAGTGAGAACCAATCGTGAATAGGGTCTCTTGAATACGCTTTAATTCTGCTCTACCAGCCGCTTCTTCTAAATGATCTCTCACCAAGCCGATAAAAGAATTTAATTCATCTACGGAGCCGTAAGATTCTATTCGGATATGATGTTTAGGTAAACGAGCCCCTCCAAATAAGGAAGTCATTCCTTCGTCGCCTTTCTTGGTGTAAATTTTCATTTTATTAGGAGTCAGGAGTCAGGAGTCAGGAGTCAGAGGTCGCATAAATCTGACCCCTGACCCCAGACTCCTGACTCCTCATTTTTTATTATACTGACTCATCGTTCGACCCAAGCCAATCGCCCCAAAAGTTTTTACGATTTCGCCTGCTTCTTTTAAAATAGTAGGTAAGGCCTCTTGCTCTTCTCCATTCCATTTTCCTAAGACAAAATCAACTTGTCTGCCTTTTGAATAGTCATTGCCAATACCAACCCGCAAACGCGCATATTTGCTACCAATCATTTGATTGATATCTTTTATACCGTTGTGCCCCCCATCTGCTCCTTTTCCACGGAGGCGCAATTTACCGAAAGGCAAATTCAAATCATCTACAATGACCAATAAATTCTCAGGTTGAATTTTCTTTTTTTGTAACCAATAGCGCACTGCTTTTCCACTCAGGTTCATAAAGGTGGAAGGCTTTAATAAGACAAAGGTGCGGCCTTTAAATTTAAACTCTGCCAGGTCCCCTAAATTATCATTTTTAAATTCCACCTCTTTTTCTTTCGCTAGGAAATCTACTACTTCGAAGCCTACATTGTGTCGAGTACCATCATACTCTGCTCCCATATTTCCTAGACCTACAATCAAATACTTCATCGGATCGGGTTCTTCTTCTTTTATATTGAATAATTGGCGTATTAGTTTTAGCCAGTTTATCATG
>CALJIQ010000360.1 GCA_937973995.1 uncultured Saprospiraceae bacterium
GGCAGAATTATTTCAGTTTGCTGTGGCAAACTGAAATAATTCTGCCCCCAAACCCCATAGTCCCGCCGCCGCAGGCGGCGAAAATACGTTTCTAAAAAAGTGTATGGTTTCAAAAATGGTTTTAGAAGACTTAATTCAAAAAAAAGAACTCTTTCAGAGAACGATTCCCTGAAAGAGTTACGTATATACAAAATGTTTGTTACTTGCTATTATTAGACATTAATAGGGGCTTCTTTCTTCATCACCGCCCCTCCAATCAGTGATCCGATTAGACCAATCACTGCTCCGCTTCCGACACCACTCATTAAAGATCTAGGTAAGGTAAAGCCATTTCTTGCAGATTCTGCTGCCGCTTCCAAGGCTTCTTCTTCTAGGCCAAAGCCCTCCATCATTTCCATTGAATAGGCAACGATTTCTTCAACAGCAGAAGGATCAATAAAATTGAAATAAACAAAATTAAAGACCCCTGCTAATAAGCCTGCTATCGCACAAGCAAGAGTACCTACTCCAACCGCCTTACCAAAACTAATGTGCTCCCCTTGAGCTGTTCGTAGCGCCTTTATGGCAGAAAAAACAATAAAAACATAGACCAACAAATCAACGATTCCCGCCATTGAATTGGTCATCAATCCAGACATGTTCTTTACTAATGCCCAAACGATTGCAATCAGGCCTCCTATTAATCCATATCTCATAGCTGTTGGCATTAGAGATTGTTCAGTTACGGTATTCATACTCTTGTAGTGTTTTGATGTTAATAATGCTTGAATATCTTCAATTCAAGTCAGTTAAAGAAATTTTCTGGATAAAATTATGCTTTTTCTATACAGATGGCAGAAACCAATGTTGATCCTTATTGATAATACCTACTACTCTACCTATAAATTTTTCGCCTAGTAAGGGCGTATTTTTTGATTTCGAGTAGATATCTTGTTTCTCTAACGTCCACTCCAATTGATTGGAAAATAAAGTGAGGTTGGCATCCATTCCTTCCTTAATACTTGGAATAGGCAATCCCAATACCTTTCTTGGTAAGGAGGTTAATTTTTCTATCAAGGTAGGAAGCGCATAGAATTTACTCAAATGCGTATTCAATAGTGCAAAAGTAGTTTCCAAACCAATCGTTCCAAAATCAGCATATAAGAATTCTAGTTTTTTAACTTCATCCTCCAAAGGCGTGTGATTGGTAGAAATGCAATCTATCGTGCCATCCTTTAGTCCTTTTAGCAAGGCTTTTATATCAGAAGGTTGTCGCAGAGGAGGGAGTACTTTGTAATTGGTATTGAAGGTGGCTACTGCTTCTTGATTGAATATTAAATTAAAGACAGGCACAGAAGCCGTCACTTTCAATCCTTGCTTTTTAGCTTCTCTAATCAATTTTACAGAACCCTCCGTTGATACATTATGAACATGTAATTTTGATTGTGTATAGGCTAATAGATCTAAATCCCGTTTTAACATGGATTCTTCTGCTAAATTGGGTATTCCTTTCATGCCCAAGGACGTACTGACTTTGCCTTCATTAACTTGCCCATCTTTAGCCAATTCATGATCATGCGGATAGTTGATTAATAATCCATTAAAGGTTTTCAAATATTCTAATCCTCGCTTCATTAATCCGCTTGACTGAATGGAACGCTGCCCATCTGAAAAGGCTACACATCCAGCGTTTTTCATATCATACAATTCCGCCAAATCTTTGCCTGCATTGTTTTTTGAAACTACCCCAATTGGATAAACATCGACTATATTCGATTGACTTTTGACAAACAAAACATCTGTTTTTGTTTGAATGGGAGGATTGGTATTGGGTAAAACCGCAATGCCTGTATAACCTCCTGCGGCGGCGGCGGCAGTTAAGGTTTGAAAGGTTTCTCTATGCTCGTATCCCGGTTCACCCGACTGCACTCCTATGTCCAACCATCCTATGGATACATGTGCATTTTTAACATCAACTATTTTACCCTTTGTCTCTTTTATCTTCGAAGCAATTTGTTGGATAATACCCTTCTCAATAAGTACATCTCTTTTCTTTCCATTGTGGGGTGAGTTCTTATCAATAACAACAACATTCTTTAAAAGCATTCTGATTTTTTGACCAAAAATAAACAATCTATCTAAAACTAAAAGTAGCTACTAATTAATATTGGCGGTGGTGGTGCGTCTGGGCATAGAATTTTATACGGGCAACAATCAGCCTACCGTTTATGGTCAATCGGCTTACGGACTTTCTCGATGAGATAATTATCAATAATCCGTTCTAAACTACTCAAAGGAATGGAGCCATTCGCCAATACCAAATCGTGGAATGCTCGTATATCAAACGCTTCGCCTAACTTTTCCTCCGCTCTTTTTCTAAGCTCTCTTATTTTTAATTCTCCAATTTTATAAGATACTGCTTGCGCAGGCCAACCGATATAGCGATCTATTTCTGTGGTTACTTCATGAATGGATAAGGCGGTATTACTAGCCATAAAGTCTAATGCCTGCTGGCGAGTCCAACCAAAGTAATGCATACCAGGATCTACTACTAAGCGACAAGCACGCCACATTTCATAGGTCAATCTACCAAAATCTTCATAAGGCGTTTTGTAAATGCCCGCCTCTTTCCCTAAGTATTCTGTGTATAAAGCCCATCCTTCGCCAAAGGCACTTAAATAAGTTTGTGTCCTGAATTTGGGTACATTTTCTATCTCTTGCGCTAAAGACATTTGCAAGTGATGACCAGGTACCGCTTCGTGCAAAGTGAGGGATGGCAACACGTATAAAGGGCGACTAGGTAAGTTATACGTATTTACCCAGTACTGACCTGCCCGTTGTTCTTTCATAGAACCACCAGAATATCTTCCTCCTGTATATTTGGGGGCAATAGCGTCAGGTACAGGATTTACCGTAAAAGGCAACCGAGGTAATTTCCCAAAATAGCGAGGTAGAATTTCTTCCGCTTTTTTGGAATACCAAGCGGCTTTTGCCAATAGGTCTTCCCCTGTTTTTGCATAAAATTGTTCGTCCGTTCTCAAAAATTCCAAGAAGTCTGCATAGCTTCCTTCAAATTCCAACTCCTCGATGATCTTTTCCATTTCCGATTTGATTCTAGCAACTTCCCGTTGACCTGTTTCAAAAACTTCTTTGGGCGTCATGTCTAAGGTAGTAAAATAGCGAACCCGTTGTTCATAATAAGCTTTTCCATCTTGGTTGTTACTAACGCCAACTGCTTCTCGGACATTGGGTAAATACTCCTTCTCCAAAAAGGTTTTGAATTGTTGGAAAGCAGGCAATACCTCTTTTTGAATTAGGGTCATGCCTTGATCTTTTATAGCTGGAGCATATTGTAAGGGTTGAGCTAGAAAAAGATCTTCCGGGGGAATAGTTAGATAGTCCGTTACATATCCAATACAGTTTTGAGCAATAATTTTAGGAACCACTTTGTTTGCTTTTACTCCTCTTTTCAGCATATTAGTTTGCCGTTCCAAATAGGCAGGAATCGCTTTTAATTTTTTAAGATATTTTTCTTGCGCCTCTTCCGTTTTGGGTTGTAATCGTTGTGTTCTATATACCATTCCCGTTAAGAATCCGCCCTCTGCATTTAAGGGCATTAAATAGGATTCGTATTCTAAGTTGTACAAATCATCCTCTAATACTAACAATAACATCTCTCTATTTATCTGACCCGCATCGGATAAAGAATTAGTTGGAATCCTTTGCAAAGAAGCTATTTCAGATTGAAGGTGTTGATTCCGTTCTTGAATAGCTTCCTCTGTTAAATTGGACCATTCTGAAGAGCGGGACTGTCTTTGTTCTTTTTGAAACTGTTCGTGTTTTTTTATTAGTCTATCTAACTGATTGTCAGTTGTTTGGGAAAACAAAATACTACTGCATAGGCATACGATAAGGCATATTGAAATTCTCATAGCTATCAATAATTAAGAAGGTAAAGGGTAAAATGGAGTTACTAAACAAAGGTAAGTAAAAATATTCTAGGGATAAAAGTATCGGAAAGGTTAGGTGGTCACCGTCTTTGGAATTTCGAATAAAATGAATATTAGAGGCTGTCACATAAGTTGCTGTTGGAAACGATTAAAAAAAAGTCACCTTATTTAAATCGTAAAAATTTCTAAAAACAGATTACAAAAGTTTTTAAAACTTTTGTAATCTACACTTATGAGACAGCCTCTACTTAAACCTATTTACTGACTTGACGTTAGCCAGCGAGGTATATCCTAATGAAAGATTAGAATTTTAAAATATTTAGTTATTTTCAACCACCATTTTCTCATAAATCATAGCTCTCCCGTCGCTAATGGTATAAAAATACATCCCATTGTTAAGAGAAGAAGCATCAAATTGTAAGGTATTGTACCCGAAATTTAATCGGATATTTCTAGCATGTACTTCTTTACCCGCATTATCAAATACCTTAAATTGAACATCCCCTTCCATTAAGGACGTCATTTCAATATTGGTTTGGTACTGTACTGGATTAGGGGTATTAGAAAGGGTAATTTGTTCTGCTAAGTAATTTACACTGGTACTTGTTCCCTCACAAGCGCCTTCCTCTTGTAGGGTCAAGGCATAGCTACCTGGAGCCAAAATACCTGGAAAAGTCACTGGAAAAGGAAGCGGACCAAATTGTGCTACTCCTGAAATGACAAGTTCATATTCACCAGGCGGATTATTGCTCGTTGGGGTACCTTTTAAGACGATACAGCCAGCAAGGGTATCAGAGAATATGCAATTGGGAGGATTACAAAAATAATTGACTCCTTCTGGTAGGCCCACGATAGCACCTGTGGTCTCAATACTAGCAGAGGAAACATCAATTAAAAGTCCATTATTATTAATAGAATCTGGCACTAGCAAGGTAAAGACCAACTCATATGGTTCATTTACACAGGCCGGAAATTCTGCTAATCCACCAACGCCTTCATTTAAAGGTAACGGATGCACTATGAATGAAGAATCTTGCAAGGTGGTGTCTGGTACACATGCCACTTCTTCCTGTGCCATTAAATGGGTGAAAAATAAGAGGATTGGTAAAATAAGTTTACATCTTTTCATGAAAATGAGTTTGATAAAAATAACTCTTTTTGTGAAGGTAATTAAACGGGCTTGGGGAAATGTTCACATAGAAGAAAAACAGTCTGCAATATAGCTTTTATTCTATTTCTCCAATGATATTGTATCTATATTCCTCTATTCCTGTAAAATAGTGGACATTCTCCCCTAACATAGATAAACCTACCCTATATTTAGATGTTATTGTAAGGTAGAGCCCCTATCTACCAATGAATATAAATCTTTTTTAATTAGCTAGGTGTTATGGTATTTTGGTTCTGCGGTATTATGGTAGTGTCTACTTTTACGAAAATTTTATTGACTTCGAACCCAATTCTTGAGATTGAAAACTCAACCATACTACCAAAACACCATAAAACCACAATACCTAGTTGGTTACAATTTTCTAATAAAAATAATATGCATAAAAATTTACTATTGGTCTTGTTCCTATTCATTAGCTTTTATCAGACACAAGCTCAAAAATTAGTCGAAGCGACTTTACTGGAAACTCAATCTGCAGAGCAGTTGAACCTTATTTTTGGCTTTTTAGGCGTATCTGTAGAGTATGGCGTAAATACCTATAAAATCTTATACGAAACGCCCGATACAGACGGAACAATCGATACTGCCTCTGGAATATTAGTGCTTCCTATTCTTGATACGGACTTGCCAGCACCTATTGTAGCTTATCAACATGGTACTGTTTCCACTAGAGAGGATGTTCCTTCTCGACTAACACGAGAAGCCTTTTTGGTTTACTTTTTTGCAGGTAATGGATTCATTAGTATTGCAGCGGATTATATAGGATTGGGGGACTCCAGAAGGGTTATTCATCCTTATGTACATGCGGATACGGAAGCCTCTGCTGCCATTGATTTATTGCGTGCCTCCAAGGAATACATGGCGGCAGAAGGAGTTTCTTTCTCTGAGCAGCTATTTATTACGGGTTATTCTCAAGGAGGGCATGCGGCTATGGCGATGCACAAAGAGATTGAAACTAATTTGGCTGATGAATTTACCGTAACAGCAGGCAGTCATATGTCTGGTCCTTATAATTTATCTAATACGATCATCAATACGTCACTAGAGGATAGTGTGTATGAATTTCCTTCCTATTTAGCTTGGATGTTTGTAGGCTACCAATCTGTTTATCAAGGATTATACGAAGACTTAGGGTCTGTTTTTCAACCTGAATTTATCCCCGCAATTGAAGATTTTACAAATGGAGAGATTAGTCTGGGAGAATTAAATGACTTTATGGTAGAAAAACTAATAGAGTTACATGGTAGTTCTTTTGCAAATCGAATCTTTCTAGAAGAATTTCTAATTGATTTACAAACGAATCCGACCAATCCCATTCGACTAGCCTTAGAGGATAACGATTTAATAGATTGGGTCCCTACTGCTCCTACTCAATTATTGTATTGCATGGCAGATGAGCAAGTTCCTTTTACAAATGCTACGATCACTGATTCTATCATGAATGCTAATGGAGCTGCTGCTGTCACTTCCATTGATATTGACTCAGCATTAAATCATGGAGAATGTGTGATACCTGCTACTGAAAATACCTTCAATTTTTTCCTACAATTTGTTGAGCCCGTTGATGCTACTACCTCTGTTAGAACGATCAGCGAAGAACTATCTTTTATCGTTCATCCGAACCCAGCTTCTCAGCGGCTTTTTGTACGATTAAAAGATAATGAAATCCATTCAGATTTAACGGCTCAGTTAATTAGTTTGGAAGGAAAAATAATTATAGAGCAATCCCTAGCAACAAATAATAGCATTAATTTATCTACTATTCCAAGTGGCTTTTATATGATGCGTTTACAGTCGGAGAAAGGATATTGGGTAGAGAAGGTGACGGTGAATAAGTAAGTGAGTGGACAAGAATGACTTCACTATAAATTATTTTGATTATTGATTAC
>CALJIQ010000361.1 GCA_937973995.1 uncultured Saprospiraceae bacterium
CTCATTGTTCTATTGGCTCATTGTTCTATTGGCTCATTGTTCTATTGGCTCATTGTTCTATTGGCTCATTGTTCTATTGGCTCATTGTTCTATTGGCTCATTGTTCTATTGGCTCATTGTTCTATTGGCAACATTACGCTAAGCAGCAATGGAACAATAGGTCAATGGAACAATAGACCAATGGAACAATAGACCAATGGACCAATGGAACAATAGACCAATGGAACAATAGAACAATGGACCAATAGACCAATGGACCAATGGAACAATAGACCAATGGAACAATAGACCAATGGAATCCTCCCCTAAACATCCGGAGGCACCACATTTCTAAAATGCCCATTCAATTTAGCAAGTTCCCTACTTTTTTCCATATTTTTCACAATGGGGATCAAGTTTTTCAAATGCTTAACCGTAAATTCTTGTCGTTCCAATTCCTTAGGTAAAGCTAAGAGGGCATATTCTTGATCTATACTCAAACCGATAAAATGAGCGATATCATAGATTCTGAAAGTATGGGCAGAACGAGGTAATTTTTTATTCAGATTTAGTAACTGAAATAACTCTTGTAATTGCACTAATATTTCCTCATTTAATCCTTGATCAAACTCATCATCTAACTTTAATCTAGTTATGTCTGCACCAGGATAGAGCTTATTAGGAGATTGAGAATAATATTCTTGAATTTTAAAAATGCCGATCCCTTTTGTTTTGATATCCAACTTCCCATCAGGATGCTTTTTCTCAATGGACAGCAATTGTATTTCCGTCCCAATGGGCATTACCTTTTTATTAATAAAAGCAGGAATACCAAAGGTGATCAGGTTTTGATCACATTCCCGAATGAGTTGTTTATACCTAGGTTCGAAGATGTGCAGATTTACATTTTCTCCTGGATAAACCACCATCTCTAATGGGAATAAGGGTAGGAAATCTGTCATTAAATTATTGGCGTTGTGGCGTTGTGGGATTGTGGGATTGTGGCACTTGGGCAGAAAGAAGATCCTCCAATTTATCCACTTCCAGCCATAACGCCAAAAAGCCATAATGCCATAACGCCAACATAATGTCACTGATTCAACCAAGCCTTAAAATGCTTGGCATTATTAGAACTAACGATAATATCTCTATTAGCCGCAGGATCTAAATCCACTTTAAAACGGCTTTTAGTAATCGAAGCAATATTTTTAATCGCTTCGTAATTAGCGATAAAACTACGGTTCAATCTAAAGAATGGTTTTGGGTCCAATAAGTTTTCTAATTCACTCAATTTATAGTCGATAATATACCGTGATCCATCCTTTTTGGTTAAATAGACATAGCGGTCCTCTCCTTCAAAATAGGCAATTTGATTCGTTTTAACACTCATGATTTTATGTCCCCGATTGACAATAAATCGCTCTTGGTATTCTTTCTGACCATTTTGGAGTAGGGACTTTAATTGACTGTAATCAATGGTTTCTTTAGGTAAGGCTTTATATTGTTCTAGACTCTGCGCCAATTCTTCTTTATCGATAGGCTTCAGCAAATAGTCCACGCTGTTTACCTTAAAGGCTTTCAAGGCATATTGGTCATAAGCTGTTGTAAAAATTACGGGAGTTTTGACCTCCACTTGTTCAAATATTTTAAAACTCAGTGCATCTGCTAGGTGAATATCCAAAAATATCAAGTCAGTTTGGTGGTTTTGCAACCATTCTACGGTCCTTTTAACAGATTCTAATTTTGCTTGTATTTCTATTTGGGGGTCTATTTCTAACAGTAAAGATTCTAAGTTTTCTCTGGCATGTTTTTCATCTTCCACTACAATTACTTTCATTACTTAAAAATTTTAGGATTTTATCAATACTTATTTGTAAATGGATTGGCGTTGTGGTATTTTGGCGTTGTGGTATTTCGGTCAAAGAACTAATGCCATAAAACCATTCCTCACAAATTTAATACATTTTAATAATACGTTATTTCCGACTAATTAATTGTTGAAGTCATGAAAAAGCAAAAGCTAACCAAAAAAGAGATAAAACAAATTAAAAAGAAGATAAAAGAATTAAAGCAATCCCTAGAAAAGTTTACCCTTAAAAAAGCCGAGAAAGAAGCTGCCTTAGTAGAGCAATTAGAGCAATGGGACGCCCAATTAATGCCTTTTGAGCTTGCTTTTAAAAAAGCCAAGAAAAAGGTAAAGAATCGTAAAAAATCTATTGCGATTTTGGAGAAAATGCTAAAAAAGAAGAAAAAGAAAAAAGCCAAGCAAAAACCCTCCAAAAGCAAATCTAGCACAAATGGAGAAGCGGTCCCTACTGCTTCCAAAGTAGTATCTAGAAATTCCAAAGAAAGTGATTTGAAAAAGATTGAAGGGGTGGGACCAAAAATTGAGTCGATATTGAAAAATAGCGGTATTCGTACTTTTCGACAATTAGCGGACACCTCCATAGAAGAACTCCAAAAATTACTACATGCCGCTGGCAGTCGCTATAAGATGCATCCACCTGATTCTTGGCCAGATCAGGCTGCGCTCGCAGCTAATGGACAATGGAAAGATTTAAAAGAATTACAGGATAAGCTAGATGGCGGACGCAAAAATTAGTTGGTGATTGGTAATTGGTGATTGGCTAGTCAACTATTCACCAATCACCCATCACCCAAAAACCAACCCATGCATAAAGTAGTAAACAACATCGCTCAATCCTCTACCCTACCTGCTGACTTTTACAGCGATCCGATTATTTGGGATAAAATGAAAGAGCATATATTCGCTCGAAGTTGGAATTACGTCGGGGATGCCCAAGAATTATTTAATGTAGCGGTTAACACCTATCCTTTCTTTTTACTAGATAATTATTTGACAGAGCCTTTATTATTAACCAACTATGAAGATCAGATACGTTGTCTATCTAATGTGTGTACACATCGAGGATTCATTTTATCACACCAACCAGGGGTTAATAAAAAACTGACTTGTGCTTATCATGGCAGGCGCTTTAAATTAGATGGGCAGTTCGAGTATATGCCTGAATTTAAAGAGGTAGAGAATTTCCCACGACCTTGTGAAAATCTACACCAAGTCCCTTTACAAAATTGGGGACGCTTTCTATTCGCTAGTTTGGAACCACAATTTGACTATGCGCCTATTATCGAAGAATTGGAACAGCGATTGGGGTTCTTAGATTTTGAGAGTTTTGAGCATGCCTCAGAATATGATAAAACCTATAATGTAAATGCACACTGGGCTTTATATTGCGATAACTACCTAGAAGGTTTCCATATACCGTTTGTTCATGCTGGCTTAAATCAGATGCTAGATTATGGAAAGTACGAAACCATTTGTAATGACCATTGGGTATTACAAGTGGGTTATTCGGATAAAGGCACGATGACCTTTGATTTACCAATAGATCATGTGGATTATGGAAAAGAGATAACCGCCTACTACTATTGGATCTTTCCTAATTTCATGTTGAATGTATATCCTTGGGGGGTACAATTAAATGTAGTCCGTCCACTTAAACCAGACTTCACCAAAGTAGAATTCATTTATTATATCAAGGATCGAAAGAAATGGGATTTATTAAGAGGAGACCAAATAGGTGATAAGGTTGAAAAAGAAGATGAGTGGGTAGTAGAAGGAGTTCAAAAAGGATTGCGATCTCGGTTTTATCAAGATGGCAGATTCTCTGTTACACGAGAAACTGGCGTCCATCATTTCCATAAATTATTGAAACAATATCTAAACCAATGACCATTTGTAAGGCACTGAAGATAAATGAAGTGCCTAAATAATTGTATCAAAAAATCAATTATCATTGATAAATTCCTTTATTTAAATCTTCCATTCAATTAGATGTACTACCCAAAAATGTAGTAACAAAAACTTTCATCCTATTATAAATTTACTTAGATTTGTTTAAGACAATGCAAAAAAAGCATATCTAATCATTCCCTCCATACCTACTTCAACAACAAGCTCCCCAAGCAAAGCTTGCCCATCTTTTTTATTCAATCCTATCGTACGCTTACTAAAACACAGAGCCAATAAGACTATTCTATAATTAGCAGTATGTAGTACACACCTGCTAGTTGTACCTATAGATTTCTATTTATTTTCATTAACAATTTAAAAGCAATAACTATGTCTTTAAAGAAGATTCTTAACAACTTATCTGAAGAAAGAATGGATCAAATCGTAGAGAACAACCTTGAAGGTGGTACTTACGGTAAAGGTGGTAGAGGAAAAGGAGGTAACTCTAATTCTGCATCTAACTCTAATTCTGCATCTGGCGGAGGTCACAAAGGAGGAAGCAACTCTAACTCTGCTTCCGTTTCTGGTGGTGGAAAAGGAGGCCACAAAGGAGCGAGCAATTCTGGTGGAAATTCTAACTCAGGAGGAGGAAACATGGGCAAAGGCGGAAGAGTTTATAAAAAACACTAAGCAATGGCTTTCTGTAAAGCCTAACATTAATCTTAGGCAGTCAGTTATGAACATTCCCTCTAACTGAATACATCATGGTAGTAGTTAAGCTACTACCATGATTTTTTTATTTTACACCACTTTATCATGACAACGCAACTATCAGACAACTACATTTTAAATCCTTTACTACATATTAAAGGTTATCAGGAATTAAAAGGGAATCTCAGAAAAAATGATACCCTCGCTAAGCCTACAATTAAGAAAATCAAAGAAGGCAAGTTATTTTTATTAAGTGGTAGGTTCAAAGATTATTTAATAAATGATACCATTCATACCTTCTTATCTTGCTTTCTTGAATCCAATACACTAGAAGAAGCAAGTACTTCCTTTTCTCAAAAACTTTCTGTTCAACCAAAAGAAGCGCAACCCACCATTAATGGTTTTTTCAAGAATATGCTCCACCAAGGCATATTGATTTCCATGTCAGAGTACGAGGAAGCCATTCAATACAAAATGGAAAGTGCAGCAACAGAGAGAACTGCTATACTAGCAATTGGTACAAAGCTCAAAGATTTCCAGATCAAAAAAGTAATTGCTATAAAACCGAAATTTGATATTTATCTCGCTAAGCATAAAAAGACCAAGCAAAAGGTAGTCATCAAAACTGCTTTGCTAGATAAAACAGAATTAGAGAAATGGGAAAGAAGGGAGCGAAAAGCAATTCTAAGACAAGAATTCCAATTGCTAAAAGAAGTCGCTGGTCATCCTAACATTTGCCAATTCATCAAGTATCATAAAAACAACGGACAGCCTTTTGGTGTCATGGAATTTATTGATGGACTTACACTAGGCAGTTATTTAAGAAAAAAACAACCCAGCCTACAAGAAAAGATGCTAGTCATCCAACAAATGTTTGAAGCAATAGGTCATGTTCATAGCTGTGGCATCGTTCATGGAGATTTACACAAAAGCAATTTTTTAATCAATAAAAAAGGACAAGTCAAGTTATTTGATTTTGATTTAGCCAACCATCATGACTTGCAGGAAGGAGAGATAAAAAGAATGGGGGGCGTTTATAAATATTTCCCTCCTGAAAAAATCAGAAAAAATAGTTTCTATTATATAAAAGCCAAAGCTGACTACCGATCTGAAGTATATCAAGTAGCCGTCATTGCCTATTATTTACTTTATGAACGCTTGCCTTTTAAAGCATTGAGCTGGAGGCAATTAGTGAAAAAAATTAAAAAAGAGACTCCCACTTTCGACGCCACTACCCCTAATGGAGAGCCTATTACAAAGGGGCATCTTGCTATTTTAAATAAAGCCCTTTCAAAAAAACCTGAAGACCGTTATGCGTCTGGTATTGTGTTGGCTCAAAAGTGGAAAGGAATTCTAGAATAAAAGAACTTACTTTTTGCTTCTGAACGATAAAATGTGCATATTGTAGATTATAATTTTTACTTACCACTCCGCACCTTCCCCTTTTTCTTCCCCTGTTAATTAGTCCGCAACTCATCTTATTAGTTTACCATTTATTAGGCTACACACAATTCTGTATTATCCACCTCTCAATGTCTGATTTCCATTTATAACTTAAACTCGCAGTGAAGTTATTAGGAAGTTGGTATTGGGTAACTGGGGGGTTTAATAACATACTATGGGAGCAGATATTGATTTTCAGCTTAAACAAAATGATTGTGGTATTAGTGCGATCAAGACGATTTGTAACTTGATGGATGTTAATATTGCAAGAGCCGTTATTGAGGATGAGGTATTATTGAGTCAAGAAGGAGCATCATTGGGAAGCATCAATGATTTTTTAAAAGAATATGGATTCTCTACCAAATATCAGTTACTTGATGTCAACTCTATCAATGGAGACTATGAAGAAATAAAATCCTACCTACCTTGCATTACCCCAATTAGAAAAGATAATGCGCTTCACTATGTGGTCATCAAAGGGATTCATCGAAACAAATTTATTATACTAGATCCTAGTGAGCGAAAGGAATATTATTGGACCCTCCAAGACTTTAAGAGTCATGCCTATTTTTCCTCTTCTTTGGTAGAGTATATAGAATTAGAACAAGTCCTAAAGGTTCATTTAAAGGAGGAGTTAGATAAATATCAAATCCAACTCCCACCCCACATGACCAATAATGAAATATTGGCTTGGTTTAATAAATTCACGTACTTCAATTACATCCAAGAAAATTACGGATTATCTAGTACGGATGCCGCCCATTTATTTTTAAAGGATTTATTATTCAATCAGGACATTGCACAAGTACCTGACCATTTCCGCAGCCTCGCTTTAAAGAATAGATCAGAGATAGAAATAAAGGCACCTGTTTTATTGAGTATAAAAGCTAGTGACTCGGTAAAAGAGAAGCCCTTACCTAGTGTAAATATTTACTGGAGATTATTCAAAGAAATATCAGATTTCCATACGCTGTGGTATATTTTCTTAGCAACAATGATTGTGGGATCTACCCTCAGCTACATGTCAGTTTTCATCAATCAAATATTGATTGACCATATCATTCCTTCTTACAATGTTAACATCCTGTACGTTTTTGCTTTTGGACTAGCCGTATTCGAGATTGTCAAAATATTATTTAGAATTTATCGAAAATTCATTTCCATTCATTTAAGCAATTCTCTCAATCGCTATTTCCTACAAAATTTCGATGACAAATTAAACCGTTTTTCCATCCGATATTTACAAGGGTTTAGAAGAGGAGATTTGACAGAACGCCTAAGTGATGCTAGGTCCGTAAAGAGTTTTTTCACTTCCACTTTTATTAGCATGGTGGTGGATTCGATAACAGGAACCATCTCTCTAATTGTGCTGATTTTCATGAATTGGCAATTAGCTGCTTTCACCTTATTTATACTTTCCTTGTATTTAATCCTTTACTTTATTTTCACGCCTATCGTAGAGCGATTGGAAAAAGAACGGCACATTATTAAAGCGACGTATTTTTCCAAATTTCTTGAAAAGATGGAAGGTATCCAGGTGATTAAAGCCATGAATTTGGAAGAACAAAGTAGCCAAGAAATCCATCGAAGGATTGAAGACTTAATAAAAATTCGCACCAAGTCTAAATACTTTAGTTTATTCAATTCAGTCCTCTCTTCTTTTATCTCCCTCTTTTCTGGGCTGGTCATTACAGTATATGCTTCCAGGGAAATGATTCTTCATAATACCCTATCCTTAGGGATGATTATTACTTTCTCTTCTTTGGCTGGAATGGTGATTGGGTCTTTTAGTTCTTTAATCGCACAAAATCTTGATTTACAAGAATATAAAGTAATTCTTAAAAGATTTTTTGACTTTGAAGAACATAAAGTAGAGCAAAATTTAGAGGCAGAAAAAGATAGCACCGACCAAGCGCTTAGACATACCACGGAAAGGGCTAAAGCCATCCCTTATAATAAAATTCGAGACGTTCAATTCCAAACACTACGGTTGAGGAATATTGCCTTTTCCTACAACAAAACGGATTATGTATTGAAAGATGCAAACATGACGATACACAAAGGACAAAAAATATATATAGAAGGCAGCAACGGTGCAGGTAAATCTACTTTCTGTAAGATCATCAGTATGCTCTACCAACCTGACAAAGGAGAGATGCTATTAAATGGTATTAATGCGGATTTGTATGAAGAGAAAGTGTTGCGCAAAAATGTATTATATGTATCCAGCGATGATGCAATCTTTAATGATACCCTTTTATACAATATCACCTTTGGTAAAAAGGTGGATATGAATAGATTAATTGAATTTGCAAAAGTTTTAAACTTCTATGAATTCATCATGAGCAAACCTGATAAATTCAATTATGTCATTCATGAAAGTGGAAAGAATCTTTCTACTGGACAGAAGAAAAAACTGCTCTTACTAAGATCGTTTGTAGCAGAAGCAGAAGTAATCATTTTCGATGAAATCTTTAATGGAATGGACCGACGATCAAAGAAAAATGCAGAGACCATCATAGATTTCATGCAAGAAAAAACCGTCATCATCATCTCTCATATCCCCTCCGAAAGAATCCAGTTTCACCAAAAATTCAGTTTACAAAATGGAGTCTTATCTAAACACACCTAGAAATTATATTCTGATAAAAGTATTATTCGGAATCATCATGTTCATCCTGCTGACTTTTATTACTTTACTCTTTACGCTTAGTATTGATAAGAAAGTCAGCTTTGAAGAAGGAGAAATCATTGCTAAAAATCCCACCAGCATGATGATCGCCCCTTATGAAGCTGAGGTAATTTCTTTGCGAGTGCAGGAAGGTAATCTTGTCAATATTGGAGATACCTTAGCCATCTTAAAGAATCAATCGGTCGCTTCGAACTTAGTCTTATCTGATAAGGAAGTGCTATTGCAACAGCAAAAGGTAAAACGACTACAACAGCAGATTACCAACTTGACCGCCACTATCCAGCAAAAAGAAAAACAGCGTCAATTTCATTCTGATAAGCATCAGTTAAATCAAACAAACGCTACCAATAATTTGCGAAGTTTAAAGCAATTGGTATATGCCAAAAAGCAATCTCTAGCCATTCTTAAACAGCAAGTAAGCAACAGTTCTAAATTATTGAGTAAAGGAAGTATTAGTAAACAGGAATTTGAACAGGTCAAACAAGAATACTTAGATGCGTCTTCCGACTACAATATTGCCCTGCAAGAAATGAAACAAGCCAATAGCCAAGAAGCGCTTTTGGACAATGATTTTTCAACCAATTTAAATGAATTAAAATTAGCGGTCTTAGAAGATAAAAATGAACGAGAGGCATTACTCATTCAATTAAGAGAAGAAAAAATCAGGGTACAACAACTCAAGGAACAAGGAGCATATCAGGCTAAGGAAGTGGCTAAATCTTTTATCATAGCCGATAAAGCAGGGGCGATTGCCCACTTGTACAACCAAAAAACCGCTTCTAATTTCCTGACAAAAGGAGCGCCGCTATTATCCATTATCCCGCAGGATTCTACGGGTTTTTATGCCAAGGTATTATTACCTCAAATTGAAGTTCGGGAAGTGGATAAAGGACAAAAAGCCCATTTACAATTAGATGCCTTTTCTTTTATGAAATATGGCATTGTTAAAGGGAAGGTATCTTTTATCAATAAAGATGAGGAAAACCAATTTTACGCTTTAATAGACATCACAGAAGGTAATCCAACTATACGGTTAAAAAACGGATATTCGGTCAAAGGAGATATTATTGTGAAGCGAATAAAATTATATGCTTTTGCTATCGAAAAATTATTCAAAAGGTAGGGTATGTTTATTAATTTTTTAGTGGACGATGGACGGGCGTTTTACTCGACGGTGGATGGAAAAATGATGTTCGCTTTCTTTTTAAATACTGTTGCGCTCCCTTTGTAGCTGCCAAAGAAATACGATACCCAAAAACAAAACTATCAAAAAACCGATCAAAAGCATTCTAAATCTAGACTTACTCAGGAGTAATTGTTTTTCCGCACTCTCTGCTCTTAATTGTTCTATTTCAGAAGTTGCTTTCTCTTGCTCATAAAGCGCACTCACTTCTACTAACTTTTTATTAGCAGCAATACTTTTCAAACTATCTTCTGCGAATCTAGCAACTTGGCTAAAATCAAAAGCCCTTTTATAATTTCCCTTCTTGGCAAAGGTAGTAGATAAAATTTCAGCTAGTTCTTTTTTATGTAATTTCGTATCTATTTTTTTTATAATATCCATTCCTTCCAGGGCGGTGGCATGTGCTTTCTCATAGTCTTGATAGTCCAAATATGCTGTCGCCAAGCCCACTAAAATCTCCGCCTTTCTATTTTTATTTTCCACAATTTCATTTAATTGTAAAGCGGTAGCATAGTGTTCAATCGCTTGCTGATATTGCTGATTATAGGTCTTCCCCTTTGCCATATTATAATAGACCTCTACTTGTAAATCATTATCATCTAATTGCTTAAACAACGATAGGGCTTCATCAAATGCAGACTTAGCTTCCTCTTGAATGTTCATTTCCTGATAGGTTTCTCCTATACTATTCAGGATAGACCCTCTCATTCTTTTATACTTCTCTCCTTCCGTCAAAGGCAGTGCCTTTTGAAAATAGAATAATGCCTCTTCGGGTGCTCCTTTTTCCGAATACAAAAGTCCTAAGCTATACCAGGTTCTACTTAAAATATGCTTATGTCCTATTTGTTCCGCTTTCTGATTGGCCTTGAATAAATAGTCAATAGCATTCACCCTATCCCCTTTATCTCTATACAATTCCCCTAAATCATTTAGGATATACACTTGTGCTGCTGAATCCTTCTTTTCTTCCGTTAATGCCAAGGTTTTTTGAAAATAAAAAGCCGCTTTTTCATAGTCGTTCTTTCGGAATTTATAAACATATGCGAAGCTACGCAGCGTAGATATTTCTTCTCTTGTATAGCCTAGTTTTCTAGCTAATTCTAAAGAATGATGATAATAGGTAAGCAAACTATCAAAATTTCCTTCATAATAAGAGTCGCCAATTTCACGGCATAAAAAATATCGAATACTATCCTTTGATGTAGTAGCTAATATTTGCTTTAGGCTATCAATTTTAGCATCTTTGCAATGTAATATTCCCAACTGCACAGATAGAAATGTAACCGTAAATAATAGTCGAAAATAGCTCCCTCCCATATTAAGATTCATATTATAATTTATACTTTACCCATTCCTTACCTCCATTAAATTAGTTTTAATTATCCAAGGTAATTCCAAGGGGTTACTATAAACAAGCAAAGATTATGACAAAAGATGCAAACACTTCAAATGATCGGTTTTCTATGTTTAAAGAAGACGAATTGAATAAGGAACAACAGGCGTTCGTACAAGGAGGTAAAAACCCTAACAAGTTTGGAGGCGATCCAAATAACAACGACGATAAAGACTTCGATTTCGACGATAATGAGGAAGACCTAAAAGTTGGGAGGGCAATCTCTGAATTAAAGGATAATGAGGCAACACGTAAGAATAAAGATTTACTCCGTTGCACTATTGAGACCTCTAAAGGCGGAACTTGGTAATTTAATGACTCGCTTGCTTCGTTAAGCTCGGCAGTAAGGTTCTTTTAGAGGCAGAGATTTCAACAACGATTTTCAGAAAATCGTTGTTGAAATCTCTGCCTCTAAAGAGACTTGTTGCACGGTTTGAACGCTAGGATTCTATAAAGACATTCCCTCTTATCCCTCTTTTTCCGTTTCTAGTTTTTCTACCAAAAACTTAGGCATCTGAGCATAACTAATAAAAGTTGGGGACGCTATTTTGTTTTTCGGAAAAGAGCTAGGTGCTTGACTATTCCTAGTGAATGGAAATAGCAAATAGGACAATGTACTGAAGAATTGAGTAGTATGGTTTTTGCGTTCTACTATTTTTTTTGTAGATAATAATTGAGCGAACACATCCTTTTCAGGAGAGGTCTCTTCCTCAAAGAATGCATCGTATTTATTATAGCCGCTACCTTTCATGTTATATTAGTGCTTGTTCCAATTACTAGTCAAGTCGCCCGTTAATTGTAAAATATTTAACTCATTGACTACCAATTCGTAAATGGCTTCCAATCTGACAAATTTGGTATTTACATATTCCAGTTGTACGGTTCTAAAGTCCAAAGCAGAAGAGAAACCATTTTTATATCTATCCTGTTCCAATTGAATATTTCGTTCTATGTTTTTTAATAATTTATCTGTCACTCGCAACACTTCTTTCTTTCTATTATAATTATCAATCGCTCCGATCAACTCCTGTTCTAATCGAGTCTCCAATTGTGCTGCCTTTAGGATTTCTACCTGTTCCTGTAATTCGCTTTCTTGTTTGGCTCTTTTCGTGCGACCACCATCAAACAAGTTATAATTAGCGGAAACCCTAAATTGAAACTGAAAGGTATTGCTCTTTATTCGAGGGGTTTCTGGAAAGTTAGTACCATTAAACCGTTGACTAAGTCCTGCGTTTAATCGGACTTGTGGCAAATTTGATTTACCGATGGCTTTGGTATTTAACTTCACAAATTCTAAACTCAAATGTTGATTTTTCAAAGCTCTATTTTGACGCTTTAATTTTTGCAGCATTTTCGTAAGGTCAAAATTTCTGGTCTGATAGGTCAGTTGATCTGTCAAGCGATACCTCCTTTTTTTGTCATTAGCCATCGCCAGATTAAGTTGATTATTGGCAGCTATTACTGCTTGTTTTTGATGAATGACTTCAATCGAATCTAATAGGAAAGCGTTTTCAAATCTTATGGCATCATATTGACTGGACTTACCCAAATTCACTCTTATTCGTACATCTTGTAAGCGCTCCAAGGAAAGGGTCCTAGATTCTTCTGCTACCTTCAGTGCCTCTTGCTTTATCAATGCTTCATAGTAATTTAGCAAAACTTGATAAATGGTAGTTTCCAATGCTATTTGTCCTAGTGTTTCTTGTTCCTCTTTATTTAGTTGATACTGTTCTCTATTTAACTTTCCTTGTGCCCCATCAAATAATAACCATTCGCCATCCAGCCCTACCGAAAAATTTCTATCTCTATAAAAATCGTTAATAAAAGAGGTCGGTGATCTATCATTCACTATGAAATTCCCTTGGGTAGCATATATATCTACTGTTGGCAGGCGTTCTTTTTTTGCTGCTTTAATACGCCTATCCACTATCGCATGATTGATTTGATTGATTTGAATATCGAAGTTATTGCGTAAGCCTTTTTCAACTGCTTGGGAAAGCGATAAAGGAACTTGTCCGGATAGAGAAATAAAATATAGGAGCACCATCCAACAACATAACAGTTGTCGGTACCAATAATAAAAAGCAGGTCTATTACTCTGATCCTTCATTTTCTCATAGTGTATTAGTATGATCAGAAATATCGAAATGTGTATGGTTTGAAATAACTAGCTGGCAATTAACCCTAAATACGATAGAATTATTTCTATATAAAATGCCTTCTGTTTTTTCAAACAAAAATATTGAGGGGAGCTAAATTCGGGATGTAGTTAATAGAGCAAATTAAGTAATAAAACGATGATAGTCAAGCAATCTTGGTTAGCTTGAGTCATAATATGACAATTCTCAATGTAGGATTTTCTTGAGGCTATCTTATAAAGCGTATTTTTTTGGTTTTTGACAAACCCCGTAGAAGGAATTTTAGCATAAGCTTTGAGTACTTCATGGGAGAGGAGTGAGAAAGCAAAAGTTCTTACAACCAATAGGTTTTAAGAACTTTTGCCATACTCATTGTTTAACGCTGAAGGAATTAGGGTCTCTCTAATTTCGCATACAACACATAGGCTGCATATGACTACCCGTTTCTAAATAATACGGAAAGCCATTGCCGCTTCCTTCTTTTTCAAAATAAAAAGAGCTGCGTTTTTTATCGTAGTTACCGATCTCATTCATCGTTGAGGCATCATAGATGCGTCCATTTAAAATGGTATATTTCACTTGCTCTGTATGGCGAATATTTTCTAGTGGATTGGCATCTAGCACAATCAAATCTGCAAGTTTCCCTTCTTTAATAGACCCTAGTTGATGATCCATTCCTAGATAAGTAGCTCCATTGATCGTCGCACATTTTAAGGCTTCTAGGTTAGTCATACCTCCTTGTTGTAGCATCCATAGTTCCCAGTGTGCGCCCAAGCCTTGTAGCTGCCCATGTGCGCCCAAATTTATTTTGACCCCTGCATCTGTTAGCTTCTTTAAACTTTTAGACGTAAGAATATGTCCATTTTCATATTCCTCTTCTGGAAGCATGATTCTATGTCTGGCACGACTATCCACCACGCTCCTTGGCGTAAAACTTAATAAGCGTTCTTTTTCCCAAACGTTGGTATGTTGGTACCAGTAATATTCTCCACTTACACTTGCATAATTCACGACCAAAGTAGGGGTATTATGTGCCTTAGTAGCTGCCCAAAAATTGACAATGTCTTTGTACAGTGGAACAACAGGAATATTGTGCTCTACTCCTGTATGCCCATCCATTACCATACTCATATTGTGCATAAAAAAGGAACCTCCTTCGGGTACTACTAAAATGCCTAACTCTCTGGCAGCTTGCATGACTTGCTGGCGTTGATTACGGCGAGGTTGGTTATAACTTTTCACAGAGAAGGCTCCGTAAGCTTTGGTTCTACGCAGAGCAGATTTAGCATCTTCTAGGTTATTGACTACTGCTTTAAAATCGCCATCTGCACCGTACAAAATAGTACCTGTACTAAATAACCTCGGTCCGACCATTTTACCTGCCTTGATTAATTCACTCTGAGCAAATGCCATTTCGGTGTTCACGGAGGGGTCATGAGAAGTAGTTACTCCATAAGCAAGATTAGCGTAGTATTCCCATTGCTTTTGAGGACTTAATCCATAACGAAAATTACCACTATGTGCGTGTACATCCATAATGCCAGGCATAATGGTTTTATCTGTACAATCAATAGTCATTGCTTTCGCAGGAAGGTCTATATCGGTTCCAATGGCTTTAATGATATTTCCTTCCATTAGCACCGTTCCATTTTCGATCACCTCTTCGCCTTCCATTGTAATAATCGTTGCATTGGTCAGAGCAACCAATCCTTCAGGGCGATCCGTCTCAATTTCTAAATTAATTTTTAAACCTACAGAATCCATAGGTGGTAAGCTATCTACTGCTCCTTCTAAAAATTTAAATCGCTCGGTGAGATTATCGCTGTAGTATTCTTCGCCTAAAGTCCAATACAACTTCTTGCTGTCTTTGGACCAGTGGATATTAATTCCCGCATCTTTGGATACTTGTGCCACAGGTACTGCCTTAGTTTTGGAGGTCAAGCCAATTTTTTTACCCGTTTTAGGAAATGGAGCAATGTACACTTTCCATAATTCCGACCAAGCGACCCAGCGATTATCCGGGCTTATATGGTATCGCTGTGCATACTTTCCATCGAAATGCTCTCGCTTATCTTTTCCATCTAAATTGACTGATTCTACACTCTTTGTCAGACTCCCAAAGACATAGCCTCCCTTTTGGTAAAATATGCGTTTCCCGTCTTTGGAAAATTGAGGAAAAGACCCTTGGGGCGTTAAAAATTTTGGTTCCTCACTTCCATTGGCAGGCACTAAGTATAGTCCTGGTTCTTTGCAGTGCGTATAACCCTGATGGCTATTGCCACCATCTTTCCGATAGACAATCCATTTACCATCTGGAGAAAAAGCGGGAGTTCTGTATATTCCCTTTTCCCTAGTAAGTGTTTTACCTGATTTGCCACTAGCGGACATGACTTGTATCGTTCCCATTGCCTCGTCTTCCCATGTAACATAGGCAATGGACTGACCATTTGGAGAGAAAGTAGGTTCAAATTCAAAAGACGTTCCACTTGTCAATCTTTTAGGTTGTCCATTCGGTAAGTCTTTTTTGTATAAATGCCCAACTGCATTAAAGACCACAGCCGATTCATCAGGAGAGGTAATGGCATGACGAATTACCTTCGCCGTAAAGTTATCTGTATGGGCATCATTTTTAAAACGAACCGTTTCTGCTACTTTGGTTTTTATATCTACGCTGAAAGGAATCTCGGTATAAACTGCTTCTTTGCCAGGTTCTGTAGATGCTGCGACTTTCCAAATTTTACCTAAACCATAAATCACTATCTGCTTATCATCTGGCATCCAATCAAATCCTGGATACACCCCAAAAATAGCCCAAGCTTCTTGCTGGTCTTTACTCAGGTTATCGAATAAGGCATATTCTTCTCCCGTCTCTAAATCATGAACAGCTAATACCGTTTGGGTTCTTATTCGCTTGATATAAGCTAGTTTTTTACCATCATTGGAGATTTGTGGACGAGCTGCCCCACCTGGTCCTCGTATAATAGTTTTGGTTTCTCCCGTTTCTCTGTCATATCTTTTGATGACATAAATTTGACTATTGGGGTCTTTATTATATTGGAAATAACCACCTGGATACATATCCTCACTAAAATAGACATAGCGTCCATCAGGAGAAATAATTGGTTCATTTACATCCTGTTGGCTATTTTTCTTTTTTGTTAATTGTGTCCCGCTACCGCCTGCTATATGATACAGCCACATCTCCCCTGCCCCTAATGAACGAGTAGAGGTGAAATGCTTTCTAGCGACAAAGTATTCTCCATCTGGTGTCCAAGCTGCATTATTGAGAAGGCGAAAATCTTCTTTGGTTACCTGTCGAGCTTCCTCTCCATCCATGTTCATTACCCATATATTATCCCCTCCTCCTGCATCGCTCGTAAATAGGATTTTTTTTCCATTCGGACTAAAACGAGGTTGTACTTCCCAAGCAATTCCCGTTCGCAAAGGGCTTGCTTTTCCACCACTAATAGGCATCGTATAAATATCCCCTAACATATCAAAAACGATGTTTTTCCCGTCAGGACTAACATCCAAACTCATCCAGGTGCCTTCATCTGTAGAAAAATTGACTTCTTTCCAATTCCAGTCTGCTCCAGGTGGGTCATTGACTTTCCATTCCGCTTTCTTTTTATCTTGGGCTTGAAGGGCAACCAGAGGTAAAATAAATGTAAAAAAGAGTAAGAACTGTTTCATAATTATCATTGAATGATCACGAAATAATAGATCAAAGATAATAAGAAACTATAGAAGTGATTAGCTTAGTAATTGCGTCTATTCTTAAAATTTAAGGCAACCAGAAAGAAAATAACAGCATAGATCATTTCCTTGACCTCATCTAGTTCTTCCGCAATTGGATCATGGTAAGCGATAAAGCATCGGAATATGATAAAATTGAATAAAAATAATCCTCCTAATGGTAGGTCAACAATAGGAATCCCTAAAAACTGAATTAAAGATTTACCCCAATTGGTATAGTGATATAACAATGGGCAAATAATACAAAACAACAACCAAAAGACAGAAAACAAGCGATTCATATTAAGAAATAATTCCAAAAAACCTTTATAGCTTCCATCTTCTCGATAGGCTTGAAAAATCCATAAATTGTGAATATTCGTTTCTTGTTGGGCATTTGCCTCTGCTAAAGAAGTAGGCGTATCCCATCCTATAATTCGTTGTCCCCAACTAATTTCTTCGCCAAAACCAAAGAAGAAAATTAATCCTAAAAAAAGGAAAAATAGATTTAGATTTAAATGCTTTCCTATAAAGGTATGCTTTGATCCCCTTGACTTCCTAAAGAGGTAAAAGAAAATAATGGAAGTAAGCAAGAAACTAATTGCTCCAATATATTCTACTATGCCATCTTCTTCCATCAGTCGCAGCTCAGAATAATATTGGATAATTACCAGTAATGTATAAAACACAGGAATGGCAAGATACAGACTTACTAATCTAAACTTCATCAATAAACTTTTTCGTATTAGGTTTGCTAAAATATATTATGCTACAACAAATGGAATGGACAAAGCGGATCAACTCATTACCATTCAGTAACATGAACCTTAGTTTATAAATGAAGTAGATTCGCTTAATAAAAGTGCATTAGTATTGATACAATCAACCAATACTAATCAATATGGATAGTTTATAAAGTATTATAGATTCAGTACTATTAGGGAAGTTTTATAAAGTAGTTTGATCTAGTAGATTCAGGGTAAGATAGATACGTATTAAAAGATTTAAAAAATTAAACGGTTGTTCTTTTTTAGATCAATAAGATGGGAAGCTAATAATAGTAGGAAGAGAACGTAAATATTTCAATATACCTACTGTAAAGCTAAATTAAAGAAGGGAGTACTGCAATTAATTTGTTTGATTTTTTTCTAAATGACTTTTTGAGATTTGTCCTTAATGCCACACACAAAAGAAATCGATGGCGTAGCTAATGTTATTTGCCAGAAACAAGATTATCATTCAGCAAAATTCGCTCGCCAAAATCATTCACTCGATAAAACTGATTATTTTCAATCAATAAGCCTTGGGCTTTGCCCGTAAATTTCATAATAGGAAAACCTATGTCGGTTCGATAGACTTTGCCTTCATAATCTGGAGAGATATTTTTAACAACGGTATGTCCTATTACCATTTGATCCGCTTGAAAATAATTTAAAACAGAATTTACTTCTTTTTGAGTAGCCTTGATATAGATTTTTTTGTAGCGACCGACGAGTCCTCGATACCAAAGAGGTCCCAGTGGTCCCATGAGAAATTTTTTAAGATTGGCTTCTCCATCATCCGCAAAATACTCTCGTGTTAATGCCATACGGATAAAACTATTCATTTCCCCGATTGACATATTGGCGGAAATTAGCTCTTTACTCAAACCTCCGTGTACAAAGATGGTCTTACCAATTCGTTCGATCACATTTTTTGACTTCATCCATCGAACCAATTCTCTTTGGTTTGACATCAAAAATTTATAAGCTTTACTGGCATCTTCTTTCCCAGATAGGCGATGCGCCAATGCCATGTACTTTTTATCTACATATTCTGTTTGTCCAAGTAGATTCAATACCTCATGATTCCCTAAGATAAAATGAACCATTCCTCCTGCTTTCTCTGCCTCTTGCTCTAACATGTAAATCAACCAAAGGCATTGAGTTACATTCGTACCTCGATCTACAAAGTCCCCGACTAGCACCAAATGCCCATTTCCATAGGTCCAGTTATAGGATTTGTCCATGACTCCATTTCCAACCAATAAACTATAAAAGGCATTGAAATTTCCTTCAATATCGGATATTGCCAATACTTTTTCTGGCTGTTTATACTTAGTACTAGGGGATTTAATTTTTTTCTTTAGGTGGAAAGTAAAAGAGTCCTTATCCTTATTCTCTACATAACAGGTAAACTTCTTATTATCATGAGAATCATGAACATACTCCTCAATCTCGTAGGAAGTATCTGTAGAAACGACTCTTATTTCCCGAATTTTATTGCGCTTTTTAAACAGGTAAGGCCCATCAACTCCCGCCAATAATAGTTCGTCATTGGAATCACAAGTAGTTGAATCTGAGGAAAGTATCGAAGGGGAGGCAGGTAAAAACAGAAAACTAACAAGAAACATCCAGCCAAGCATTGTAATAGCTACAATACTCCAGTGTCTAGTCCGTTTCCTGAAAGTCATTTTTTGCATTTTGCGTAATACTTCCGATTGTTAAATTAGAATCACTATTTCTTTTCTACACTGCACCCTAATTTAAAACTAAAGATACACCTTTCTTGCATAGATTATTCTGTTTTAACAGAAAAAAAACAATTATTGAAAGAGTCGTAAAGTCAGTTGTCATTGGTCAATAGTCATTGCTCATTTTGGGAATATTCTTTGGGTAGTCATACATTTGATACACCACCTATTCTTTGTTTCGTTTATTGAAGCTCCACCTGCAAGGATTTACTGCTTTAATGACCAATGACAAAAATGACCAATAACTATTACCTTTCAATCCAACTCTTCATTAAAAAACACCTTATAATAACTCATTTCCCGCTGGTCATCATAGCCCTTCTCTATAAAATGTTTGCTGGATTCAGGATTTCTAAAATCTAATTTGATTTGAATATTTGTATCTAAATTAATGAAATTCTTAATGGCTCTTTTTTGTTTTTGTAAGGCGGATTTAGAAATTAAAAAACTATCGGATAACTCCACCCCATTATCAACTTCATAATTAGACACATAAGTCTTGAAGCTCTCTTGCTCTTGATTTTGCTCAAATAGGGAGTTTCCAAAATCTTCCAAACTAACTCGCTCATTCGAATCAAAGTATTGAACGGATTGATTGAGAAAGTCTAATTGTTCCTTTTTCCCTTTTTCTTCTTTGAGTACCTCATCAGCATAACTCTGACACATTTCCATGTAAGAGCGGGTGGTAAAGTTATTATCTCGAATGTACTCCACATCTAAAAAGCGATACAACCAATATTCGGTATCATAGCTATTATTATCCACACTCAATACCTTCGCTCCGTCATCTAGGGCGGACTGTAAAACCAAACAACCTTTATCCAATTTTCGCAAGCCAATCCCCCGTTCTTTTTGCACAAATAGATTCCGAGCATCTTGTGCTATTTTTAAAAAATCTTCTTTGCTTTCCGCTTTGAAAATACCTACCGCATTCGTTAATTCATCCCCCAATAATATATCCTTGAAAAATACAATGAATAAGTCTCCCGGTTTGATATGCGGATGGTTGGATTGTGCGTACAAATGTTCCAATAAGCCCACAGAATCATCATAAAAAGAAGTAGGTTGCTCAAATACCTGTTTTGTTATTTCTTGCACCTTATTGGTGGAGGGAGCTTCGCGTTGAACAAACTGAAAGGTTTCGGATACCTTCGTAAAAGGCTTTAAAAAATAATGGGTCAGTAAATCTGCCATACCTTCATCCAATCGCAAAGGTTCTGCTGACACGATTATCCCTTCGTCTTTAGATTGATTGCCTACTTTATGGACAATGATATTTTGAATGGTTGCTTCTGAGTAGTTGATCATAGTTGTATTTTTCCTGCTGCTTCAGCATGCGCGTGAAATGGTTATTGGTTTATCTGTTTATTCGTTTAGTGTAATACTTAGCATACCTTAAACAAATAAACAATGAGCCTACTCTAAAAAGTCATTTTGAGCGAGATATGCCAAATTTTTAAAATTTGGCATATCTATATTTTGCTGAAAATCAAAAATTTACAAAAAAATATTTAATGTAATTATTTCGATATTTCATTAAAACAGACTTTTTAGAGTGGACTCAACAATTACACAACTCAACAATAGAATGCGCTTGCCGTAGCCTGCCTCTTAAATAATTTTCCTAAAAGTAGCATAATTAAAGAATTCACCTTCTCAATCTTAGAATTCCTTGTTATTTTTCTTATTTTTCACTATCTTGTTAGTAAGATTTGAAATTTTCCACATTAAGGTTATCCACATTGTGGAAAAAATGTCAAAATAAATAAACCCTTGAAAATCAATTTTTTAATAAAGTTATCCACATTTTGTTAATAACTTAAGGAGGTAAATACTGTGACTTTTTCTAACTTTATGTCAGAAAATCGAAAGAGCATACTACACGTAAAAGAAGGCTATAACGAACATCTCCATCTTTAGAGATTTTCCTTTCGCTTCTTATGTATTATCCTACCATTTTCCTCAAAACGGACTAACGAGAAATAAATCAAAAGAGGAAAGATTCGATACTAAATAAACAGACGCAACAAATAGCATATCCTATCTATCAGATGGCTTTGCTGTGCATTGTTTCGACCCAATGTTTCTAATGGAATATCGAAGAGACACTTGATTTTATCAAGCTCAAGTAATGACAAAACTCTGTCCTTTAGTAAGGTTCTTTTATCGTTACTTAAAATCCGTTGCCTATGTAATTTTTTTACAACTGAACCAAAAGATTACCGCCCATCCTATCTTATTAATTGGGCTACCTACTTAGCATTATTGACATTTGAGGAATCAGCAACTAATTAGAGAGACAATAACATACTACATCAATCAAAAAAAAACAAACATAACTATTGAGAAACGAAAGCGGATGATGCAGTACGGATACGGATAATCCATGACATGAAAAATCATTTCCCTCTTCTTATTCATCCTTCGTTCCGAACTTAGTTGATTAATTATTGATTATTAATTATACACCTTATTAAGGTGTTAGGGACATTGAAAAATAAATGTTCCACTACTTATACTACGGACGGGATAAATTACCGAAAATGCTTGAATCGTTTATTTGTTTAACTGTTTATTCGTTTACAAACTATACTTGGATAAACAGTTCAACAATTCAACAAATAAACAGTATTGGAAAATCGGATATTTATCCCGTGTTCAGTATA